>JAUTCT010000016.1 GCA_030673875.1 Verrucomicrobiota bacterium JB025 | reverse complement strand
CCCTCCCTCCGCCGGAACCCCGCGCTCTCAAATCCACCCCCAAACCGCTATGAGAGTAATTGTCGTCGGTGGTCAGTTTTAATTGTCGCTGAGGGAATTTCTAATTGTCGCTGGACAGCAAACCCCTCCACCACCACCCGGGCCAACCGGAACGCCTGATCCGGATCCGCGACATCAACCCCTGATCCAGGCCCACGCCCGCGCCCGCCCGCGGCTCCCGGCTCCCCCTACGGCTGAACGAAAGACACCGGCGAAACCCAGTCCCGGTAAGCCTCCCCCGCCGGCGTCAGCGAGCCATCCCCGCTCACCAGCTCACGGCACTTCTCCACCCAGTTGAAAAGCGCGTAGCGTTCCACAAACGGCGCCTTGTCCATCATCTCGATCATCGCCTCCACCGCCTCCTTCTGTTGCTTCGGGTTCGGATCCGGATCCTTCGTCCAGTTCGCGCCATTGTTCCACTCCGTCACCCAGATCGGCCGCCCCGTCCGCTCGTGGACCTGCTCCAGAAACCGCCGCATCCGCTCCGCCGCCAGCGCCCCATTCCCCGGGTCCGGAACCGCCCGGTAATAATGCACCGCCACAAAATCCACCCGCAGACCCTCCCGGTCCGCCCGCTCCATGAACTTGTAGAGCCAGTCCAGCCCACCGTCGGACGTCGACGGCGACCCCAGCCGCAACCCGGTCTTCTGCAGCTCCGGCCATGCCTTGATCGCCGCATCCACCGTCATGTTCGCCTGCTTCTTCTTGTCCGGTTCGTTGAACCCCAACAAATGAACCGCCCCCCGCTCCCGCCAGTCCTGATTCATTCCCGGCCAATGGCGCTTCTGTTTGATCGGCACATACTCGAGCTCCGGCGTCGAACTCCGGTTCAGGTTCCAGTTGTAAAACCACCCGACATTGAGCTTCTCGTGGAGGTTCCCCGCGATCCCCTTCTTGCTCGTCCACCGCCACGGAAACACCCTCACAAAGCGGACCTCTCCCGCCAGCCCCTCCGGCAGATCCCGCACCACCACATCGTGGTCCTGCGCCACATAGTTCCGGCTCACCCCCATCCCGTTCTCCCGCGAGGCCAGCGTCGCCATGTATCCCCGCTTCAGCACCAGCGACCGCGCCCCGCCACCCGCCGCCCCCAGTTTCCCCCCGTCATACGCCACATGGCACTTCAGCTCCGTGGACTCCCCCGCCAGGCCGACACCGTCATACAGCCTCAGCGCCGGGAAATCCGCCCCCTGCGGAATCACCACCGTCCCCTGCCCATGCGCCGTCACCCGCACATTCGCGCCCGGCTCCGCCACCCTGCCGTTCACCAACATCCGGTTCAGGAAATCCGCCGCCACTGCCGACGGCCGCACCTTCTCGAAAAACAACCAGCCGTCCTCATGGGTGAAATTCACCGAACTCCCGCGCAGCGGATCCCCCTCGCCCGTCAGGTGATACTCGCACGCCGCCCCCGGCGAAATCATCCGTCCCACCACCGCCTCCTCCCGGACCCGCCGGTAGCCGCTCCGCCGCGTCACCCGTTCCGACCGCGGCATCGCCGCCGCCTCCCCGGAAGTCCCGTCGCCGAGCAGACTCACAAACATCCGGTCCGCCTCGCTGAAGTTCGCCAGCGGCAGCTCGAAACTCTTGCCGTTCGCCCCCCGCAAAATCACATACCCATTGCCCATCGAGACAAACTCCGCCTCCACCGGCTCCTCCACTCCAGGAAACACCCACTGCCGCGCCTCAAGCCCCGCATCCCCGCCAAAAACCACCACCCCCGCGACGGCCATCCCAACGATCCGGCAAACTCCTGAAAACCACTTCATGCCAAACCCTCGCACAACCCCTCCGCCCCCTTCCAACCCAAAATCCCCACCCACCCGTTGCCCTCCCGCACGCGCGCACCGCCGCGGCGTCCACCTTCCTCCCCGTGGCTGGAGCGTCCCGCTCCAGTTGTTCCGGGAGCGTCCCGCTCCCGCCCAGAGCCCATCCGTCTTCTATCGCCACGCACCCACGCCCCACCCGCATCGGCGAACCCGTTTCGCCGCTCCTTTCGCTCCCCCCAAGGAGCGGCGATCTCCGAATCGCCGACCCCCCACCAGCCCGCAGGGCGCTACCCGCGTCTCATCAACAGCACTCTCACATCCCCATCACATGCGGTCTCATCGAGACCGCGCTACCCAAGAACCGACCATCCCTCCGGCACGCACGCACCGCCGCGGCGTCCGCCTCCCTGCCCCGTGGCTGGAGCGTCCCGCTCCAGTTGTTCCGGGAGCGTCCCGCTCCCGCCCAGAGCCCATCCGCAGGAGCCCGCAATGCGCGACCCGCCTCAATCGTCGTCGTCGTTCCCGCCGCCCTTCACGCGGACCTTGCCGCGCAGCTTGGCTTCGATGAAGGCATCCAAATCCCCGTCCATCACATCCTGGATGTTGCCGGTTTCCTCGCCGGTCCGCAGATCGAGCACCTTCTGATACGGTTGGAAGACATACGAGCGGATCTGGTTGCCCCACGCCACGTCGCCCTTCTCGCCATACACGCGCTCGGCCTCCGCGGCCTGCTTCTCCTCCTCGATGGTCATCAACTTCGCCTTGAGAATCTGATAGGCCATCTCGCGGTTCGCACCCTGCGTCCGCGCCGAGGTCGAGCGGATCAGAATCCCGGTCGGCAAATGCCGCAGAATCACCGCGGTCTCCACCTTGTTCACGTTCTGGCCGCCCTTGCCGCCGGATCGCGCGGTGGTGATCTCCACGTCCTTGTCGAGAATCTCGATGTTGATCTCGTTGGAAACCTCCGGCGTCGCATCCACCGAGGCAAACGACGTGTGCCGCTTCGCATTCGAGTCGAATGGCGAAATCCGCACCAAGCGGTGCACCCCGCGCTCGTTCTTCAAAAACCCATAGGCATAGTCGCCGGAAATCTTGATCGTCGCCGTGCGCAGACCCGCCTCGTCGCCGTCCTGCCAGTCGAGCGTTTCCACGCTGAAGCCCTTGCGCTCCGCCCAGCGGACATACATCCGGTGCAGCATCTGCGCCCAGTCGCACGCTTCCGTGCCACCCGCTCCCGCGGAAATCGCCAGGAAACAGGCCGCGTCATCGTTCGGCTTGTCCAGCAGCGTCAGCAACTCGAACGAACGAATGTCGCTTTCCAGCGTCTTCGCGTTCTCAAGCGCCTCGTTGGCCATCTCCGCATCATCAAACTCCTTGGCCAGGGAAACGCCCTCCTCAATGTCGGACACCCGGCTCTCCAACGCCAGAAACGTCTCGAGCTTCTTCTTCAGACCCGCCGCCTTGGAGCTGATCCCCTTGGCCTTTTCCGCGTCGTTCCAAAACTCGGGGGCACCCATGGCCTCCTCGAGCGTGCTGATTTCATTCTCAAGGGCGGGGACGTCAAAGATACCTCCTGAGTTTCGACAGGCGGCTTTTCAAGCCATCCGTATCGAGCGCCAGGAGGTCAGCGGTAGGGAGTGTGGACATGCGGGCGCAGAAAACGCCATCCCGGCACCAGAAGCAAGTCGGAAACCCACCCGCTGGCCGCGCCGATTCCGCCGGCCCACCCGCCGGCCCCGCCCCTCCGCCGATTCCTTCACGCGTGACAAGCGGTGCCGAAACATGCATTCCTCATCCTCCCGAAAAACCCCCATGACCACCCTCATCATCGCCCTCGGGTCGCTCGTGCTCTACCTCGTGGCCTACCACACCTACGGCCGCTGGCTCGCCCGCAGGATCTTCCAGCTCGACCCCACCCGCACCCCGCCCTCCATCGAACTCGAGGACGGAAACGACTTCGTCCCCACCTCCAATGGCGTCGTCTTCGGCCACCACTTCACCTCCATCGCCGGCACCGGCCCGATCGTCGGCCCCGCCCTCGCCGTCATCTGGGGCTGGGTCCCCGCCCTGCTCTGGGTCCTCTTCGGCTCGATCTTCATCGGTGCCGTGCACGACTTCGGCTCGCTCGTCGTTTCCATGAGGAGCAAGGGCCAGACCGTCGGCGACATCTCCGGCCGCATGCTCGCCCCCCGCACCCGCATCCTCTTCCTGTCCGTGCTCTTCCTCACCCTGACCATCGTGCTCGCCATCTTCGGCCTCGTCATCGCCGCGGTCTTCAGGATGTACCCGTCCTCGATCTTCCCCTGCCTCGTCCAGATCCCCGTCGCCGTCGTCATCGGCCTGCTCATCCACCGCAAGGGCGCCGACCTCACCATCCCCTCGCTGCTCGCCCTCGGCGTGATGTACCTCACCGTGCACTTCGGCGGCTGGGGACCGCTCGGCGCCTTCAACGCCACCCTCTCCCAGTGGTCCAACCTCACCTGGTGCATCCTGCTGCTGCTCTACTCCTACGCCGCCTCCGTGCTCCCCGTCTGGGTGCTGCTCCAACCGCGCGACTACATCAACTCCCTCCAGCTGCTTTCCGCGCTCGCCCTGGTCATCCTCGGCCTCGTCGCCGCCGCGCTCTTCGGCTTCGGCTCCGGTGCGGAAAAACAAGCACTCGTACTCGCCGCCGAACCGATCCGCCTCGGCACAAACGCCCCGCCCGGCGCGCCGATGATCTTCCCGTTCCTCTTCGTCACCATCGCCTGCGGCGCCATCTCCGGCTTCCACTGCCTGGTCTCGTCCGGCACCTCGTCCAAACAACTCAAATCCGAAGCCGACGCCCGCTTCGTCGGCTACGGCTCGATGCTCACCGAGGGCTTCCTCGCCGTGCTCGTCATCCTCGCCTGCTCCGCCGGCCTCGGACTCGGCATCCCGGAAATCATCGATGGCGAAAAAACCGGCGCCATCCTCACCGGCGCCGACGCCTACCACGCCCGCTACGCCACCTGGCAATCCGCCGGCGGCCTGCCCGCCAAGGTCGGCGCCTTCGTCGATGGCGCCGGCAACTTCATCCAGGCGCTCGGCCTGCCCGCAAAGTTCGCCATCGCCCTGATGGGCGTCTTCGTCGCCTCATTCGCCGCCACCACGCTCGACAGCGCCTGCCGCCTCCAGCGCTACGTCACCCAGGAACTCGCCCACGCCACCGGCCTCAAACCGCTCGCCAACAAACACGCCGCCACCATTTTCGCCGTCATCATCGCCGGCGTGATCGCCGCCCTCCCCGGCGCGCCTGGCAAGGCACCCGGCACCGGCGGCCTCATCCTCTGGCCGCTCTTCGGCGCCACCAACCAGCTGCTCGGCGGCCTCGCCTTCCTCGTCATCCTGTTCTGGATGTGGCGGCGCAACCTCCCCGTCTGGTTCGTCGCCCTGCCCGCACTCTTCATGCTCATCCTGCCCGCCACCGCCATGGTCATGCAGCTCTTCTCCGGCGACGGCGCCTGGCTCACCGGCGCGCACCCGAACTACCTGCTCGGTGCCTTCGGCATCGCCACCCTCGCCCTCGAAGCATGGATCGTCATCGAGGCCATCAAGGCCTGGCCCAAGGCCAAAGGCGTGCTCGAACTCCAGCCGGAGTGACTCATACCGGTCTCAAAAAACAACAAAGTCCATAGGTTTTTCGAATCCGGTATCAGCCAAGCCTACGGCGAAAGCGCCGCGTCCACCACTGGCGCCAGCGCCCGCAGAGCAATCTCCACCGCATCCGCAAACCGCAGTCACCCGTTCGGTCACTCGGCCGCTTCCGGCTTCTCGGCCTTGCCGTCATCCGCCGCCTCCAGATGCTCCGCCATCACGTCCTCGATGCGCTGCCTCAGCTCGTCCTGATAGAGGAGCGCCCGCTTCTGGCCGACCATCGCGCCCTTCTGCATCAGCTCCGGCATCAGGTTGATCGACTTTCTGCCAACGCCGCTGGTGTAGAACGCAATCAGCTCGCGCAGCTCGTCCTCGGTGAACGCATCCGTGTAGATCTTGATCATGTCCATCCGGATCTCCTCCCACTTGAAAACCTTGGCCGACCACGCCACGCACTCCTGCTTCATCTTCATCACCAGCTCCCGATCGCCGTCCTTGCCAAGCTCGGCGAACATCGCCTGAAACATCAGCTCGGACATCTGCTCGCCGATTTGATGGGAATTCGTGGAGATCAGCAAATCCTCCGCCACCCTCTGGTGCGACGTCAGTTCAGACTCGTCCTGACCCGGCAACAGCGGACTCAGCGAGCCCAAACAGATGATCAAAAGAATTGCGGTTTTCATGGTGTTTCCGCGCTGAAAGATAACAAGACGGCCTGCTCCTGTCACTTGCCGGTTTGCCAAATGTGCGACCCGTCCACCAGCTCACGATAGCGGACCTCGAGCCGCTTTTTAAGTTCGGAAAACTGCTCCGGATGCGTCTTCGACAAGTCGTTCTTCTCGCCAAGGTCCTCGCTCACCTTGAAAATCTGGTAGTCCGAGAGCGTCGCCGCCGCCACCTGTTCCGCATTCTCCTGCGTCACCGTGTTGTATTTCGGCAGGTCCAGCTTCGCCAGCACCTTCCAGTCGCCGTCGCGCATCGCCACCCGGCGCTCGTTGAGCGCGTTGTAGAACACCCAAACCAACGGCTTGTCGCGGGACGGCACCCGGTTCTCCAGCGCCGGCAGGAAATTCGCCCCGTCCAGCTCGAGACCGGCGGGCGGCGTGGTCCCGGCCAGCTCACAGAAGGTCGGCAGGAAATCCAGCGAGGACACCGGGTGCTTCACCACCTGACCCGGCTCGATTTTCCCCGGCCAGCGCATGATCCCGGCCACCCGGAAACCGGCGTCGGTCGTCCACAACTTCATGCCGCGCAGCGGTCCCGGCGTGCCGTAGGAGTTCTTCGCCCGGTTGTAGCGTTTCAGGGTTTCCGGCCCGTTGTCGGAGCTGAAAATAACCAGCGTATCCTTCTCGAGACCCATCTTCTTCAGGCCCTGCGTCAGCTTGCCGACGGCGGCATCGACGTTCGCCACATTGGCAAAATACTGGGCTTCGTTCTCGTTGCGCGCCACGTCGCGATACTCCTTCACCAGCTCCTCCGGCGAGGCCACCGGCTCGTGCGGTTCGTGAAATGCCACGTAGAGGAAAAACGGCTGCTCGGGATCCTCCTTCTGCTGCTTGGTCAGCCATGCCAGCGCCTCGTCCGCCACCAACTGGCAGCTGAACCCCTCCAGCGCGCCGACCTTCTCGCCGTTGCGCACGAAGTTCGTCGGGTTCTCATGTGACGGGCTGGCGTTGTTCTGCGTGGCGAACCAGTGGTCGAACCCGGCGGCATCCGGCTGCGGCTGCGACTTCGAGTTGAACTTCCCGTTGCAATGCCACTTGCCCGACAGGCAGGTCGCGTAGCCCGCCTTCTTCAGGAGATGCGGGATCGTCACCTCGGACGCGCGCATGTAGATGTTCCGCCCGCCGGGGATGAAATCATACACCCCCGCCCGGTTCGGACTGCGCCCGGTGAGCAGGCCCACCCGCGACGGCGAACAAACCGGCGCCGCCGAGTAGAAATCCGTGAACCGCACGCCCTCGTTCGCCATCCGGTTCAGGTTCGGCGTCTTGATGTGCGGGTGGCCGTAACACTCCAAATCGCCATATCCCAGATCATCACAGAGGATGACGACGATGTTCGGTTTCTCGGCCGCTTGCAAGGTGCAGACCGCCGCCACCGCCGTGATCGCGATGGCACGTATGCGTTTGATGAAATGTGTCGGGGTTTTCATGAATGCGTGAATCACAGCATAACAACCGCCGCCGTCCCATCTTTCATTTGCCGCCGGTTTCCCAGTTTCCCCCGCCGTGCGCCGGCCTTGCGGATTCGGTTTTCCGCTCACCCCCGAATCCTGCATCAGGATCGCCTTCGCCAAACATCCGCACGCAGGTCTGCACCAGCAAACTCACGATCAATGCCACCACCAGCAGCGGCGAAAACGGAATCGGAAATGGCATGCGACCGCGCATGATTCAAACCTCCCCGCGAATTCCGCTCAGTCAATATCGAGCTGTTCCCCGGTCCACTCCCGACCTCCATGCCCCGGAATATCGGTGCCCGGGTATCCGACAAATGCCAGTTCGGTGATTTGCATCGAACCGCACACTCGCAATCCACCCCCTCCGATCAACCCCCATCAAGCGCCACCTTTCAGCACCCCCGCCAGCAGGGCGATCAAGTTCGGGAGAAACGCTTGATCAACTCGGCAGCAGAACCACTGATTGCATTGAACTCACTGATGGCACTCTACCTGGGAAGGCATGGTGCTCAGAAGGTCTCGCGAGTTGGGAGATCTTCACCCTCAAAGGTCTTAAAAAATCAGTGAAATCCGTCTAATCAGTCTGAATCTGTGGTTCTTATTGGCGCTTCTTGAGTGAGTGGTTCCTTAGCTTGATCGCCCTGCCCCCGCCAGCCGCCACCTTTACTTGCGCCCGCCTCATTTCACCGCTAAATCTCCGCCGCAATGGCCACGATCAACTCCAATTTCCTCAAACTCAAAGCCGGTTACCTGTTTCCCGAAATCGCCCGCCGGGTCAAAGCCTACACCGAAGCAAACCCCGACAAGGCGGACCGCGTGATCCGCTGCGGCATCGGCGACGTGACCGAACCGCTGCCGCCCTCCGTGGTCAAAGCCATGCACGAAGGCGTCGATGAAATGGGCTGCCGCGACACCTTCAAGGGCTACGGCCCGGAACAAGGATACGCCTTCCTGCGCGAGGCCATCGTCGAAAACCAATACGCCGAACTCGGCATCGCCGCCGACGAAATCTTCATCTCGGACGGCTCGAAATGCGACACCGGCAACATCCTCGACATCTTCGGCGCCGGCAACACCATCGCCATCACCGACCCGGTCTACCCGGTCTACGTCGACACCAACGTCATGGCCGGCAACACCGGCGACGCCGACCCATCCGGCGCATACGCCGGCCTCGTCTACCTCCCGTGTAACGCCGAAAACGACTTCTCCCCCGCCATCCCGGAGGAAAAAGTCGACCTCATCTACCTCTGCTACCCGAACAACCCGACCGGCACCACCGCCACCCGCGAACAACTCGCCGCCTGGGTCAAATACGCCAAGGAAAACGACTCGGTCATCCTCTTCGACGCCGCCTACGAGGCCTTCATCAGCGACCCGGCCATCCCGCGCTCGATCTTCGAAATCGAAGGCGCCAAAGACTGCGCCATCGAGTTCCGCTCGTTCTCGAAAAACGGCGGCTTCACCGGCGTGCGCTGCGGCTACGTCGTACTGCCGAAGTCCGTCACCGGCAAGGCCGCCGACGGCTCGCGCGTGCCGCTCCACCAACTGTGGAACCGCCGCCAGAGCACCAAGTTCAACGGCGCCAGCTACCCGGTCCAGAAGGCCGCCGCCGCCGTCTTCTCACCGCAAGGCAAAAAGGAAGTCGCCGCCCTCATCGAACACTACATGGGCAACGCCAAACTCCTCCGCGAAGCCGCCATCGCCCTCGGCCTCAAGGTCTACGGCGGTGAAAACGCACCCTACGTCTGGATCGCCTGCCCGGACGGCGTCGACTCCTGGGGCATGTTCGACAAAATGCTCAACGAAGCCCAGGTGGTGGTCACCCCCGGCTCCGGTTTCGGCTCCGCCGGCGAAGGCTACTTCCGCGTCTCCGCCTTCAACTCCCGCGACAACGTCGAGGAAGTCTGCCGCCGCCTCAAGGCGCTCGTCGCCTGACCCTCCCGCAGGCCCACAAGCTTGCAAACCCCTCACCCGCGGGTTGTGCTTTGGCATGTTCAAAGCGCTTCCCGCGGTTTTTTTCGCCCTCGTTCCGGTCCTGCCGCTCGCCGCACGGGAGCGCGTCCGCCTGCCCGCCGAACTCGCCGCCTACGAACTCCCGCCGGCCCCCGAACCCGCCGGCCTCCGCATCGACAAAGGCGAGCGCATCGCCATCTGCGGCGACTCGATCACCGAACAAAAACGCTACTCGCTGATCCTCGAGGCCTATCTCACCGCCTGCATGCCCGAGCTCGAGACCGAGTGCCGCCAATTCGGCTGGAGCGGCGAAACCGCCGGCGGATTTCTCAAGCGCGCGGGCAACGACGTCCTGCGCTTCAAGCCCACGCTCGCCACCACCCACTACGGCATGAACGACTTCCGCTACGTGCCCTTCGACCGGGAAATCGCCGCGGAGTTCCACAAAAACCTCACCGCCACCGCCAACCTCTTCGCCCAGAACGGCTGCGACCTCATCATCGGCTCACCCGGCATCATCGACTCCGTCCCAAAATGGGTCACCCACGCCACCGGATCCCCGAAAGACCTCAACCTCGCGCTCAATAAATTCCGCAACATGTCCATGGACATCGCCGCCGCCGGCCGCTCCGGCTTCGCCGACATCTACCAGCCGATGCTGCTCGCCGACCACGCCGCCAAACAACAATTCGGCGACTCCTTCAAGGTCGCCGGCAAAGACGGCGTGCACCCCGGCTGGGCCGGCCACCTGATCATGGCCCACGCGTTTCTCGATGCCATGGGCGTGCCCGGCGACCTCGGCACCATCACCTGGCATGACGTCCGCAGATCCGCCACCGCCACCGGCGGCCATGAAATCCTCTCCAGCCGGAACGGCAAACTCACCATCCGCAGCAGCAAGCTCCCGTTCAGCCCCGGCCCCGGCGACCCCGCAAACGACGACTCGATCCGCGCCGGCCTCGCGCTGGTCCCCTTCGACGACCGCTTCAACCGCCTCACCCTCAAGGTCGTCTTGCCCAGAGCACCCGCCTACCAGGTCCAATGGGGACCCCATGCCCGCCAATATACCGCCGAACAACTCACCCGCGGGGTCTCGCTCGCCGCGGATTTCCACGACCACCCGCTGGTCCCCACCTTCCAGCAGGTGTGGAACGCGATCGCCGCCAAACAGGCCTACGAAACACGCCAGATCAAATCCCTCGTCCACGGCCCCGAAGGCAAAGCCGACCTCGAACTCACCTTCGCCCTCAGCGAAAAAACCCGCGCGCTCTACCTCGCCGCCGTGAAACAGGCCATGCGCCCCGTCACTCACGAAATTCTCCTCAAACCATTGAAATAGCGGCACTTGGCCGGTATTTGATACGGATTTCCTTACAATATGGCTTGTCGGTCGCCTGAAATGGAGTATCAAAGAGCGTGATGAAGACGATCCTTTTAATCACACTCACTGCCACCTCACTGTTGAGTGCCTCCTGCAACACGTTCATCGGCCTCGGTCGCGACATGCGCCTCGCCGGTGAAGGCATGGAGAACGTGGCCAACAAAGCCAGCGGCGGAAACTCGGGCACCAGCGACGACTACTCGGGAGCTCCGGTCTACTGAGCCCCGGTCACCTGACTTTCCCCCCGACCTGACCTTTCCCCCCGGCCGGGCGGCATCAATAGCCGCGCCAAAAGGCAAGCGCGCACAGCAGGGTGACCATTCCATAGGCGAGGCCCGTCAGCCCGCACACCTTCCAGCGCTTGCCGTCCGCGGTCACCCAGTCCACCGCATCCCGGAAGAGATACGGCATTCCCACCCAGAACATCGAGGCCGTCAGCAGCCCATAGGCGTAAATCGGCACCAGCAGCCGCGTCGACGGATCCTTCAGGAACGCGGCATCCAGCAGGGGAGCAGCGACCAACAGGCCGAGCAGGCCGAGCGCACGCACGGCGAGGAAATCCCGCACACTGATCGTGATCGCCACCAGCGACAGCGGGATGATGATGCGGAGCAGTCCTTTCGCGCCGTTGAATTCACCGAGGTCCATCGCCAGCGAACTGACGATTCCCATGCCTTCCGGCGCCACCAGCAGCCACGACCACGCGAGCCCGATCCCCAGCAACACCTGGCCGATCATCTGGTTTCTCGAAAACTTCTTCAGAAAGCCACGCACCTCGTCAGGCTTGGCCAGCATCAGCGCGTGACTGCCAATCAGCCAGAGGGCCAGCACCAGGCCGGCGGTGAACAAAGTCAAGTGCTCGTAAGGGTGCATCGGATCCATGCGACCCCCGGACTAGGGGCTGGGGGGGCAAGTTTCAAGCGCCATCTCGCGCGCCCTCCGATCCGCGAATCCACGCCACCATCCGCCGTCACCATTCACCGGAGGATCGACCGCCGGTGCACCGGCCGAATCACCGGATCGTGCCCCGATCCGGATGGTCCCGCGGACCTCGATCACCAGTCGACGTTTTTGCCGCGGCAGTCGATGTGGGTGAAGCTCCAATAGCCGCCCACGCCGCCCTTGAACAATCCGAGATTGCGCAACTCGCGAGCCGTCGCGGTCACCTTGGAGGCCTTCACCGGAAACTTGACGTCCACCGCCGCATTCGCCTTGTGCCACGATCCGGGTTTCGCACCGGCGCAGCGCGCGTTGTAGGACGGACTGCGGTAGGCGGATACCACCTCCACTTGGGAAACATTCATCTCCATCGCCACCCGCTCGACGATCTTGAGCGTATAGCCCATCCGCTTCCACCATTGCTTCGGCGGAATCGCGTTCCATACCGAACCCTTCTTCTTCGCGTGGGCCGCCACCACCTGAGCCGCATCCACCCGGCGCAGACCGAGCCGGCTCAGATAACGAAAATACTCATCCGCACTCGCGCCATTCCGGTTTGCCCAGTCACTCGGAAGACTGCCAATCACCGAACGACCGCCACGAACCGAAACCGGAACCGAAACCTTGGGAACCGACTGCTTTTTTTGAAATGGAAACGCTGCGGCGGATGCCGAGCTCGCCACCAAACCAAGTCCCGCCAAACTGAGAGTGCCGAGGGCACCACGGCGGTCAATGTGCGTTGATTCCATAGATCCGTCGGGCTGGGAGTCGTGATCGAATATCATGATTTTTTGAAAATTGGCACCTGCTCTGGTAGCGATTCACATGCCGATGCTTGGGATTTTCTCAAGAAAAAGTCGAGCGATGGGCGACCAAAACAAAAGCTGCGGAGGCGACAAGAGAAAAAACCCCGCGGCCCGCTAACTGTTGGGCAGCCCGACAAGGACATTCCTACATTGCAACGCCAAGCATGCCAGAAAATCGCTGTGATATCAAGCATTTCATGCGATCTTATTAAAGATTTATGAAATTACGGCATAATTAAACACCTGACCCGCACAGCCCCAGACACTTCGCCGGTTCCAGCCCGCGCGGGCCCCTTTCGACCCGCCATTATCAGAGTATTTACATAGCATATTCTTGGACCTTCGCTCCCGCTCCGCCCCGTCCGGCTCCGGCACTCGCCCGCACCTCGATCATGCCAGTCATGGCCCCGCCGCCGCCACGCGGACTGCGTTCTCAATCCCCCTCCAGATCGGCGAATGACAGCCCCCACTTCGCCAGGTACTTGCGCAACCGGTCGGCGTCGTTGGCGACCTTGCGCTTCTTGCGCGATTCGGAAAACAACGCGCGGCCGGCCGCCGAGGCGGTCTTGTGGCTCCGGCAAACGGCGACGACGTGGGCGAGTTGCACCCGGTCGAAGGAATCCATCCCCGCCACGGCTTCTCCGCCCAGCACCTCCGTCAGGTCGACGGCATCCTCCCGCGCCGATTCCGGCCGGCGCCAGCTCATCCGCAGCCGCTCGATCTCCTCGCCCACGTCCACCCCGCGGATGCGCCCGCGCTCCGCGAGCGTCGCCATCCGGGTGATCGCGGCGTTGAAGTCGCGGAAGTTCCCCCGCCACGGAGTGTCCGGAGACTCGGCGAAACTCAGGAACGCCTGCTTCGCCTCCTTATTGAAACTCACCCGGCGTCCCTCGCTTTCCTCAAACCGGCGCAGCTCGTAGTCGAGGTTCGGCGCGATGTCCTCCCGCCGGTCCGCCAGCGCGGGCAGCTCGAAAGTCCAGAGGTGGATGCGCGCCATCAGGTCTTCCCGGAATCGCCCGTCCGCCACCGCCTTGCCAAGCTCCCGGTTGGTCCCGGCGATGAGTTGGAAGTCGCTCTTCACCGGTGAATCCGCGCCCACCGGCAGGAAGGTCTTGTCCTCCAGCGCCCGCAGCAGCATCGCCTGCTCATCGAGCCCCAACTCGCCGATTTCATCGAGAAACAACAAGCCCTTGTGCGCCTGCCGCAACAATCCCGGACGGTTCTTCTGCGCGCCGGTGAACGACCCTTTCAGATGCCCGAACAGCGCGGACGCCGCCGTGTCTCCCGTCAGCGTGGCGCAGTTCACCTCCACCATCTCCCCGTCCAGCCCGCCGCGCTGGCACCGGAGCTCGTAAATCCGCCGCGCCAGCTGGCTTTTCCCCGCACCCGTCGGACCGGTCAGCAAAATCGGCGCCTTCGACCGCAGCGCCACCTGCTCGATCCGCTCGATCAGCCGGTTGAAATCCGCCGACCTAGTGGCAATCCCGCTCTTGAGGAAATCCGTGGTCTCCTCGTAGTCCCTCGCAAAGCGGGTACTCAGCGCATCGTACCTCGACAGATCGAGGTCGATCGTTTGGTACCTGCCCGGTCCGTGGTCGGCCGGCCGCCTGCCACCCCGCGGCGGCGAGGTCTGGATCAACCGGCCGGGCAGAAAACCCGCCTCGTTGAGCAAAAACAAGGTGATCTGCGCAATGTGCGTGCCGGTGGTGATGTGGATCAGGTATTCCTCGTTCTCGCGGTCAAACGCATACGCCCGCGCCCAGTCGTACAACGCGCCATAGACATCCGCCAGATCCCACGGGTCACGGCCGAAACGGATCTCGTTGATCCGCACCTCGGTCTCCGGCGAAACCAGCGCAATGTCCTCGACCACACGATTCGCAATCTTGTGAAACGGCTTTTCCACCAGCAGCTCGAAGCGGTCGATGAGTAAATCCTCATGCTGGAACAAGGACACCGTCGGCCGCCAGCGATCCCAACGGTCGACCTGAAATCCACGATCCAACGTGGAACCCAGCAATCCAATCACCACGCGCTTCATGGCGCTATAGGACGCTCCACTTCGCTAGTTTACGAGTATTTTCGCGCGTTTCCGGCCATTCCTCCGCAGCACCGAAAATTCGCGATAAAAATTCCCTCACTCCTATCTCACTGGTTTCCATTGGGTTACCATGTTTCTTCCGGGGGTTCGCCGCCCTTGGCACGCGCCATGCCAATAGAGATCCCGTCCGATCCAAACAGCGGACATCCGAATCATGGCTAACCTCAATCTCTTCCGCTCCCGTCGTGGACCTCTTGCCACTCCGGCAAACACCCGCAACGACGCCGGCGCACCCGCCTACAAGCTGGGTGACCGCGCCGCGCTCGCCCGGGTCGCCGCCACCGGTTGCCTGACGCCGACCTTCTATGCCAACGCCGGGACCCAGCTCGACCGCGTGCTCGAGCTCGCCACCAAAGTCGACACCGACTTCCTCGCCCGCACCGCGCTCTACTCGCGCCGCCGCGGATTCATGAAGGACATGCCCGCGCTGCTCTGCGCCGTGCTCGCCACCCGCGATCTCGACCGCCTCGCCGAGGTGTTCCCGCAGGTCATCGACAACGGCCGCATGCTCCGCACCTTCGTGCAGATCCTCCGCTCCGGCGTCACCGGGCGCAAGTCGCTCGGCTCCGCCCCGAAACGCCTGATCCGCCAATGGCTGGAAAACGCGACCGACCGGGACCTCGTCAACGCCGCGATCGGCAACGCGCCGTCGCTGGCGGACATCGTGAAAATGGTCCACCCACGTCCCCAGTCGGATGCCCGTGAGGCCTTCTACGGCTGGTTGCTCGGCCGGGCATACCGCGCCGACCTCCTGCCCGAGGCCCTGCGCGACTTCGAAGCATGGAAACTCTCCCGCCAGGGAGAAATCCCCGCCGTTCCCTTCCAGATGCTCACCGCCCGGAACCTCGGGCAGCGCGAATGGTCGGAAATCGCGGAAAACGCCAGCTGGCAGACCACCCGCATGAACCTCAACACCTTCGCCCGCCACGGAGTCTTCCGCGACCGGGCGATGGTCGACCGGATCGCCGCGAAACTCGCGGATCCCGCCCGGGTGCGACGCGCCAGGGTGTTTCCCTATCAGCTTCTAGCAGCGTATCTCAATACGGGAAAAGACGTGCCTAACAAGGTCCGTGACGCGCTGCAGGATGCGCTGGAGGCCGCCCTGTCCGCGGTGCCGAAGATCAGCGGAAAAGTCGTCGTCTGTCCGGACGTCTCCGGTTCCATGCAATGGCCGGTGACCGGTTGGCAGCCGGGAGCATCGTCGGCAGTCCGCTGCATCGATGTCGCCGCGCTGGTGGCCGCCGCATTCCTGCGCGCCAACCGCCAGACCGAGGTCCTGCCCTTTGAGAACGAGGTGGTGGAAACCCGCCTCAACCCGCGCGACTCGGTGATGACCAACGCCAGCCGCCTGGCGGCCATCGGCGGTGGCGGAACCAACTGCTCCGCTCCTCTCGCCCGGCTCAACCGCCAGCGCATCGCGCCCGACCTCGTCATCTTCGTCTCGGACAACGAGTCGTGGATCGACGCCCGGGCGGGACGCCGCCACGGAACCCGGATGCTCAACGAGTGGAACGCCATCCGCCAGCGCAACCCGAACGCCAAACTGGTCTGCCTCGACATCGTGCCGAACACCACCAGCCAGGCACCGGACCGCGAGGACATCCTCAACATCGGCGGGTTCAGCGACGCCGTCTTCAAAGTCATCGCCTCCTTCGCGGCAGGCTCTGCCGGAGAAGACCGCTGGATCCGGGAAATCGACAACGAACACCTCAAACCCCGCGCCATGAGCGCATGATCCATCAACGCCGAATGCCGGAGTGACTACACTGGTAAAACTGCAACAACAGTTGACCGGGTTCGATTCCCGGCCGGGAACTTCCCGGAATGTCACTCCACCCCTTGTCGGCTTTCCCCCTAACAAAACAACCGACTCTTCGCGAATGCCCGGATGATTACACTTGTCGCCGGTTCGACTCCGGCTCCCGCCTCGTGCGGGGTAGCTCAGTGGTAGAGCCGTTATCAGGATCATCCACCCCTTGTCGCGAAAACCCCCATGGCTGGCGAATGCCGGCGAAACTACATCGTTAAGGACGACCAGGTCGCCGGTTCGAATCCGGTCCGGACCACCATCGACGGCCCGGTAGCTCAGTGGTAGAGCGGGTAAATGTTTCGCCAACCCTTGTCGCCAGCCCCCTTTCACAGATAACCAACAAACCGAAACTCATGCACACCATCCACAAGACTGACGAAGCCATTGGTTTCATCCCGCTCCCCGGAGACAAGGGCAAACCCGTGACCGTGATCGGCACCGACGCCATCCGCGACGGGTTCGACGGGATGTGCCTCCAACAAATGATCAACTCCCGCATGGCACCGGGCGTCACCGACGCGGTGCTCAACCCGGACGGCCACGTCGGCTACGGCGCGCCGATCGGCTGCGTGATGGTCTCGCCCACCCATATCTATCCGGGCCCGGTCGGAGTGGACATCAAGTGCTCGATGTCGCTGCTCCAGATGGACATCCCGGAGGACGCCATCGCCGACAAGCGTACCCGGCGCGCGATCATCAACGCCATCACCGAACGCACCCCGACCGGGGCGGGGAGGGGACAACGCCACGTCGCCAAAGGCCGCAGGGTCGACAAGGATCTCGGCATCAAGGCGGTGACCGAAGGCGCGTCCAAAGCCGTCTGCCAAGCGCTCGGAATCCCGCCCGAATGGGCCGACCGCTGCGAGGACTCCGCCCACACCGGACACGACGGCACCAGCGGCGCGCTCAACAAACGCCTCGAATGGATCCTCGCGCAACAGCGGATCAGGAACTTCGCCGACAAGATCGGCCAGCTCGGGTCCTACGGTGGTGGAAATCACTTCGGCGAGTGCGAGATCACCCGCGTCGCGGACCGTCCGTCGATGCGCGAGACCTCCGATGTGTTCGGGTTGAAAGACGGGCACGTTTCCTTCCTCAGCCACTGCGGATCACGGGGGTTCGGAAATCTGCTGGCTACCGCGCAGTTCAAGGACCTCGAGCGGAAATTCGAGACCTGGAGCACGCCGTATCCGGCCGGTGACAAGAAGCTCGTGTATGCGCCGCTCGGGACGCCCGAGGCCGATGCCTACATCGACGACATGTCACTCGGCGCGAACTTCGCGACGGTCAACCACATGCTCATCAACGCGCTCGTGCTCGAGGCCTTCCATGAAGTCCTGCCGGGAACGACCGGAAAACTCGTCTATTTCATCTCGCACAACATCGCGCGGGAGGAAATCGTCGACGGCAACAAGGCATGGGTCCACCGCAAGGGCGCGACCCGCGCGGTTCCCGGCGGGCATTTCTCGCTGCACGACACGCCCTTCGCCGCCACCGGACACCCGATCCTGCTGCCCGGAAACCCGCGCGACGGCTCGGTCGTCATGGTCGCCCGCGGCGGCGCCGAGCGCACCGCGTGGTCGGTGAACCACGGCGCCGGACGCCAACTCGGCCGCCGGGCCGCCTTCCGCGCGCTCGATCAGAAGTCGGTGGACGCCGAGTTCGACACTTCCGACATCCTCACCAACTGCCGGAAGTATCCGCTCGACGAAGCACCCGACGCCTACAAGAACTTCCCCGAGGTCCTGCGCAGCGTCGAAGCCGCCGGCCTGGCCGAAACCGTCGCCAAACTCGAAGCCCGCTTCGTCATCAAGGACGCCGCCGAAGCGGACGACTGATCACAACAACCGAACCGTATTTCTCACATGAAACCCATCACCATCGACGGCACCGGAGGCGGCGGCCAGATGCTGCGCACCGCGCTGACGCTGTCCATGGTCACCGGCACGCCGTTCCGGATGACCCACATCCGCGGCGCGCGCAGGAAGCCGGGCCTGAAACGCCAGCACCTGACCTGTGTGAAGGCCGCCTGTGAGATTTCCGGCGGCACCGCCGATGGCGCGGAGCCGAATTCCACCGAGCTGGTCTTCCGCGCCGGCACGGTGCGCGCCGGAAGCCATCGGTTCGCCATCGGCACGGCGGGCAGCACCGGCCTGCTGCTGCAGACGCTGCTGCCCGCCCTCTGGCTGGCGGACGGACCGTCCGAGCTCCACCTAACAGGCGGCACCCACAACCCGATGGCTCCGCCCTTCGAGTTTCTCGACCGGGTGTTCCTGCCCGCCATGCGCCTGATGGGCGCGGAGGCCGGACTGGAATTGCTCGAAGCCGGATTCGCCCCGGTCGGCGGCGGCTCGATCGCCTGCCGCATCAAATCGAGCAAGGCATTCGCTGCCATTGAGCTGACCGAGCGCGGCGAGATCACCGCGCAGCGCATCCGCGTGCCAATCCGCAATCTGGACGCCGACATTGCCAACCGCATCCTGAATGCCGCACGCCTCGCGTTTCCCTGTGAGGACGGCGCGGTGCAACCACTGCCGGACGGTCCCGGCCGCGGAGTCGCCTGCCTGGTCGAGGCCGAGTTCGGCCAGCGTGCCGAAATGGCCTGCTCGTTCGGCGAGCTCGCGGTCGGCGCGAAAAAAGTCGGCCAGCGCGCCGGACGCCTGATGTCCACCTTCCTCGGCACCGGCGCCGCCGTCGGCCGTCATCTCGCCGACCAACTCCTGCTGCCGATGGCGCTCGCCGGAAACGGCCGCTTCACCACCAT
Source organism: Verrucomicrobiota bacterium JB025 (assembly GCA_030673875.1). GTDB lineage: Bacteria > Verrucomicrobiota > Verrucomicrobiia > Verrucomicrobiales > Akkermansiaceae > Luteolibacter. Next base: position 22,613 of record JAUTCT010000016.1, on the reverse strand, counting down.
GGCCCCGGACGACCACGTGGCGACGAACATCGCCGTGATCGAGAAGTTCCTGCCGGTCTCCTTCCTCCTGACAGAGCGGGGCGGCGGTGTGTGGGAGATCTCCTGCGACTCGGTGTGACGGCCGCCAGCCCGTCAGGCGCGTCGCCAGCCGGTCCCTGACACTGGTCATGCCGCGAATCTCCACCACGCATCGTGCGTCCCCGGGGTGCGATACCCCGATTCTTCCGGAAAGTTCTTTACTCATCAGGAGATTCGGAACATTTATTCCTTAATGCGTGACATCATCTATCATCTTCACGCGTGATTCACATCGCCGAACGGCTGGAAACTCTTTGATTCACCTTCGGCAGGACCGGGGATTCCCGAGCGTTTGGCCAATTGGTTGATAGACATCGAACCACCACCACCATGCCCGCACCCCATTGCCTCCCCCGTCTGTTGTTTTTATGTGTTTTTGCGTGTCCTTCCGCACAGGCGGATTTTGTCGGACCGTATGAGCTTCAGAATTTCACCAAGTCCGCTTTCGAGAATATATACACATCCGGATCGACGACGATGACGCCTTCGTCGGGATCTTCCGCGTCCGCGGAGTTTGGGTATTCGATTTTCGATGCCTTAGGGGTCGAGCCCACGCTTGGCACGTTTTCCGCGACGGCGGCGCAGTCCGGGACCGTTCGTTTCGACTACGACTATTCGGGGTTTCACGCATATTATCTGGCCTATGCCGAGTTCGAGGTATTGGTGAACGGAGAGGTTGTGCTGGATATTGTCGACCATGAGTCGGTGTCCGGAAGTTTTGAGTTCACCGGGAGCCGGTCGTTCACGGTGAATGCGGGTGATGTCTTTGCATTTCGGGTGGGCGGGCAGCATGGTGATTCGAATGGCAACCTCAACGGGACTCTGAGCTTGAGCAATTTCTTCGCGCCGGATCTGCTGGTGAGCAATACCAATGACAGCGGTGCGGGGTCGCTGAGGCAGGCGATTACGGATGTGACGTCCGGTGCTTCGATCCAGTTTGATCCGGCGGTTTTCACCGGAGGATCGGCCAATGAGATCGTGCTGGGATCCCAGCTATCGATTCCGAACAAGACGGTGCAGATTGACGGCAGTTCGGTGGGCGGGGTGACTCTCGATGCGGATGGCAATGATCGCGTGATTCACAATGGCTCCGGCGGCAGTCTGCATTTGGCGGCGATGGGGATCACCGGCGGCAATACCACTGGTTTGGGCGGAGGAATCGCGAACGGTGGGAGCTCCGTTGATGTGAGAGAATGTGCCATCTATGGAAACGCATGTGGGAATGCAGGCGGAGGGTTCATCAACTATGGCGGCGGCAGTGCCACCTTGATCAACACCACCATCTACAACAACAGCGCCGAGGATTTTTCCGGAGGAGTGGAAAACAACGGAGCGGGGGCCACCGCCACGCTGATCCACTGTTCGGTCGTCGGGAACTCTTCTCCCGTTACCATAGGAGGAGTGGGAAACAACGGCGGGAATCTGACACTATCCCACACGGTGATTACGGGAAATACCGCGCCTTCGAGGCCGGATGTCTATCAGACCACAGCCATTACCTATGCAGGACCGAACTTCATTGGCGACAACTCGGGTAGCGGAATGACGGATGGAAACCCGAACGGGGACGGCAATTTCGTCGGCACCTCGGCATTGCCGCTGGACGCCGGATTGCTTTCGTTTGGCACCTATGGAGGCGGCCTGCCCGGATTGCTTCCCCGATTCGACAGCGCGCTCGTCGATGCCGGCACCGAGTCGGCAGCCACGCCCGCGACCGATCAACGGGGGTTTTCCCGCATCGGCGGTTCCGCACCGGATCTCGGGGCCTTGGAAAGCTCGTATCTGCTGGCTACCGAGCCGCCGGTGCCGTTTGTGGACAACATCAACCGCAGCGCGGACACACTCGCGGTGAGCGAGGCGGGTAGCGTTAATTTGACCTCGATGAAGGACGGGGACCTGATCAGCCAAGGGGCTCATTCAGACGGGCGGAACACCGATTTCCTCTTCGGCAGCGGGAGTATTTCCGGGGTGTCCGGGATTCCGGATGGGACGACATTGTTTCCGCGCTCCTGCGTAAGCGGGCTGAGGGTGACGATTGGCAATCCGACACTGACGGAGGCACCGACGAGTTTCCTGTTGTTCGGCAGCAATGGCGGCGGGCCTGAGGAGTATATCGCGAGCGGCTCGCTGCCGGCCTTCACGGAGTCGTATCTGAGTCACACGGTGTTTTTCGAAGAGGAGTCGGAGGCATATTCGGACTTCATCCTGCGGTTTCCGACCAATGGAGGGAATTCGATTGTCACGCTTGCCGACGTGCAGCTGCTCGGGCGTCCGGAGATCATGAAGCCGGAGAACTACACCACCGCGCATTTCACGGTGGATTCGGCGCTGGATGTTTCGCTGGCGTGGCCGGCCCAGCCGTTTGGCAGCACGCTGCTGCAGGTGAACTCAGTGCTGGAATTTCCGGTCGCGAATCTGCGTCCGGCCAACGACAATGGGGATGGAGTGGCTTCTTTTGCCGGGAGTTTCGCAGGACTTCCTCGCTATTTCTTCCGGGCGGTCAATTCAGCGCCTTTGTTCCTGCTGGATATCGACCAGGTTGACGCGGCTTCGGGGCTTACCGAGAACGGGTTCACGCGGCTCAGTGATCCGGCGCTGACGGCGACGGCGATCAATGTTCCGGTGACCCTGAGTGCGAGCGATGGCGGGGTGACGGTGACGGTGGCGAACGGCAATCAATTCCGGGACCGGGACTATGTGACGGATTCCAGTGATCCGAATGATCTCGGCAGCCAGCCGTTTCCGCATTTGCTGCGTGATTTCATCGCGCTGGATGAGGAGGGTGGTTCGCTGGATGTGACGATTTCCGGACTGCCGGCGGGATATTATGAGGTGACGACCTTTCATTTCGACCGTGGCGTCTTTGCCGAGAACAACGATTTCCGGCTGGAGATTACGGACGCGAGCGGGACTTCGACCGGAACTACGATGGCGATGCCCGATCTATCCGAGCCGATCACCGGCGTGCTATCCTATGTGCAGTCGAATGGCAGCGATGACGTGATCATCCGGGTGCGGGAGCAGAGCGAGAACAACCGCTGCCGCTTGAACGGGATCGCGGTCACGCCGCTGGCGAAAGTCCCCGGGAGCTGAGATTGCAGTGGATTGGTGCCGGATTCCCGCCGATCCAGCGGGATCTGGCGGGAAATCGATGTGATGGCGCCCCTCAGGAACGCATCGCCCGCCATGAGATGACGGCCGGGGATCCGCTGTCGCTGGAGAGCGCCCGCGCCGGGGGAGGAATGCGCATGCGGGAATCGCATTTCGTCTCGCACCCGTCCGGGCATCTTCTACGGTGGCGCCGCCAGCGCCGCCCCTGCGCCGCTCGCCATCTACCCAATTGATATTTGATATGGAAAACACCAAAAGGCTCCTGGGAGCATTTGTAATCGGTCTGTCCGCCGTGACTAGCGGCCTCGCCGCGGCAAAGGAAGACAGCATGCCTCCGCTGATTGATCGCGAGATCTTCTTCGGCAACCCGGAAATGATGTCCGCAAAACTGTCCCCGGACGGGCAATGGATTTCCTTTCTCAAGCCCTTCAACGGCGTGCGGAACATCTGGGTCAAGAAAACGGACGAACCGTTCGACAAGGCCCGCCCGGTGACCGCGAGCACCACGCGCCCGATCCCCAGCTACTTCTGGAGCCGGGACGGCAGGTATCTGCTCTACGTCCAGGACAAGGGCGGCGACGAGAACTATCATGTGTATGCCCTCGACCCCCATGCAGAGGTCGCGGCAGGCAAAGCGGTCCCCGATGCGCGCAACCTCACGGAGGTGGACGGCGTGCGCGCGGAGATCCTTCATCTTTCAAAGGTCGATCCCGACCTCCTGTTCGTCGGCATCAATGACCGCGATCCGGCGTGGCACGACCTGTATCGGGTGAAAATCTCCACCGGCGAACGCACCTTGATCCGCGAAAACCAGGAACAGATTTCCTCATGGTACATCGATCTCCAGGACCGCCTGCGCATGGTGTCGAAATCGACTCCGGACGGCGGCACGCAGTTGTTGTCGGTTTCCGGAAACGGGCTGAAGCCGGTTTACGAGTGTTCCTACCTCGAGCACTCTGCAATCACCGGATTTCACCCGGACGGCGACAAGGCCTATCTAGTGACCAACAAGGGGGATGATGTCGACCTGACGCAGTTCATGTTCATCAATCCGGACGACGGATCGGTGGAACTCATCGAAAGCGATCCCGAGAAACAGGTCGATTTCGGCTCCGCCTGGTTTTCCGAACTCACGGATGAACTCATTGCCACCAGCTACCGGGGCGACAAGAAGCGCGTCTATTTCAAAAACAAGCAATGGGAGGCGGACTACGAGTGGTTGAAACAACAACTGCCCGGTCATGAAATCGGGGTCGGCTCGGCCACCCGCGACGAAAGCCTGGTGATGATCAACGCCAACAGCGATACCGACCCCGGTGCTTCCTATCTGTTTGATCGCAAGGCGAAGACCCTGGACTTCCTCTATCGTCCCCGCCCGGACATGCCGATTGAGCATCTCGTGAAGATGGAGCCCATCCGGTACCCGTCCAGCGACGGCCTGGAAATCCCCGCATACCTGAGCCTTCCCCGCGGGGTCCCCGCCAGGATGCTTCCGCTCATCGTCTATTCGCATGGCGGCCCGTGGTCCCGCGACACCTGGGGCTACCACTCCTTCGCCCAGTTTCTGGCAAACCGCGGCTACGCGGTGCTCAACGTGAACTTCCGCGGGTCGACCGGATATGGCAAAGCCTTCCTCAACGCCGGCAACCGCGAATGGGGCGACAAAATGCAGGACGACCTGACCTGGGGCGTGAAATACCTCGTCGCCAAGGGCATCGCCGATCCCAAACGCGTCGGCATCATGGGCGGATCCTACGGCGGCTATGCCACGCTGGCCGGCATGACCTTCACACCGGATGTCTATGCGGCCGGTTGTTCCATCGTCGGGCCGTCTAACCTGCTCACCCTGATGGATTCGATCCCGCCATACTGGGAGAGTTTCAGAAAGCGGATGTACCAACGCGTGGGCAACCCCGATATCGAAGCGGACCGCAAGGAAATGATGCGCCAGTCGCCGCTCAACAGCGCGCACAAAATCAAGGCGCCGCTGATGATCGTGCAGGGCAAGAACGACCCGCGGGTGAAGGAGGCGGAGTCCGAACAGATCGTCATCGCGATGCGCGAACTCGGCCTGCCGGTGCAGTACATCAACGCGCCGGACGAGGGCCATGGATTCCGCCGTCCGGTCAACAACATGGCATTCATTGCCGCGGCCGAGGAGTTCTTCGCCAAGCACCTCGGCGGGCGCTATCAGAAGTCGATGCCCGAGGACGTGGCCAGGCGCCTGAAGGAAATCACCGTCGATGTTTCCACGGTGAAACTCGGTGGCGAATAAGCCGGTTGACGGCAGCGATTGTCCAGCACGGCCCGGTGAGCAACCGGGCCGTGTTTTTTTTACCAATGGTTTACAGACAATGGCCGGCGGTTTCCGCATGATGGCTGCAATGAACACTCCAACCTTGCTCCTCTGCTGTCTTGGTGCCGCGGGTTTCGCCGCCGGAGAAACCATCGTCGCTCCCGGGATCGAATCGGTGGGTCTCTTCAAGAACGGCCTTGCCGTCGTGCATGCCAGCTTTCCGGTGACCACGGCGGGAAGCTACTGTTGGGAAACGGTGCCTCATGTGGTGCACGGATCGTTCTGGGTGGAAAGCGACGGCGAGGTCTCCGTGCGCACGACCTCGAGGGTGCTCGCCAGCACCGGCGAAACCGAACCGGCACGCGGAAACCTGCAGCACGATCTCGCGGGAAAGCAGGTGGAGGTCATGCTCAAAAACACCCCGGACAAGCCCGGCCCGCTGCTGCGTGGCACGGTATGGGATGTCCCGGTGGCGGCACCCGCAAGAAACTGGAACACCCGATACAGCTCGCTCCAACCGAATGCCGGAAACTACGGCTGGCTCAACGTCCTGAGCGGCACCCCCGCTGCAGGCCAACCCGCGGTGGCCGGCAGCGGTGGTTTTCTGATCCTCGAGGAAGCCTCCGGAAACCGCCGCTACATCGCCCAGTCAACCATCGCATCGCTGTCGGTGACCGGGCCCTTCGACCCGCAGGTCCGCAGGGAACGCCGGCCGGTGCTGGTCTTTGATGTCGCCAGAATCCCCGAAAACGGCGCCACGGTGCGCGTGACCTACCTGACCAAGGGCATGGCGTGGATGCCGGCCTATCAGGTGGACCTATCAGATCCTGACACCCTGAACATCCGCCAAAGCGCGGTGGTGCGCAACGAAATGGCGGACCTCGAGCACACCGAGATCGAGCTGATCTCCGGATTCCCGAACGTGCGCTTCGGCGCGGTGGATTCGCCAATCTGGCCGGGCACCGGACTGGCGGCGTTTTTCCAGCAGGTCAACCAGTCGGCCACGTCATCGAATTCCATCCTCAGCAATTCGTTCATGGGCCAGCGGATCGATTTGAACAATCCCAACCGCGGCGGCGGTTTCTTCGCGCTGCCGGAGGTCACCGAAAACGGCAACCCGAGCAACGACATCCACTACCAGAGCATCGGTCGGCATGACATGATCGCCGGAGACTCGCTGTCGCTCGATATCGCCAGCGCAAAGGCCGCCTACAAACGGGTCATCGAATGGGTGGTCGACGACCCCCGCGACGGCCGCGGCCACTACCACCGCAACCAGAACCAGGCGGACGACGACTCCGCGTGGGATGCGGTGCGCTTCACCAACCCGTTCGCATTTCCGATGACCACCGCCTCCGCGATGGTGGTGGAGGACGGCAAGTTCCGTGGCCAGAGCCTTTCGGAATGGGTGAACCCGGGCCAACAGACGTCGCTGCGCATCACCCGCGCGCTGAGCGTGCGCACCGAGTCCAGCGAGGTCGAGGAAGAGGGCAAACGGGAAACCGTATGGGTCGGCGGCAACGACTACCGGCGGACCAGCGTCACAGGGAAACTCGTGGTGAAGAACTTCCGCGCCACCGAGGTGACGATGACGATCCGCTGCGGGTTTTCCGGCGAACTCATCGAGGCGGACGGCGAGCCCGGCAAGTCACTGCGGGTCGACGGAGTGCACGGCGTCAACCCCCGGCGCGAACTCAACTGGACGGTCCCGGTGCCCGCCGGTGGGGAGAAAACGCTCGAATACCGCTACAGCGTGCTGGTCGATTCCTGAGCACGCATCGACCGGCATCACAGGCACCCGGAATGCCGCGGGTCTACCGCCGACCGGCATCGCCGGTGGTGACGAATGCCGGATAGAACACCGCCTCATCCGCAGCATCCGTATCGATCTCCGGAGCCTCCGCGCCGGCATCCCGGCGCAGGATGATCTGGTAGGAGCCGATGCCACGCAGACCCACCATCAGGGATTTCTCACCCTCGGGATCAAGCGGTTTGACGGCTTCCGCAGCGGCCGCCCAGGCGATGTTCGTTAGGGCGTTCCTGGTTTCCGCGGACTTGTAGCTGCGCAGCGACGGCACATGGCAGAGCATCACGATCGTGTCCCCTCCGTCCTGACAGAAGGTGAGGAAATCGCCGCCGGTGAGCAGATTCGCCTCACTGCCGCCGGTGAACATGGCCTTGGTCGACGTCTTCATGGTGTCGGAGAACAACTTGGCCGCCTGGTTGGCTTTCACGCTGTTTCCGAAAGTGACGCCACTGCCGGATGAGGCGACCCGCTTGTTGGCGGCTTCGAATCCGGTGAATCCCGGAATCCTGCTGATGCGGGCGGATTCCTTGGCCGCGATCAGACCGCCGGCGATCATCGGCAGCGAGAGGATCGCGATGATCCACGTCCATGCCCGGACGGGGATGAAAAACAGGCTGTGTTTCGGTGCCAGCAACACCTGCTGGCCGGTCTCCGGATCGATCAATACCTTGGGCTTCTTGGAATACACCTTCTGCCACAGCAGCCAGTTGAGGAACGCGCCGATGACAAGCCCGATCCCGGGGCCGATTTCCGTGCAGCCCACCGCGCTTCCGAGCAGGACTCCGATGACGATTCCGACGATGGTGATGAGGGGAACGAGGATTCCCATGCCTGCCCAGATGATCATGATGTGATGTTGGTTGTGTGAAACAAAGGCATTTGACTATCTAATCGAATGGTGCCCGTCAATCATGCACTGGATGATGGTGTGGCGGGACGGCGACCGGTGCCGGGTGATGTCGCGGCGCATCAATTCGGGCCGCGATTGATTTGATGATTGGCAGGCGCTCTGCATCGGTTTGAGTAGCCCCATGAGATTGCCATTACCGATTGCCATGCTCGCCCTTGCCGCCGGACCCGTTGTGGTTTCCGGCAGGGCGGGGGAGCCTGAAATTCCCGATTTTTCCGAGACTCCGCGTTCCGAGGTTCCCGAGCAGTTCACGTTCAAGCTCGATGACGTTTTCAAGGACAAGGACGCGTGGCGCGCGGAGTTCGAGGCGGTGAAGAACCAGTGCGACGGGATCGCCGGGACGCTCAGCGGTTGGGACTCGTCGGCGGAGAAACTGGCGGCGGCGCTGGAACTCGACTCGTCGTTGAGCGAGCGGCTCAGCCGGCTCTATGCCTACGCCCGCCTGATCAACGACATGGACCTGTCCGATGCGGAATCCACCGCGATGATGGGCGAGGTGTCCGCCGTGCGGGTCGCGTTCGCCACCGAGATGTCCTTCATCGACGCCGGCGTGATCGCACTCGGTGAGGAAACGGTGCGCGGGTGGATCGACTCGGAACCGCGCCTCGAACCATTTCGTTTCCCACTGGAGAAAATCCTCCTGTCCAGCGACCACGTGCTGACCGAGGCCGAACAGACGATCGTCTCGCAGATGGGATTGTTCGTGAGAACGCCGGGCAAGGTGTCAGGCTTGCTCAACGACGTCGACATTCCGCCGGCCGAGATCGTTCTGACCGACGGCACGCCGGTGACGCTCAATCGATCGAACTACCTCAAACACCGGACCAGCCGCATCGCCGCCGACCGCAAACTGGTGAACGAGGCGTTTTGGAAAAACCTCGAACCGTTTCAAAACAGCTTCGCCGCGCTGCTCGACGGCGAGATGAAGAAGCAGGTGGCGACCGCCAGGATTCACAACTTCGAAAGCTGCCTGGAGGCCAGCCTGTTTGACAACGACATCGATCCCGAGGTCTATCATAACCTGATTTCCACGGTGCGGGCCAATCTCGAGCCGCTCCACCGGCTGTTCCGGCTGAAACAGAAAATGCTCGGGCTCTCCAGCCTGCATTCCTACGACACCATCGTCCCGGCCTCGCCGGCCGCCCAGCGGAAGTATTCCTTCGACGAGGCGCGCGAGCTGGTGCTCTCCGCCACCGAACCACTGGGTGAGGACTACCGGACCAGGCTCCTGGAGGCGTTCGACGGACGCTGGGTGGACATCTATCCGAACGAGGGCAAGCAAAGCGGCGCCTACAGCATGGGGATCTACGGTGCTCATCCGTACATCAAGTTGAACTACACCGGGCGTCTCAGCGAGGTGTCCACACTGGCCCATGAGCTCGGTCACTCGATGCACGCGGTGTTTTCCAACGAGACCCAGCCGTTTGCCACCGCCCGCTATCCGGTCTTCATCGCCGAGATCGCCTCCACGTTCAATGAGGTCCTGCTGCTGCGCAGGATTCTCGACTCGACCGACGACGATCACCTGAAGCTGCAGCTTCTCGAGGGGTTCCTGCACCGGATGCGCGGCCTGATCTATCACCAGACGATGTATGCGGAGTTCGAACTCGCGATGCACGAAAAGGTCGAGAACGGCCATTCGCTGACCGCGGATTGGCTCAACGATACCTACATGGAGCTGTTCCGGGACTACATGGGCGCCGATGACGGGGTGATCGCCCTGGAAGGCACCAGCGCGGTCGCCTGGAGTGCCGTGCCGCATTTCTTCCGGCCGTTCTATGTCTATCAGTATGCCACCGGCATGGTGGCCTCCACCGCGCTGGCCGACGCCGTGTTGACGGAAGGCGAACCGGCCCGCGAACGCTACCTCGGCCTGCTCCGCAGCGGCGGCAGCAAGCATCCGCTGGACTTGCTGAAGGACGCCGGCATCGACATGTCGCAACCGGCTCCGGTGCTCGCCACGCTCGAGCAGTTTGACTCGCTGGTGACCGAGATGGAGAAGATCTACGACGGGCTCCCCGCCGAGGAAAAACAGGGCACCTCGATGTAACGCCAGCGGCGGCTTGACCGCCCGGCCGTGACGAACCACGAAACCTCACGGCGGGCGGAATCGCGCGGGTGCGAAGCCGTGGCATCCCAGTTCCGGATGCGGGGCGCCTGCCACCCGCGTCAGCCTCATCCCGCGGTCCATTCCATCACGATCTCCGCGCATCCGGTGTGCGGACAGGTGGACCGCCCGCTGGTGACAAACCCGCGGGATTCGTAAAACGCGAGGGCGGCCGGATTCTGCTGATAGACATGGAGGGACAGCCGGCTGCGGTCCTGTTTCAGGTGCTCGAGCAGCGCGCTGCCGATGCCCCGGCGCTGGCTGCCGGGGTGCACGAACAGTCCGAGCACGAAGTCGTCCTTCCAGCAAATGAAGCCGTCCAACCGGCCATCGGTGAGGTGGACCAGACCCTCCGACTGCGGCAGGAGTTGTCCGGCCATCGCCGGGTGGTTCGATCGCCAGAAGGCGTCCGCCACAAAGTCATGGGCCCGGACGGACGCCTCCAGCCACAGGTCGGCCGCAGGTCCGGCATCGGACGCCGTCATCGCGCGGATCATCCCGCCGCTCAATCGTTCGTGACCTTGCTGCCCCACCAGTTGTTTTTCGGGTTCCAGGCGGGATCGAGGTATTGCGCATGCTGTTTTTCGAGCGCCTTGAGGCGTTTGGTGCGCTGGGTTTCCAGCCACTTTTCATGCTTCACGGGGTCGAATCGGGGATCCTTTGCGGGGATTTTCGCCCCCGTCTCGGCAAGCATGCGGTCGAGTTCCGCGCGCATCGTCCTGACCACCTCCGGATTGGCGGCCGCGATGTCGGAGGTCTCGTACGGATCGCCCGCGAGATCATACAATTCATCGCTGCCGTCCTCCCAGTAGTGGATGAGCTTCATGTTTCCGCGGCGCAGGGTAGACGACGGGTCGCCGCCCTGGTTGCTGTAGTGCGGATAGTGCCAGAGCAGCGCCCGTTGCGCGATCTTCCCGCCTTTCAGCAGCGGCACCAGGCTGACTCCGTCGCGGTGGTCCTGCGGCCGGAGGTCGAGGCCGGCGAGGTCGAGTAATGTCGGATAGAAATCGACGCCGCTGACCGGCGTGTCGCAGGTGCTTCCGGGTTTGGTGACGCCGGGTGCCTTGATGTAATACGGCTCCCTGATTCCGCCTTCCCATTGGCGGCCCTTGCCGCCGCGCAGCGGCAGGTTCGAGGTGGAATAGGCATCGCCGGAGGAAACGCCGCCGTTGTCGGAGGTGAAGACGACGATGGTGTTTTCCGCGAGTCCCATGCGGTCGAGCGCATCGAGAACGACGCCGACGGCATCATCCATGCTCTCGATCATCCCGGCATAGATCGGGCAGTCCTGCACCTGCCGGACGGGCAGCGTGCGGTCGACCTTGAAGCGCTGGCGGTCGGCCGGGTTCCCGCCGGCTTTCCTGACGTATTTCTTCCAAAGTGCCTCGGTCGTCTGGATCGGCCCGTGAACGGAGTAGAACGAAAGATAGGCGAGGAACGGTTGTTGTTTGTTTTGCTCGATGAATGAGACGGTTTCATTCGCCAGCCGGATCGGCAGCAACTCGCCGGCCGAACCGTCCTTCATTTGCGGATTCTTGTAGGGCGAGAAATATCCGCCGTGGGGCGACCCGCGGTGGTTGCCGCCGACGTTGACCTCGAAGCCATGGTCTTCCGGCAACGATCCTTCGCCGCCGAGATGCCATTTGCCGGCGAAAAACGTGCGGTAGCCGGCGTCGCGGAACGCCTCCGCCAGCGACGTCGGTTCGGACGGGAGTTCGTGAGCGTATTCGGCGGGCAGGATTTTCCCGTTGCGCTTCCATGCGGTGCCGGAGGCCGCGCCGATCCATTCGGTGATGCCGTGGCGGGAGGGGAAGGTTCCGAGCATGATGCTGGCGCGTGACGGGCTGCACACCGAACACGCGGCGTAACCCTGCGAGAACGACATGCCGTCCATCTTGAGACGATCGATATTCGGGCTTTCGTAGTAGCTGCTGCCTTCGCCCGAGAGGTCGTGCACACCGAGGTCGTCCGCCAGAATGAAGAGCACGTTCGGCGGCGCCGCGGATCCGAACGCACAAGTCGCAACAAATACGGCAGCTAGAATTTTACCGATCATCATGGCCGGAAGCTAGCCACGAGGGTGATCCCGGACAACCCGCAAGATCATGAAACTTCGGCGGCGATGTGCGCGAGTGCGGCCGGGCAATAGTCGAGGGCGAGCGAGAAGTGGCCGTATCCGGCAGCGACCTCCAGCGTTCCCACCGGCATCTTCCCGAACAACGCGCGGACCAGCGGCAGGCCGATGTGGTGGTCGTCATCACCATGCCACCAGCGCACGGGATGGATGACGTCGCCGGGTTCGAACCCCGGATCCTCGAAGAAGACGTTCGCATCACTCAGCACGCCCGCATTGCCCTGACCGGCGATGCCTTCGCGCACCGACCGGTTGATCGCCTGCCAGCGGTCCGCCTGATTGACCAACACCGATCGATCCTTCTCCGGCATGACCAGCGAGGTGATGAAGCCGGGAATCCTGCCGAGCCGCAGCTTTGCGGAGGCCCCGAGCAGCGCAAGACCCGGCGTGAGGCAGGCCGGCGGCAGCTTGCGAAACGGCACCATCGCCCGGAACGCGGGGCTCAGGTACTTTTGCCCGCCCTTCGCAAACGCCAGCGGGACCATGCCGCAGAGCACGCTGGACGCCGCAAGCCGGTCCGGAATGAGTGCCGCGCAGGCGAGCACATAGGGACCGCCACCGGACACTCCGAGCTGCGCGAAGCGATCCAATCCGAGGAAATCGGCGAAGCGGCCGATCAGGTCCGGCCAGTCACTGAGCCTGCGGCCCTTCACCGTATCCGAGCGGCCCATGCCCGGGCGGTCCGTCGCAATGAGGCGCAGTCCGAGCTCCGCGGCCGCCGAATGAGCGATCGTTCCCTGCAGCCGCGAACTCGGCCAACCATGGTAGAACATCACCGGAAACCCGGACGGATCGCCGAATTCGGTCCACGCCAGTTTCAATCCCGGCGCGTATTCCCAAAACGACGGGGTTTGCAGCTCGGATGGTGCATTCCGGTCTTCGTCCGCCATGGCTGATAGAGTGGGTGGCCGGGTCAGTCCGATCCGTGTTCCGCGAGACGGATGCCGTTTTCCCCGATGTCGATGAGCCGTTTCTTGAAGAGCGATCCGATGGTTTGCTTGAAGGTGCGCTTCGAGACACCGAGTTCGGAGCGGATTTCCGCCGCCGGGCTGTGGTCGCCGATGTTCCAGTAACCGCCCCGCGCCTTGAGTTCGGCGAGAATCTCTTCCTCGAGAGAATCGACCTTCGCCCGGCCGGGTTGATGCAGTGACAGGTCGATTTTTCCATCGGCCCGGACCGCGGCGATGAATCCGCTGATCTTTTCGCCGTGTTGCAGCGGCTGATAGACCTTGTCCGCGAACAACAGGCCGGAGTGCGCGCCATTGATGATCGCTTTGTATCCCAGATCGGTGCGCTCGTAGATCATCAGGTCGACCGGGTCGCCAGGCTGATAGTCCGGCGCGGTCTGGTCAAGATGCCGGGAAAGCCGGGTGGATGCGACGATGCGGTCGGACAGGGAGTCCACAAACACGGCAACCAGATAGAATCGGCCCGGCTGCATGCGGGTCTTCTGTTCCCTGAATGGCACCAGCAGTTCCTTCGAGAGGCCCCAGTCGAGGAATGCGCCGACATTGTTGACCTCGACGCATTTGAGTCTGGCGAAGGTCCCCGGCAGTGCCTTCGGCTGGAGCGGGGTCGCGACCGGACGGTCTTCGGAATCGAGGTAGACGAAGACATCGAGCTCGCCGCCGACATTCCAGTCCGCCGGGTATTCCTTGCGCGGCAGCAGGATTTCCCCGAGGTCGCCGCCATCGAGCACGAGTCCGTAACGGATTTCCCGCAGGACCGTCAGATTCGCCCGATCGCCAATTCTTGCCATGCCGGAAGATGCACCGGGCTGCGGCGCGAGTCGATGGCGATTTCCAAGGGAATCAATCGGCTTTCGCCTGGCCGGTGGTCCGGCCGCTGCGGATGCTTTCGAAAGTGGCCTCGATCAGCGCCTTTCCCTGGTCGCCGATGCGGTAGATGTTGGCCATCGTCTGGATGGTTCCGGCCGCGGGACCGGCAAAGCTGAACTCGCAGCTGTGCACCTCGCACTTGTTCAAGGTGAACGGACCGTATCCGAGCACCACAAACCGGCACTTGTTGAATTCACATCCCTCGTAGTCGTGGAAATCGAGGACGACCTCTTCGCTGTCAAACTGATGGTTGCGGATTTTCATGGCAGTGTCGGCAAGGGTGGGCGGATCCCGGCCAGCCGGCAACTCCGATCCATCATCATGACGGAATCGTCACGCCCCGGAAGTCTCGCGGGCGGATCGCCACCGGGATTCCCGTTAGTTCCAACAGTTCGGGAATTTCATGGGAATAACCCTGCAACAACTGGGGAGAAACCCGGGGCAATTCCCTCATCGGCCACTTCATCCCGAGGCTGTTGGACTTGTTTCCCATGTTGTTCTTCCCGTGGAACCCCCATGGCTTCACTGAGGAACAGCGGTTTTTGCGACTTATCCACACGATGAAGAAGATGATCTTATAAGTTCAATTTGACCAAATCCTTCACCCTCTCTGAAAACAGACAGGCCCGGAACATGAGAAATGCTCCGGGCCTGGATGAATTCGCGTGGGTTCGCCGTGAGGCCTCAGAGAAGCATCAGGGCGGGCTGTTCGAGCAGTTTCTTGATCTCTGCCAGGTATTGCGCGCCAATCGCACCATCGACGACCCTGTGGTCACAGGACAGGCCGAGGTTCATGCGCATGCCGGGAACGACCTGGCCGTCTTTGACGACCGGTTTCTCGATGATGGCACCCACCGAGAGGATGGTCGCTTGCGGCGGGTTGACGATCGCGTCGAAGCTTTCGATTCCCCAGGCGCCGAGGTTGGAAACGGTGACGGTGCCGCCGTCGAATTCGTTCGGCTTGAGTTTCTTGTCCCGGGCACGCACGGCGAAGTCCTTCACCTCGCGGGAAATGGCGAGCAGGGATTTGCTTTCCGCCTGCTTGATGACCGGAGTCACGAGGCCGTCGTCGACCGCGATTGCCACCGAGAGGCCGACGCTCTTGTAGTTCACGATGTGGTCGCCGGCGAAGGATGCGTTGACCGCGGGCACGGCCATGGCGGCGTTGATCACCGCCTTGAGCACGAAGTCGTTGAGCGAGTATTTGTTGCCGTGGGTGGCCTCGGTCTGCGTGTTGATCTGCTTGCGCAGCGCCATCAGCGGTGCAGCGTCGACTTCCAGGTGCAGGTAGAAATGCGGAATCGTCGTTTTGGACGTGAGCAGGCGCTCGGCGATGACCTTGCGCATGGTGGAGAGCTGGACGATTTCGTCTTCCTCGCTGCTGGCCGGAGTGATGGCTGCGGGCGCGGGTGCCGGAGCAGGTGCCGGTGCGGCGGTTCTCTGGCGCGCTGCTGCCGAGAGGGCGGCGGCGGCTTGTGCCTCCGAGGACGGGGCGGCTGCAGGGGCGGGGGCGGCGGCGCCGTCCTTTGCGGCTTCGACATCCGCTTTGGTGATGCGGCCGGCCGGGCCGGAACCGGCGACGGATGAGAGGTCGATCCCGAGGTCAGTGGCGATCTTGCGGGCGAGCGGAGACGCCTTGACGCGTTCTCCGGATGCCGGTGCGGGAGCCGGTGCCGGTGCGGCAGTCGGTTGCGCGGCGGCGGGGACCGGTGGCGGAGTCTCGGCGCTTGCAGCGGGTTGAGCGGCCGCGGCTTGCGGTGCGGGAGCTTCTCCGGCGTCGTCGCCATCGAGCACGGCGAGAATCGCACCGATCGGTGCTTTGTCGCCTTCCGGGACAAGGATTTCGGTCAGGACACCGTCGTCGAAGGCCTCCATTTCCATGGTGGCTTTGTCGGTTTCCACTTCGGCAATGACGTCTCCGATTTCAACGGAGTCGCCGACGGATTTGTGCCATTTGATAAGGGTTCCCTCGGTCATTGTATCCGAGAGTTTGGGCATTTCGATGTTCACTGACATGGTAGAATTGGGATGGGCTGAAGATGGAACAATAGCATTTGAATTCCAGTCTTTTTACTTGGTTTGCTGAGAACGAAAAAGCGCGGGGAGGGGTGCTCCGCCGCGCTTTGAAGAATGAATGGTCAGAAGGATTTATTCCTGGGGGAGTTCCTTCATGGTCGGGACGAGGCCGATGAACGGGCTGCCGACGGCGGGTTGGGACGTTGCCATCTTGATGGTGCTTTCACCGGTGGAACCGCAGCAACCGGGTTTCGGGCAGAAGAAACGGGTGCAGGAACCGCAGGTCTGACGCACCTTTTTCTCGACGGTCTTGTAACGGGGAACTTTCTTTTCGATCGTTTCGACCATGCCGCCTTTGCCGCTCTTCGCGTCTCCGGGAACGGCGACTTCTTCAGTGATGATGTCGTAGCCGCAGGTCCGGACCTGCTTGGTTTCGGTGGTGTAACCGGCGGTGCCTCTGGAGAATCCTCCAAACATCGTACAGCAGGAGGACATGCCAAGCGCGAGGGCGGCCAGTGACAGCAGAAGAGCGAGTTTTTTCATGGTCAGGTAGGTGTTTTATTGGAGAGGAGGTCAGAAGAGACAGCAGCATGAGCTCAGAGTCATAACGGAGACCGCGGCTGCGGCGGCAAGAATCAAACGCAGTGTCATGAGACTCATGCTAGAATGTTGGTTTTCCTTGGCAATCAAAAAGAAATCACCGCCGGGAAACAATCGGATCGCGTAGCAACCGTGTATTTACTCCGTCAGCTTCGCCGGGGGATGGTGGATTTCCCTCAGGCCATCGACAGCACTTTTTCAATGATGCGGCGCGGGTTCGGCAGTTGCTCGTCTTCGATGTGCGGCGAGTAGATCGCCGGGGCGTCGATCGAACAGACGCGTTTGACCGGGGCATCGAGGTAATCGAAGGCGTGCTCCTGAATCAGCGTGGCGACCATCGCGGAAACACCGCCAAAGGGCTTGGACTCGTCGACGAGCACGACGCGATTGGTTTTTCTCACGGTGGCGAGGATCGCCTCTTGGTCGAGCGGGCGGATGGATCGTAGGTCGAGCACCTCTGCGCTTATACCATGTTGATCCTGAAGGACTTGCGCGGCTTCGAGCGCATGGATGGATGAGCGGCCGTGAGCGATGAGCGAAATGTCCGTTCCCTCGCGCGTGATCTTGGCTTCACCGAGCGGCACGACGAAATCACCGTCGGCGGGATCCGGAACTTCGCCGGATTTGCCGTAAAGCAGGGTGTTTTCCATGAAATAGACCGGGTCGTTGTCGCGGATGGCGCTCTTGATGAGTCCCTTGGCGTCAGCGGGAGTGGCGGGAGAACAGACCTTGAGGCCCGGGAATGCGGCGAACAGGCCTTCCGGGATGTGGGAATGGGTCGCGCCGACGTTGGTTCCGCCGTTGGCCGGACCGCGCACGACGATCGGGCAGTTGCAGAGACCGCCGGACATGTAGCGCACGCAGGCGGCGTTGTTGACGAGCTGGTCGAAGGCCACCGAGTGGAACGACCAGAACATGAGTTCCATCACGGGACGAACGCCGAGCATCGATGCGCCGATTCCCATGCCGATGAATCCGGCTTCGGAAATCGGGGTGTCGACGATGCGCTTGGATCCCCATTTTTTCCAAAGGCCTTCGGTGATCTTGTAGGCGCCGTTGTATTGGGCGACTTCCTCACCCATGATGACGACGTTCGGGTCGCGGGCGAGTTCTTCATCGAGCCCTTCGCGGAGGGCTTCGCGGTATGTGAGTGTGCGTGACATGGGTGGGGAAAATCAGTCGTTGAAGAAGTGGCGGCCGATCTGGGAGGCTGGGGTTTGGTTGTCGGACTCCCAGTAAATGTCGGTGGAGATGTCTGCGATGGTGGGTGCGGGGGACTCGTCGGCGAATTTGACGGCGGCGTTTGCCTCGGCGGCGGCGGCCTTGTTGATTTCGGCGGCCTGGTCCTCGGTGATCACGCCCTCGTTGATGAGTTTCTGGCGGAACACGGAAATGGGATCGTGGTTCTTCTTGTAGTGTTCGATCTCCTCGGGCGTCCGGTATTTCTTGTGGTTCGCGTCGGCAATACTGTGTCCGTAGTAGCGGTAGGTGTCGATCTCGATGAGCGAGGGCTTGAGCTCCTTGCGGGCGCGTTCCATCGCGATGTAGGTTTTGGCGCGGACTTCGTAGATGTCGGAGCCGTTGATGACGTCCCAATCCATGCCGTATGCGTCGGCGCGCTGGGCGAGGCAGGAACTCATCGAGGAGGACCGCTCCTGGGAGGTGCCCATGGAGTAACCGTTGTTTTCGATCACGAAGACCACCGGGATGCCGAACAGTGCGGCGAGGTTGAGTGATTCGTGGAAGGCACCTTGGTTGACCGCTCCGTCACCGAGGTAACAGAGGCAGCAGCCTTCCTTCTCAAGGTATTTCAAGCCGTAGGCGAGGCCGAGGCCGAGCGGTGTCTGGCCGGCGACGATGCCGTGGCCGCCCCAGTAGTTCTTGTCCGGCGCGAAAAAGTGCATCGAACCACCCTTGCCTTTGGAGCAACCGGTTTGCTTGCCGAACATCTCGGCCATGCATTCGTTCATGCCCATGCCGACGGCAAGTGCGTGGCCGTGGTCGCGGTAGGCGGTGATGAAGTGGTCGTCCGGTCCACCGAGGGAGATCGTGCCGACGGCAACGGACTCCTGGCCGATGTACAAGTGAAGGAATCCACCGATCTTACCCATTTGATAATGCTTCAATCCGGCCTGCTCGAAGCGGCGGATACGAACCATCTGGGTGAAGAGTTCAACCTTCTGCTCGGGTGTGAGCTGCTGGTTGATCGGAGATTGGGCGAAGTCGAGAGGAGGAGGGCTGTCGCTGGTCATGGGCGCCATGGAGCTGTTTCGGTCTGAATGACCGGTGTCGGGCGACTATTGGCCGAAAACCCTGCGAGTCACAAGGGATTTTTGAAGTCGTGGGAAATCGGAATTATTGCTAGAGGAATCGGCATGGATTGGGACCGTTTGCTAAATAGCGCATGGGAGGTGCGCGATCACGCCTATGCGCCGTATTCGAAGTTTGCGGTCGGTGCTGCTGTGCTGTCGGCCGATGGCCGGGTGTTCCAGGGCTGCAATGTCGAGAATCTGTCGTTCGGCCTGACCAATTGTGCCGAGCGGGTTGCGATCGGTGCGGCGGTGGCTGCCGGATGTCGGGACTTGATGGCGGTGGCTGTGGTGGCGGACACGGCAACGCCGATATCCCCGTGTGGCGCGTGCCGGCAGGTGATGGCTGAGTTCGGTGTCAAAGCCGTGATGATGGCCAACCGGCAGCAGCGCATGGAAATGAGTCTGCAGGAGCTGCTGCCACGTGCCAGCGAGGGGATTCTCGACTCCTGAGTGTTCCACGTGGAACAGGATTCGTCCTTGAGCGGGCTGGGGGCTCGGCTATGGTCTGCGCCCCGCAATGTTCCGTTATCCAAAGAGTTATGATGTGCTGGTGGTCGGTGCCGGCCACGCTGGTGTGGAGGCCGCACTCGCTGCCGCACGCATGGGTTGTGAAGTCGCCCTGCTGACTCAAAACATCGATACCGTGGCCCAGATGTCCTGCAATCCCGCCATCGGTGGGCTCGCGAAGGGTCACATGGTTCGGGAGATTGATGCACTCGGGGGAGCGATGGCCCTGAACACTGATGCCACCGGTATCCAGTTCCGGATGTTGAATGCCTCAAAGGGACCCTCGGTGCGCGCGCCTCGCGCCCAGTGCGATAAAAAGGCCTACCAGTTCCGGATGAAGGACGTGATCGAGTCGACGCCGGGCGTGGACATGCATCAGGGGAACGTGGACGATATTCTTGAGTCGGGTGGCCAAGTGACCGGTGTCGCAACGTCTCTTGGGATGCGCTTGGACGCCAAGGCGGTGATTCTCAGTGCCGGGACCTTCATGGGAGGGCTGATGCATGTGGGGCTGCGCAATGAAAAGGGGGGAAGAATGGGGGATGCCACGTCCAATGTTTCCGAAGCCCTCAAACGTCTGGGGATCGAGATTGACCGCTTCAAGACCGGCACGCCATGCCGATTGAACGGCCGGTCGATCGATTTTTCCAAATGCGACCGGCAGGATGGGGACGAGCCCGCGCCGAAGTTCAGCTTCATGGCCGACACCCTGGTGCGGGGTGAGCACGACCTCTTCACGCTGAATCCGTGGGGGGACCCAACGTTCCACGTGGAACAAAGGCCCTGCTGGATGACCTACACCAACCCGGCAACGCACGACATCATTCGTGGCAATCTGGACCAGTCACCGATGTATCAAGGGGTGATTGAGGGCGTGGGTCCGCGCTATTGTCCGTCGATCGAAGACAAAGTGGTCCGCTTCGCTGAGAAAGAGCGGCATCAGGTGTTCCTCGAGCCGGAGGGTTGGCAGACTCACGAATACTACGTCAACGGGGTGTCCACCTCGCTGCCGTATGAGGTCCAGCTCGCCTACATGCGGTCGATCGTCGGGTTGGAGAACTGCGAGATCCTGCGGCCCGGATACGCGGTGGAATACGACTACTGCCCGCCCACCCAGCTGCGGCCCACACTGGAAACCAAACAGGTGGCAGGGCTGTATTTCGCGGGCCAGATCAATGGCACCTCGGGGTATGAAGAGGCGGCGGGGCAGGGGCTGGTGGCGGGTGCCAATGCGGCGCTTAAAATCCTTGGGAAGCCTGAGTTCATCCTCGGCCGGGACGAAGCCTACATCGGTGTGATGATCGATGATCTGGTGACTCGCGGATGCACCGAACCCTACCGCATGTTCACCAGCCGGGCGGAATACCGCCTGCTGTTGCGTCAGGACAATGCCGACCTCCGGCTGACCCCCAAGGCGGC
The DNA here is from genome assembly GCA_030673875.1 of Verrucomicrobiota bacterium JB025. Taxonomy (GTDB): domain Bacteria; phylum Verrucomicrobiota; class Verrucomicrobiia; order Verrucomicrobiales; family Akkermansiaceae; genus Luteolibacter. The sequence goes on along the minus strand of JAUTCT010000016.1, from coordinate 1,478 downwards.
CGAGATTGGCTTGGCCTCGGGCGAAAGAGTGCGCCGTGTGGAAGACAAGCTGAGGAGCCTCGAGCTTGCCGATTCTTGGATTCGCAAGACCACCCATGACGGGATCAAGCTCGACCAGTGGTTTCGTCGCAGCGAGAACAAGTGGCAGATGCTGCCGGAGGAACTCCGCTCAAAGTTCCACGTGGAACTTTGGTCGCTCATCGAGACGGATTTCAAATACGAAGGGCACCTCGGGCGTCAGAAGGCACAGATCGATCGCATGGCCCGGCAGGAGGAGCGCCGGATTCCGGAGTCACTCGACTACAACGGGATCAGCGGGCTCAAGGCGGAGGCCAAAGCCCGATTTTCGGAGATCCGGCCGACCACCGTTGGTCAAGCCGGGCGCATTCCGGGCATCACGCCGGCGGACATCGCGATGCTTGTGGTTTGGATGGAGAAACTGGACAGAGAGCGTTCAGCGAGCCAATCCTAAGCGTCCAGTGACTTGATCGACCGGCATTCCGGGTGCATTCCAGTCGCACAGGCATGCGGGTGCCAATGGTGCAGCCAATGGTGGCGTGAAATCCACCGGCTGGCCCCTCAGCTGAGCCAGGAATCGACGAGATAGCCAGCAGGCGTGCGCCCCGCTGTCCCGGTGAGCGAATCGAGACATCGCAGCGGGGAACACTGCGGCTCACCCATCCGACGCGCTCTTCGCACTGCGGACCTCGTTGACCCGCCGAATCTCCTCAATGGTTGAAGGATTCCGCCTGCCGAATGCCCACTGCGGGCTCAGCGGTCGATATGTCGGGGATTGTGGGTCTTCCGGGGGAGATAGGAAGCTGTGGTGACTCGAAGGACCCTCCATGCCTGGCCTGCCGTTGCTTGCCCGGTCTGCCGGGTGTTGGTGCGGCGCTGACTGCGGGGCGAGCCCCACCGCGGGATTTGACGAATGGAATCACCAGACTCGCGGCAAACCGTCAAACTGCCGGTGGTGGCATGGCTGAGGCAGCCACGTTCACCCATGGGTAGCCACGTGCGGATGTAGACCGTTTGCCAAAAGGAATGGCCGAAATGCGGTCGAGACCAGTGACCAACGAGCCACCCCCACATGGGCATTTCTCGCCCGACCCCCCGATTCCGTTCCAAAGCCCAATCCCCATCCAAATCTCATTCCGTTTCGACAAGGAGTTTTGGCAACCGGTCAATGCCGCAGCGTGCTCATCGTGCGCGATGGCATGTGGTGTGACCGGAGGGGCTGCGGCACTTCAGAATACCGGTCACCTGCGTTGCGTGGGCTCTCGGGTGCGAGGCAAAGCGCCTGCGGGACCCCCGTCGCGAAGACACCATTGTCCAGCGACAATTAGAAATTCCCTCAGCGACAATTAAAACTGACCACCGACGACAATTACTCTCATAGCGGTTTGGGGGTGGATTTGAGAGCGGGGGGTTCCGGCGGTGGGTGGGAAGCGAGGCCGGCGGAGCCGGACCGAGCGACC
>JAUTCT010000015.1 GCA_030673875.1 Verrucomicrobiota bacterium JB025 | reverse complement strand
CTTTCGGCTCACTCACCTCACGGTGGCGACCTTGCCTTTCACTACGGTTGCTGTCACTCAGTCCGTCCAATACGTTTCAATTGTTAAGTTCATGCCCATGCCGGGCACACTAGGGACGCACCGCCGGGGCGTCCGTCTTCCACCGAGCCCATCCGCTCATCACCCACTCCTCATCCGCACCGGCGAACACGTTTCGCCGCTCCTTTCCGCCCCCCTCAACCGGCCCCCACCGCCGGGCCGTCCGTCTTCCCGCCCATGCCTCGCCAATGAACCCCTTCAAATAGGCAGGGACGGCTCTCCGAGCTGTCCGGCGGATGCAGCCCTCGCCCCCAATTTCCCCGTCCTCAAAAACATCACCCCCCCGGCACGCACACACCACCGGCCCGTCAGTCTTCCGCCCATCCCCTGCTTGAGCCTCAGCGCGAAGCCCCCTCCCTCAATCACTCTTCGTGTCTTCGTGTGAGCCCCATCCACCATCCACCATCCACCATCCACCATCGCCGCGCAACGGCCTTGGCACCCTTCGCGTCCCGACGGCATCCGCCCCCCATCACCCCGCCAGAGCCCCGGGACCGGCGATGCATGATCGCCGACTCCCAAAGGCCAGTCAGCCACAGACCATCACTCCTTCAGCGCATCCATCCGCCCGTCGGCATACGCGCCGAACACCGCGCGGATCTCGTCCCGCACCCTGCGGAACACCTCGAACTGCTCAGCCTCCGATCCCTCCGCATGCGCCGGATCATCGAACGGCCAGTGGTGGCGGTTGAGCTGGCCCGGAAACGCCGGACACGCCTGGTCCGCGTTTCCGCACACCGTGATCACCGTCTCCACATCCTGATCGAGAAACTCGTCGAGGTGCTTTGACGTGTGGCCGCTGATATCAATGCCGATTTCCTCCAGCGCCCGGATCGCCAGCGGATGCACGTAGCCGGCCGGTTTCGACCCCGCGCTTTGCACGCGGAAGCCGTCGCCGAGCGCCTGTTGCAGAATGCCTTCGGCCATGTGGGACCGGCAGCTGTTGCCGGTGCAGAGAACGAGTATCAATGGTTGTTTCATCAGTTGGTTTGGGGATAGAATTTACGTTTCAGGGCAAAGGACACATGCACCAGCCCGATCAGCGCCGGCACCTCGATCAACGGCCCGACCACCGCGGCAAACGCCACGCCGGACTCCAGACCGAAGACCGCGATGGCCACCGCAATGGCCAGCTCGAAGTTGTTTCCCGCAGAGGTGAACGCCACGCTCGCCGTGCGCGGATAGTCCGAGCCCAGCTTCGAGGCCATCAGGAAACTCACCAGGAACATCACCGCGAAATAAATCACCAGCGGCACCGCGATCCGCAGCACATCCATCGGCAGCCGCACGATCGCATCCCCCTTGTAGGTGAACATCACGACAATCGTGAACAGCAGCGCGATCAGCGTCAGCGGCGATACCCTCGGTATGAACACCTTCTCATACCACTCCTCACCCTTCGCCTTCACCAGCAGCAACCGGCTCAGCACGCCCGCCGCAAACGGAATCCCCAGATAGATCAACACACTGTGGAAGATATCCATCATCGCCACCGGAACGATCACCCCCTCCAGCCCCACATACGGCGGCAGCACCGTGATGAACAACCACGCATACCCGCTGTAAAAGAAGATCTGTGCGATGCTGTTGAGCGCCACCAGGCCCGCCGCATACTCGCTGCTGCCCTTCGCCAGATCATTCCACACCAGCACCATCGCGATGCAGCGCGCCAACCCCACCAGAATCAGCCCCACCATGTAATCCGGCTGGTCCCGCAGGAAAATCACCGCCAGCGCCCACATCAACACCGGCCCGATCAGCCAGTTCTGCACCAGCGAGAGACTCAGGATCCGCGTGTTCGCAAACACCTTCGGCAGCTCCCCATAGCGCACCTTCGCCAGCGGCGGATACATCATCACGATCAACCCCACCGCCAGCGGAAGATTCGTCGTCCCCACCGTCATCGGCGCGAAAAACGCCGCAGGATCCGAAATCACGAAATTCCCCAGCAACACCCCGACTCCCATCGCGGCGAAAATCCAGACCGTCAGGTAACGGTCCACAAACGACATGTTCTTGGCAACTTGATCAGACATGATAACTTCCTTTCTCCAGGATCAGCAACAACCGCTCGGACCACAGCACGACGCACCACCCACCGAAGGCAGCCGGTCAATCGACGGCAACCCGCACAACTCCGGAGCCAGACACTCGGTGTGCTTGTGCGCCAGATTCAACACCACCGCCTCATCCGTCACCTCGTGACCTTCGATGGTATATTGGGAAATCACCCCGTCCTCGTATTCGACCTCCACCGGCAGCGAGTCATCACCCGCCACCTCCGAGCCCTTCTCCAGAATCCCGGCCATCTTCCCGGTCTCTATCCGGTGCTGGTAGTCCTCACCCACCCACACCTGCAGCAGGCAGCACTCGGTCTCGCGCAGCGTGCCGCCGCAGTCGATGAACCGCTTCCGCACGTGCCCCACCTCCGTGATGTGGAAGGAAAGCGGAACCGCGCCACCACCCGGCAGCTTCAGCCGGAAATACAAATCCGAATGCTCGGACAACAATGATTTCAATTGAGATAACTTCATGATCCTTCAGGTAAATGATTCAACTCCCCCGCCCGCAGCCTTCAGCGCTCCCGGTCCAGCGTCACCGGCCCCGGACAACAACTCTCCGCCCGCTCCGCAAGCCGCTTCTCCGCCCGCTCCATCACCTCGCCAAACTCCCCGCCGTCCGGAAATCGCCGGGCCAACTCACTCACCAATTCCAGACAGTCGCCCGAAACCCGGAAATACGTCCACTTCCCGCATTGCTCGCTCTCCAGCATCCCCGCCTTGCGGATCTTCTGCACGTGACTCGACACCGACGACTGCGGCATCTCCAGAATATCCGCCAGCTCGCACACGCACATCGCGCGATCCCGCACCAACCGAACGATCCGCCAACGCGTCTCGTCCGCCAGCGCCTTACAGAATTGAACCGCCTCATTCATAACGAGATTTATCGTAACGACATTTCTCGTTTCGTCTAGCCCGTTTTTGCCGAAATTTTTCCACCCCAGCCTCCCGCCCCCCCAATCCACTCTACCGCCGCTCCCGCCAGAACCCCGCCGTCTGCCCTTCATCCGGCACCACCTCCATCAACATCGCCACCTCACCCGGCTCGAACGCATCCAGATCATCCGCCGTCCGCACCCGCAAATACTCCATCCCCCACAGCTTCGCCAGCCCCTCCAGATCCGCCCCATGCGGCTGCGTCAGGCACTCCACCGCCCGCCCGCTCATCTGCTCCAACCTCGGCAGCCGCTCGAATATCCGTCCGCCCCGGTTGTTGATCACCACCAGCACCCGGCCCGCACACTCCACCTGCTGCAGCATCGCCGGAGCCGCCGCGTCATACAACACCGTGAGATCCCCCAACACCGCCCACGCGTCCTCCTGCTCCGCCGTCCACCCCAGCCAGCTGGAAACCTGACCATCGATGCCGTTCGCCCCCCGGTTCGCCCGCACCTCCGCCACCGGATGCGCCCACTGCGCGAACGAATTCCACTCCCGCACCGGCATGCTGTTACCCAGATAGACCGAGTTCGCCAGACACGCGAATTGTGAAATCGTCCGCACCAGCGCCGGCTCGCTGTCCGGATAACATTCCAGCATCTCGTCGATCCGCGCCGCCCGCTTCGAGGCGTCGACCAGATGGTCCAGCGCGTCATCCGCCGGCTCCACCCCGCCGAGCCCGCGCAGCACCCGCCCCACGTCGCCACACACCACCCCCGTTTCCCGCGCCAGCCCCGGCAGACCGTTCCGGCACACCGACCACACCGACACCCGCTCCAGCGCCTCCAAATCCCGCCAAAACCGACCCGCCGGCACCTCGCCCAACCGCAGCACCTTGCCCGGCGGCCGCTCCTTCAACACCCGGTCGGCATCGTGAACCGCCAACCCCTGCAGCGCCTCGCGCAAGCCACTCGTCGCATCCGCCACCACCGGCGCGCCGAAATCACAGCAAAAGTGAAACACATCCTCCCGCTCGCCCGGCTCCAACCCGCCGACCATCACCACCACCCCCTGGTAAATATCCTCCCGCAGCCACCGCGCCAGCCCCGCCACATTCAGCTTCTCCAGCTCCGCGACAAACTCACCCAGCTCCGCAAACACCGCCTCAGCCGGCTCGAAATCCTCGCCCAACTCCACATTCACATGCACCGGCATCCGACCGCTCCAGCCATCAAATCCCCACGCCGCATAGCCCTTGAATATCTCCACCTGCTCGATCCCCTGCGGCACTCCCCTGCCGCGAGACTCGCCCGGCCGGTCCGCCGTCAGCGCCACCAGCGGCCGCGCCTGATAGAACGCCTCCACCACCGCCGGCAGCAGCTCCGCCACCGCCGTCCCGCTCGTCGTCACCACCGCACACGGCTCCCCTGTCTCCATCATCCGCCCCAGCGCGAAAAACCCCGCGCCACGTTCCTCAAAATGCCGCCAAAGCCGCACCTTGCCCGCCTCCTCCGCCCGCGCCAGCACCTCGAGCAACACCGCATTCCGCGCCCCACCGCACACCACAAACTCGCGCACGCCCGCACGCAGGCATCCGTTCACCACATCCATCGCCACATCCCAGCTGTTCATGCGCCCTTGCTAGCCGAATCCCCGCCGCTTGTCCACGCCTCCCGCCCCACGCCCCACGCCCCTCCCACCCCCCGCGCGGCTGCAAGATCCCCACCGCCGGAAACGTATTCCCTCCGGCAGGAGGCATCCAAACCCACGCCCCAGAAACCATGACGCTCCGCGCCATCACCACCCTCACCCTGGTCCTCGCCATCCGCGCCATCGCCTACCCCGTCGGACTCACCCCTTCACCAGACGGCTCCACCCTCTTCGTCGCGCTCGAACACCCGCCATCCGTCGTCCGGATCCACACCGCCACCGGCAAAACCGAAGCCAGCTGGAGCCTCCCCGCCACCCCCACCTCCATCGCCGCCTCCCCGGATGGCGGAACCCTCGCCGTCACCGCCGGACTCGCCCCCGGAAAACTCATCCTGCTGGACTCCGTCAGCGGCAGGCAAATCCGCTCGCACCCCGCCGGCCACTCACCCGTCCACGCCACCTGGTCGCCGAACGGCCAATCCATCTTCACCACCAGCCAGTTCGAAAACCGGATCTCCGCCATCAGCCCGGAATCCGGAACAACCGGCACCCTGCCCGCCGTCCGCGAACCCGTCGCCACCACCATCTCGGCAGACGGCAACACGCTCTTCACCGCCAACCTGCTCCCCCACGGCCCCGCCAACACCGGCCACACCGCTGCCGCCATCACCGTCACCGACATCCGCTCCGGAGAATCCGTCAACCTCTCCCTGCCCAACGGCTCCATCGACCTCCGCGCCCTCGCCCTCTCGCCCGACGGCCGCTTCCTCTACGCCGTCCACACCCTCGCCCGCTACCAGGTCCCCACCACCCAGCTCGACCGCGGCTGGATGAATACCTCCGCACTCAGCATCATCCGCACCGCCGGCACGTCCCTGCTCGCCACCGTCCTGCTCGACGACACCTCGCTCGGTGCCGCCAACCCCTCCGCCATCGCCTGCTCGCCCGACGGCCGCCTCCTCGCTGTCGCCCACGCCGGCACCCACGAGGTCTCGCTCATCGACCGCCGCGCGCTCCACGCCGACCTCGACCGTCTCGCCAATGGCGAATCCGTCACCGCCGTCAGCTCCTCCCTCGATGACGTCCCCAACGACCTCTCGTTCATCCACCGCATCCGCCGCCGGATCAAACTCAACGGCAACGGCCCGCGCCACCTCGCCGTCACCCACCGCGGCTTCGCCGTCACCTGCCACTTCTCCAGCACCCTCCACCTCATCCACACCGGAGACGGACTCCAGGCCACCGTCCGCGACATCCCGCTGCCCCGGCCGCGCGCCGAATCCCCCGCCCGCACCGGCGAACGCCTGTTCTACGATGGAACTCGTAGCTTCCAGCACTGGCAGAGCTGCGCCACCTGCCACCCCGGCACCCGCACCGACGCCCTCAACTGGGACCTCCTCAACGACGGCCTCGGCAACCCCAAACAATCCAAAAACATGCTCTTCAGCATGCAAACCCCGCCCGCCATGGTCAGCGGCATCCGCGCCGACGCCCCCACCGCCATCCGCGCAGGCATGCGCCACATCCAGTTCATCTCCTACCCGGACGAGGACGCCCGCGCCATCGAAGCCTACTTCCTCTCGCTCCAGCCCGTCCCCTCGCCCGCCCTCGAAAACGGCCGGCTCTCGGAATCCGCCAAACGCGGCAAATCCGTCTTCCACACCGCCAAATGCGCCGTCTGCCACGACGACGACCACTTCACCGACATGACCCTCCACAACGTCGGCACCGGAACCGGCCGCGAGCAAAACACCAAATGGGACACCCCCACCCTGCGCGAAGTCTGGCGCACCGCCCCCTACCTCCACGACGGCCGCGCCGCCACCCTCATGGACGTCATCACCAGCCACAACCCCGCCGACCGCCACGGCAAAACCTCCCAACTCACCGAGCGCCAGAAACTCGACCTCGTCGCCTACCTCCGCTCGCTCTGAGCACCCCCTCACCACTTTACAATCCACACCCCCGCGGATACGACACACATATCATGTTCAAGCAACTGAAGAGCGGCCTCCAATCGTCCATCTTCGCCACCGCCGCACGCAAGGGCCTGCTCGCCTGCCCCGAGTGCGGAGCCAAGCCCGCCGGCGTCCCCGCCTCCTACAACGCGGTCGTCACCTGCCCCGACTGCGGGACCAAAGCCGCCGCCCACGAATGGGCCGCCACCGCCACCTCCGGCACCCTCGCCGGCAAGGCAGGCCGCCCTCCGGCCGACACCAAAATCACCCGCACCTCCGACGGCTCCACCACCGTCTGGGCCATCCCGCCCTCCGGAAAGTCCGGCGGCTTCCTCTTCTTCGCCGCCTTCTGGCTCGCCATCACCGGCACCGTCACCGCGGCGATGGCCTTCGGAGACCCCAGCTACAAAGGCGAACCGGGCGGTCTCCTCCTGATCATCCTCTTCTTCGCCCTCTTCTGGGCCATCGGCCTCGGCATGCTCTACTTCGGCCTGCGCAACCGCTTCGCCCGCCACCGCATCGAAATCGACACCTACAACCTCACCCTCCGCCGCACCCTCTTCGGCCGCGCCAATACCAAATCCCTCTCCCGCGAAGCCATCACCACCGTCCACCAGGCCGAGTTCTATCAGAAAAACTACCGCCCCGTCTACGGCATCGAAATCAAGGCGGGGAAACGAAAAATCCGCTTCGGCACCGTCCTCACCCCCGGGGAAAAAGCCTGGCTCGTCGCAGACATCAAGGAAAGCATCTTCGGAACCACCGAACCTCCCGCCAGAACGCCCCCCGCCGACCCCGCCGCCGACCCCGCCGCCGACCCCGCCCCCCGCTCGCCCGGAAAATCCAGCTTCACTTTTCCCCTGCCGAATGCAAACAAGCACGCTTGGGCCTTCTCCATCGTGCTCATCCTGATGGGCCTCGCATTCAGCTTCATCGCCATCAAGCTCATGGGCCCCCTCACCGGCCTCCCCGATGGCGACGACCCGCTGTTCGTCAAAATCTTCGACCTCATCTTCACCCTCTTCGACTCCATCTTCCGCCTCATCTTCCTCCTCGCCGGCCTCGCCATGTCCGGCGGCGGCGTCTACTGGCTCACCAAACTCCGCGCCACCCGCCACCACAAACGCGCCATCGTCGGCACCTCGTCCACCCTCTACCTCCGCATCACCGACCGCCACGGCCGCGTCATCCGCGAGACACCCTACCCGCGTGCCCAAATCGCAGACGTCCGCCTCTCCAACTCCGGCCACGTCAACGGCAAACCCATGTCCCGCCTCGAACTCATCGTCGCCGACGAAGCCGTCCCGCTCCTCTCCTGGACCGACTCCACCCAAGCCGAATCCCTCGCCTCAGACCTCCGCCAGACACTCGGCTTCGCCTGACGCCCCACCCGCCCCACCCGCACCACGCCATCCCGCCACGCGCCCCCCCCGCACCTTCCCGGCCACTCAACCAAGCCTCCGGAAAACCCGATGCAATCCGGGTCGACCGGGCTATATTTCGGCAGCCGGAGCCCCAACCCCCGGCCACACGCACTCTGGCGGTTTCGTCCGGTCCACCTTCACGGCGCTTGCTCCTTGAAACACCTCACGTTTTCCGCCATCCCCTTTTTCCACATTTCCCACTCCTCAGAATTCCCAACGATGGTCCTCGAAATCACCCAATACGGAAACCCCGTCCTCCGCCAGCGCTGCCGCCCCATCAAAACCGTCGATGACGATCTGCGCCAGCTCGTCGCCGACATGCTCGAGACCATGGCCGATGCCAATGGCGTCGGACTCGCCGCACCACAAATCGACCGCGCCATCCGCCTCGCCGTCGTCGACGTCTCACACGACCCCGAATGCATCAGCTTCCTCAAGGTCAATGGCGAAGACGCCGCCCTCGACTCCATCATGCCCCTCGTCTTCATCAACCCGGAAATCGAATTCGGCAAAGCCAAGGAAAGCGACCTCGAAGGCTGCCTCTCAATCCACGACATCCGCGCCGAAGTCCGCCGACCCGCCGCAATCAAGGCGAAACTCCCCCAACTCGACGGCTCCGTTCTCGAAATCGAAACCGACGGACTGCTCGCCCGCGCCATCCAGCACGAAACCGACCACCTCAACGGCGTGCTTTTCATCGACCGCCTCCCCGCCGTCACCAAAGTCTCCATGAAAAACCGCCTCAAACGCCTCGCCATCGAAAATGGCTTTGGCTAATTTTTCTGCACGAGTGCTCGACTTTTCATACATATTAAGTTCCTATCGAATTCGCTGAATCGCCGGAATAGCACCCTTTCCCACATCCACCCCAGTTAAGATGAGCAACAACAGAGGCATTTTCGATAACTTCCCCAAGCAGGCCGAAACTCCCCCCGCCAAACAATCAAACTCCCCTTTCGCCGTCGCTGCTGCAGAAGAAGCCAAACAATCGGCCCCGGCACAGGCCAAATCACCCTTTTCTGTCATCTCTGAGGCCCCCCCTCAAAAACAACCCGAATCCGGATCCAGCGCTGCGATTCCGGAAACCCGCAAGCCCCAATCTCCGTTCCAGGTGGCAGATGCCCCCGAAGGATTCGGCTTCGAGGCTCCCAGCCCAGCCCCAGCCGTGAAAAACCCCTTCGAATCCATGCCTCCCACCTCTCCCTTCGCCACCGCGCCCGAGGAACCCGCACCGCCGACCTCGCCATTCACCGCGGAACCCGCAACACCGGCAACACCGGCTCCCGCCTCTCCTCAAGCCGCCATCGCCGCGTTCAAGGACTGGAACGAACCCGACACCTCCGTTCCCGAGGCACCGAAATCCGAGCCAAAACCACAACCCACTCCACAACCCACGCAGCAACCCGCCGCCGCGCCCCAAGCGCCCTCCGCCTTCGAACAACCGAAGCCGCCGGCCCCGCAAAAACCCGCGGAACCCGCCGCTGCCGAGGCACCCGCCGCTTTTGACGACCTCACCTCAGACTCCGCATCCATCCGCCAACTCGAACTCCGCGCCATCTTCGGCGTCGACCGCGAGATGAACTCCGAGGAAATCCTCCAGCGCTCACGCGCACTGCCCGGCATGAAAAACATCGCCCGCGTCAGCCAAAAGGACATGGCCACCATCGAGGCACTCAAAAGCTTCCTGCCAAACCTCGGCTTCGGCAACGGCTCACTCAAACTCTACTCCGGCTCCGTGCCCCTCGAGTTCATCCGTGAAAAATCCGTCATGCTCGCCGTCCAGACCGACGGCGGCTTCGCCCCCGGCGTCCGTGAAACCCTCATGATCGTCGCCCGCGAACTCGACCGCCTCGGCGGCAAATAACCGCCACCCGCGCGGCCCATCCGCGGCATCCATCACCCGGAACTCCTCTACTCGGCGGCTGGCAACAGCCGCCGCAGTTGTGTCGCGACATCCGGTTCCACCCCGTCGAGCACCGCCTCCCGCTCCCCGGCCGGCAAAGCAAGCCAGGCATGCTCCAGCTCCCGGCCCGCCAACTCGCGGATCACCCCGTCATCCCGCGCCTCCACCCAGGCCCAGGCCGCGGACACGTCCTGCTCCACCCACTCGGAAATCACCTCCCGGAACCCCGCGTCCCGCGCCGCCCCCTCCGGAAACAACGCCACCCACTCCGCCGCATCCACCGGCGACTGGTTCGACCAAATCGACAACGCCTCCACCAGCGCCACATCCAGCTCCCTGCCGGCAACCCCGGTCTCGGACAACAGCGTCGCCGCCTCCACCGGATCACGCTCCGCCATCACCAGCGCAATCCTCCCGAACGCCGCCGCCATCTCGTTCTCAGACGGCAGGTCCAGAGCCCACTCGAGCGCACCCTCCAGATCCTCGTCCGCCATCCGCATCGCCAGGTGACTCGTCAGCTCGATCCTCGCCCGCCCGCCTGCCGGCAGCAACTCCATCGCATCCTCAGCCACCTCCGGCTCACGCTCGATCGCATTCCAGGCCAGCTCGGCGAGCCGCTCGTTGCGCTCCGCCCCGGCCGCCATCCGCCGCGCCTCATCCAGCGAGTCACGGAACCCCTGCCCGCCCATGGAACCGTCCGCCACCACAGGACGCACACGCCCGGATCCCCGCTCCGGATCCTCGCCCACTCCACCGCCCGCCCGCCGCTCACAAGCAACCAGCAGCAATCCCACCACCACTCCGACGCACGTCACCCGATTCATCATCGGCACCATACCACGCCCGTCCACCCGCCACCGACTTTCCCTCCGTCAATGGTGATGCCCGCTGCAAACCCGCGGCTGTCCCATCGTCTCGGACCGCTCGCGAAACTCCTCCACCACTCCCGCCACATCCGTTGCCGCCGTCGCGAGAACCCCGATCCGGTTCAACATCAGACGATTGATCGCGCCCTTGCCGATCCCCTTGCAAACCACCACATCCACTCCGTTTTCCAGCATCACATCCACCGGCATGCAGTGACCGTGATCCCCGTCACAGCCGCCGTCCTTCCTCAACGAACGCGTCTCGCCCGTCCGCAACTCCACCAGCACATGATGTGGTGCCCGCCCGAAATGCTCGCTCACCCGGGATTCACTCCCCTTGTCCTCAATCGTCGGAATGCAAAGAATGCGTGATTCGGTTTTCATTACGAGCACATGCTCGTTACTGACCCGCCCCGCGTCAACCCTCAATAGCTGTCCTTCCCAAGCTTCACCTTGCCTCGGAAAATCGTGTAAATCGCCACCGTGTAGGCCAACACAATCGGCACGCCGATCGCCGCAATGATCAGCATGATCCGCAAGGTCTTCTGGGAAGACGACGCATTGTAAGCCGTCAGGCTGTTCTCCGGATTCGGCAGCGAATAAACCATGTTCGGAAACATCCCCATCCCGAACAGCGACATCAGCAGCAACATCGTCGCACACGAACTCAAGAACGCCCGCGCGTCCCGCCCGTGGTGAATCTCCCGCGGAATGTTCGCGATCGCCAGCACCAGAAACACCACCACCGCGAACAACAGCGGCTGGTCCCGCAACACATCCGTGATGTGCGGCACATACAACAAGGTCGCCAGGTTGAACACCGAATAACAGACGATGAACAGAATGATCAGCGGACTGATCCACCCGCGCACCTGCTGCTGCAGATCCCCCTCCGTCTTCATGTGCAGATAGATCGACCCGTGCATCATGAACAAGGCCACCGTCGTCACCCCCATCATCAGCGAATACGGATTGAGCAAATCAAAAAATCCCCCCGCATACTCGTGCCGCGCGTCCAGCGGCACCCCGCGCACGATGTTGCCCATCGCCACCCCGATCAAAAACGACGCCCCCACACTCCCCACCGTGAAACTCCAGTCCCACATCCTCCGCCACCAGCCCCACGGCTCCTTGGAACGGAACTCAATCGCCACCGCCCGGAAAATCAACATGAACAACAATCCGATGAACGCCAGATAGAACCCCGAAAACACCGTCGCATACACCTCCGGAAACGCCGCGAACAACGCTCCCCCGCCCGTCACCAGCCAAACCTCGTTCCCGTCCCAAACCGGACCGATCGAGTTATACAGAATCCGCCGGTCGTGATCCTTCTTCACAAAAGGCATCAGCGCGCCAACCCCCAGGTCAAACCCGTCCAACATCGCGTAACCGCCGAATAACACCCCCACCAACACGAACCATATGGCATTGAGATCGCTAAACATCATCGTCCTTCTTTGATTGCTCCACCCATCGGCTCCGGGCCATGCTGGATCTTGCGGTTCAATAAAAACACAAACATCACGAACAGCAGCAGATAGATCAGCCCGAACCCGATGATCGATGCCAACACCTGCTCCGCCTTCACCACCGCGGACAAGCCATCCGACGTCCGCAGATACCCCCACACGATCCATGGCTGACGCCCGATCTCCGCAGTGAACCAACCCGCCTGATTCGCCAGCTGGGGCATCAGGACCGCCACCACACCCAACTTCAGGAACCACCGCGTCTCGGCATGCTCCAGCTTGCTCAGCCGCTTCCTCCACCACAGCCAGCCACCCCACAAACTGTAGCCGATCATCCCCATCCCCAACGCCACCATCAAATGGAAAAACTGAAACGTCGCCTGCACCGGCGGACGGTCTTCCTCGGCAATCTCCGACAATCCGGTCACCCGATGATCCGCCGTCCCCGCAATCAACCAGCTCAACCCGCCCGGCAGCGACGGCCCGACCGTCCTCCCGTTCTCCTCATCCACCCACCCCGCGAGGTGCAGCGGCGCATTCGGCCCGCTCTCCCAATGCCCCTCCATCGCCGCCAACTTCGACGGCTGATACTCCGCCACCACCTTCGCCGAACCATGACCGGTGACCAACGAACACAACGAAGCCACGATCGCCAGCGCCAGACCAAACCGCAGCGACAACCGGGAAAACTCGTGGTGCCGCTTCTTCAACAGGTAATACGAACTCACGCTCACCACCAGAAACGCCCCCGCCAGCCACGCCCCCATCAGCGTATGACTCAAGCGCTCAACCGTCGATGGGTTGAACACCACCTCCCAGAATTCATCGATCACCATCCGCGCGCTGCCGAGATGCTCCGGCAACATCTTGAATCCCGCACCCACCACCTCGCCATCCACCTCAAGATGCGAACCCGCCGGCGTCTGCTGCCACGAATTCGCCACAATGATCCACACCGCACTGAAATGCGCCCCGAACGCCACCATGCAGGTCGCGAAAAAATGCAGCTTCGGCCCGACCTTGTCCCACCCGAACAACAAAATCGCCAGAAACCCGGACTCCAGGAAAAACGCAAAAATCCCCTCCGCCGCCAGCGCACTGCCGAAAATGTCCCCCACAAACCGCGAATACGTCGCCCAGTTCGTCCCGAACTCGAACTCCAGAACAATCCCCGTCGCCACTCCAAGCCCGAAAATCAACGCGAACACCTTGGTCCAGAACCGCGCCATGTTGTGATACTTCCGATCCCCCGTCTTCAACCACATCCCCTCAATCATCACCAGAATCACCCCCAACCCGATCGTCAGCGGCGGAAACAAATAATGAAACGCCGCCGTAAACGCGAACTGAACCCGGGACAATATCTCAATATTCATGGCCTGCCTCATCCATCCTGACCACATCCCCGCCAACACGACGGAACATGCTAATCCAGCGACAAATGCTGGTTTAGTTACTAGTCTCCGCCCACAACCAAAGTCAATCCCCTTGTCCACCTCCCATCACCCCACACCTCCTCCCGCCACTCACAACCAGCCCGCCAACGCCCCGACCGCCGCCCCAGACCCAGCGAAAATCCAACTCCCAAAACCTGCGCATTTCTTGCTCTAGCCATGCCGCGGTTTTGCACGTGACAGCACCCGGATTAAACGGTTACTCAATCGAGCACGTTCTCACAACCCCGATGGCTGCAAACAAAACACCCAACCTCGACTCCGTCACCACCATCAACGACGACGGTTCGCGCTATTTCCTCCATCCGGCCGACGTCAAAGGCAAATGGACCATCCTCCGCCGAATCACCGGGGCCATCCTCATCGCCATCTACATCCTGCTGCCGTGGATCCCCATCAACGGCGCTCCCGCCGTCTTCCTCGATGTGGAAAAACGCATGTTCCACCTCTTCGGCCTCACCCTCGTGCCCCAGGACCTCTGGGTCATGTTCTTCGCCATCACCGGCCTCGGCTTCACCCTCTTCTTCGTCACCTCTCTGCTCGGCCGCGTCTGGTGCGGCTGGGCCTGCCCCTACACCGTCTTCCTCGACCACATCTACCGCCGCATTGAACGCCTCATCGAGGGCGACGCCACCGCCCGCAAGAAACTCGACAAGGCCCCGTGGACCGCGGCAAAAATCGTCAAACGCGCCGTCAAACACACCCTCTACCTGCTCATCGCCGCCATCATCGCCCACGTCTTCCTCTCCTACTTCGTCTCGCTCAACCGCCTCTACAGCTTCATGCAGGAAGGCCCCCTCGCCCACGCCACCGCCTTCGGCATCGTCACCTTCCTCACCCTCGTCCTCTGGTTCTGCTTCGGCTACTTCCGCGAACAGTTCTGCATCATCATGTGCCCCTACGGCCGCCTGCAGAGCGCCCTCACCGACGACGACACCATCAACGTCGGCTACGACTACCAACGCGGCGAACCCCGCGGCGCCAAAGGCAAAACCGAGGGCGACTGCATCGACTGCCGCCGCTGCGTCCAGGTCTGCCCCACCGGCATCGACATCCGCAACGGCCTCCAACTCGAATGCATCGGCTGCACCGCATGCATCGACGCCTGCGACACCATCATGGATAAAGTCGGCCGCCCGAAAGGCCTCATCCGCTACGACTCCTTCAACGCCTTCGCCGGAAGCGCACGCCGCTTCATCCGCCCGCGCATCTTCGCCTACATCGGCCTCACCCTGCTCGGCATGACCGCCTTCGGCATCGTCGCCAGCCAGCGCGCACAACCCTTCACCGCCACCATCTCCCGCCAGGGCGAACAAGGCTTCACCGCAGACACCAACTTCGTCCGCAATATCTACAAAGTGCGCGTCATCAACAAACGCAACCAAAACGCCAGCATCACCATCCGCCTCGGTGAAACCACCCCCAGCGGATACCAACTCAGCGGCGCGGACCAAACCTTCCACATCGGCGCGCTCGAAGAACTCACCCGCTCCTGCGTCGTGCTCGCACCCAAAGGCTCCTACGTCGGCGTCTCCGACATCTCCTTCGAAGTCCATGCCGACCCCGGCGACGTCACCATCGAAAAATCCGTTCGCTTCCTCGGCCCCAATCCTCATACATTCAACGCCAAATGAGGATGAAATCCATCATCACGTTCCTGAACCGCCACCCGTGGATCTACGTGGTCCTCGCCTTCGCCCTGTTGATCGCCGCATGGTCCACCCTCATCACCATCGCGGTCAAACACCCCGCCGAACACATCGAAGTCGAATCTTCCGAGCCGTAAGCCAATACCGATGACCCACCCCGACAGCATCACCACCACCGTCGCCGCACTCGTCTTCGGCCTCGCCACCAGCCTGCACTGCGTCGGAATGTGCGGCCCCATCGCCTGCGGCCTCGGCACCCTCGCCAAATCCGAAGGCGAACGCCTCGCGTCCGCCACCCTCTACCACGGCACCCGCCTCGTCTCCTACGGCATCGTCGGCGCCATCTGCGGCATGATCGGCCGCCAGCCGCTCAAGTGGTTCTTCGACTCCCCGGCCGTCATCCTGCCATGGGTCCTCGTCGTCGTCCTGCTCGTCATGGCACTCGGCCTCGACCACAAAATCCCCCGCCCCGCCATCCTCAACCGGCTCACCGCCCGCGCCCGCTTCAAGGCCACCAAACTCTCCTCCTGCGGAGCCGCCACCGCCATGGGCCTGCTCACCCCGTTCCTCCCCTGCGGCCCGCTCTACTTCGTCTTCGCCGCCGCACTCGTCGCCGGCTCCCCGGCCAAGGGGGCCGAGTTCACCGTCGCCTTCGGCCTCGGAACCATTCCCCTGCTCTGGCTCGCCCAACACCAGTTCCACCGCATCCGCGAAAAACTCACCCCACTCGCCCTCAACCGCCTCCGCCGCGGGCTCGCCCTCGTCACCGCGCTCATGCTCGCATGGCGCCTCCACGACACCATCCCGCCGCAATTCTACGGCGGCGACCCCATCCCCGAAAGCTCCCGCGAACTCCCGTCCTGCTGCCCGGAGTAAACCGCCAATCAAGCCGGCGAACCCCACCCGGAAACCCGCGCGAAGAACCGGACACCACGTCCCGGCCCGGCCCGAACCGGCCGATACGGCGGCGTTCCACGGGATTTCCCGCACATCATGCCACCGCGAGCACCGCTCAGGGCAAAATCATGAACAGGCTTTTGGCGGAAACCCAGTCGGCCACATCCAGAGGAACCCATCGGCGTTCATAGCTGGGGCCCCAGGAATCCGAGACCGCCAACTCTTCGGTCTCTTCGTTGTAGCCGACAATCATGCAGATGTGGTGGTTCTCGTCGGCGCATTCCTGTTTGACCAGCGGCTTGCTTTCCCGGGCAATGGTTTCCGCCCAGGCACCCCAGTCGCTGACCTGCTTGCGCCGCTGGGTGTTCTCATTGGCCACCTTGTTGTATTCCTTCACCGAGCGCATCGTCCACATCACGGGAATGCCGTCGTCGATGTATCGCTTCACATCGCGGATCCGGAGCTTGCCAATCTTCTCGTCCTTCGGACGCCGCCCCTTGCGATACACCTGCGAACGGACGTTCGCGAGCAGCTTCTGAACCGAGGTGCCACCGCCCATCGTCGTGCCGCCGACCATCGCCAGCAAATACATGTCCGAGTCGATCCCCATCGTCCGCATCGCCCGCTCGAAGGTCGCCGGCACACAGTAGCCCTTTGGCCCCTGGTTCACCATCGGCACCTGACTGAGAAACACATCGCCGTTCGGCTCCCGGATCACGTCCGCGGCCAGGCGCGCCTTCAGTTCGCTGTCGCGCACCTTGTCCGTCCTGCCGCCGGAATCCGCGAGTTCAAGCGGAACAATGGAAAGTGAAACGTATTCGTCATCCTCGCTGGAAAGCAGCAACGAATGCCCGTTCCAATCCCAACGTTTGACGGTGCGGCGGCTCTTCCCTTCGCCGTAGCGCTGGGTCTCAGCCTCGCCGAGCGCCGTGGAAATCGCCGCTTCAATCGCCTGCTCGTCCCTTTCCATGGCGATTCCGAGCGACTTGACGTCGGCTTCGGTGCCTCCTTCGAAATGCTCCTCCCCGGAACCCGCGCGACTGCCGAAGTCGCCCTTGTTGGCATAGACGATCGAAAGATTCGTCGGGTGCCCGTCTCCATCCGCGTAGAGCGCGATCGAATACGGACGCGCGCCAAACAACCGGTAGTCGCTCCGCGCGTAGAGCCGCCAGCTGGTGCTGTGCGTAGTCTGCGATTCGGTCCGCAAGCCGAGAGCCTCGGCAATCTCCGTGGCATCACGGGCTTCGAATGGAGTGCCCGCGAACAGCGGCTTGCCAACCGTCTCCCGCAGTTTGCCGAGCTCGACTTCGAGCTGCGCCGCTTCCGCCTCAAAACGCGACCGGTCTACGGCCGGCAACAGGCCTGGAGCCACTTCAAACAGACGCCCGTCATTCCGGCGGCGGAGCAAATACCGGTCGTCACGGGTGCCTTCGAACCGCACCGACAACGAGTTTCCCTCGTCGTCGCGCAAGGTTCGCCAATCCCCGACTTTGGCATGAATGGGTAGGGCGGCAAAAAATACGAAACAAAATGCGTAGCGGATCATGGGTGGATCATCAATGGGTTTGACCGATTGTGCTGAAATCACCACCGGGAATCAAGAACTGCTCCTCATCCCGGGTCGTTTAGCAGGCACCTCCCGCAGGGAAGGCCCTGAGCTCAACCGACACCTCACCAACTCCCCCGCCGCACGCGCTTGTCTGCAAAATCTCCCAGTGCATCGAACCGGAAGTCGGTGGGCGAATGGCGCGAGTGATTTTTCCTGAGTCCTAGGCGTGACGAGTGGAGTTGAGCAGGCTCAACGACCGAGGAATAACGCAGGAATCAGCAAAAAGCGCCGCGTTCTTCCTCCAAATCGTTCGCAGAACGCATCCTGAAACCGGATCAATTCATCATCCGGTTGCATACGGACTGCCGATTCGGTGCACTAGTGCGAACACCCGCACCCACCGCCACAACACCCGTGCCCGCCACTCGCTGGCTTGGAAACCTGCTGGCCAGAATCACGCCCGGCGGACACAAAACCATAGCCCCCCGTGATCACCCGCTTCACCGGCACGCCCGTCTCCGGATGCACGGTCAGCGCATCCTCGGACATGCTCTGGCGCACCTCGAACCTCTCGGGCGCCTCACCTTCCTTGGTCGGAATCGTCTCGTATATGTATGTCGCCATGGCAGCGGAAATTTACCCCTATCCGGCATCCACGCAAGACGGGATCACTCGACAATCACCGGCGTGCCAATCTGCACGTTGTCAAAAAACTTCTCGGACATCTCGTGCGGCATCCGGATGCACCCGTGCGATGCCGCATACCCCGGAAGATACCCCGTGTGCATCCCCACCGCCCCGGCAAACCGCATGAAATTCGGCATCGGCGCCGGATAATACACCGCCCCGGCCGGCACCTTCTTCTTCCGGATGTCCACATTGTCATCGAGCATCTGCCCCGTGGCCTTGTCCTTGAACACCCCATACAACGAGGAATGATGGTCCTTGTCCTTCTCGGTGATCCGGTAGCGGCCTTTCGGAGTCGCATGGTCCTCGTTGCCACTCGAAATACTCGACACCCCGACCAACACCCCGCCCTTGTAAAAATAGGCCTTCTGCTTCTCACGGTTGATCCGGATCAGCGGCGCACCCTGGACCCCGTCGCCGTCCCAATACGACACATCATCCGGAATCGCCGGCTTCGGATGACTCGTCCCGCCCGTCGCCTGCTCCGGCCGCATCCCGCCACCCACTCCCGCCATGTATCCCGAACCCGACGAACCCACCGAACACGAAACCACTCCCGCACACACCGCCAGCGTCGCCAGATTGAAAAATTTCACAGTCGTCATATGGCTGCGGAAATTAACCCGCGCCCGCCCGGCGTCAACTACCTACAACGGCTTTCGATTGCCCGCCGTGCAACAAATCCCAATCGGCCTCCGAAATACAACACGGGTCCGCCGCCACCTGATGCCCCGGAACAATCTCCCTCAATCCCATGTCCATCCCCACCGTCTCCTGATACCGCGGATGATTGATCCGGTGCCCGAACGCACTCCCGTCCGGCGGATCAATCGGCGACGGCACGTCCCCCTCCAACAGGATCTGCTCCCGCTTCACCTTCGGATCCGGCGACGGAATCGCCGAAATCAACGCCTTCGTATACGCATGCCGCGGGTCCCGGTAAATCACCTCCGCCGGCGCCACCTCGACGAATTTCCCCAAATACATCACCGCCACCCGATCACTGATGTGCTTCACCACCGACAAATCGTGCGCAATGAACAAATACGACAATCCGAACTCCTCCTGCAGCTCGACTAACAAATTCAAAATCTGCGACTGGATCGAAACATCCAGCGCCGATACCGGCTCGTCGCACACAATCAACTTCGGCTTCAGCGCCAGCGCCCGCGCAATCCCGATCCGCTGCCGCTGCCCGCCGGAAAATTCAAATGGATAGCGGTTCGCCGCATTCGCCGGAAGCCCGACCCGGTCCAACAACTGGTTCACCGTCTTCGCACGCTCCGCCCGGGTCCCGATCCCGTGAATCACCAGCGGCTCCTCAATGATCGAACGCACGCTCATCCGCGGGTCCAGCGATTCCGCCGGATCCTGGAAAATCATCTGGTAGTCCCGCCGCAACGGCCGCAACTGCGACTGCCGCAAATGACTGACTTCGGTCGACCCGTAATGCACCCGCCCCGCAGTCGGCTTCAACAACCGAACAACCGCCTTGCCCAACGTCGATTTGCCGCACCCGGACTCCCCCACCAACCCGAGCGTCTCGCCCGGCTTGATGTCGAAGGACACTCCATCCACCGCGCGCACCGCGCCCGTCTGACGCAACATCACCCCGCTGCGCACGGGAAAATGCACGCACAGATCGGAAACGGACAATAAGGGATCCTCGTTCATTTGTGATAACATTTCGGACAAGTTTCCACCCAGTGGCCGGGAGACACCTCCACAAAATCAGGCCGCTGCCGCGTCCCCCGCGTGTTGCGCGTCGTCCGCCCCATCCGCTGGCAGAACCGGCACCCGTGCGTGTGCTCGCCCAGCGAGGCCACCATCCCGGGAATCGTGTTCAGCACCGACTTCGAAGGGGTCTCCAGCGTCGGAATCGAATCCAACAGCCCCCGCGTGTAGGCATGCATCGGCTGCTCGAACAACTCATCCACCGGAGCCCTCTCAACCACCCGACCGGCATACATCACCACCACCTCGTCACAACTCTCGGCAATCACCCCGAGATCGTGCGTGATCAACACCGTCGACATCCCCATCTCCTCACGGAGTCTTTCTAACAAATCCAGAATCTGCGCCTGCACCGTCACGTCCAGCGCCGTGGTCGGCTCGTCCGCAATCAACAACGACGGCCGGCACGCCAGCGCCAGCGCAATCACGATCCGCTGGCGCATCCCGCCCGAAAGCTGGTGGGGATAGTCCATCATCCGCTTCTCCGGTGCCGGAATCCGCACCAGTTTCAACATCTCAACCGCCCTGTCCCACGCGTCCTTCTTCGACATTTTCCGGTGCAACCGCAACACCTCCATCACCTGACGGCCGATCCGGTGAACCGGATTCAACGCCGCCATCGGCTCCTGGAAAACCACGCCGATCTCACCGCCCCGCACCTTCCTCATCTCCCGGTCGCTCGCCCGCGCCAGGTCCTGACCCTTGAAAAGCACACGACCGCCCAGAATCTTCCCGGCCGGTTGCGGCAACAACCGCACCACGGACATCGCCGTCACGCTCTTGCCACATCCGGACTCCCCGACGATGCCAACCGTCTTGCCCTCGGGAACCGAAAACGATACCTGGTCCACCGCCCGCAACAGACCCCGATCCGTCTCAAACGACGTGATCAGCTTGTCTACCTCAAGGATATTGCTCGGTTCTTCGCTCATTCTTCCTCCTCGAAATCTTCCGCGGACACCGCGGCTTCGGCCGCATCCTCCGGCTCCGGTTCTTCATCACCGGTCAGCCGGTAATCGTCAATCATCACATTCACCTCCGGAAACGCCTTCCCCGTCCTGCGGGCCGCCTGTGTCTCGCGCTTCTTCTCGTCATCAATCCAGAACACAAACATCTCATGCGGATCATACACCACCGGCGGACAAAACTTGGTGAACTCGGAATCCGGCCAGCGAACCCAGCGCCATGAACCGACCCGCACGAAATCCACCGCATAGCCGGGAACAAAAATCGCCTCGTCATGGATGATCCGCTGCAGCTTCTTCGCCGCTTCCGCCACTTCCTCGCGCGTCTCCCCGGTCCGCACCTTCACGCTCAACGCATCCGTGTCATCCCGCGCCCAGACAAACGTGTTGTTCGTCTGCGGCTTCAGGTTGCCGTCCTCGTCATACGCGTTCCTCGAATGTAAAAACTGATAGAAACGCGGCACCGGCGGCTGGATGATCCACGCGCCGAACGTCATCTCATGCTGCTTCTGCATCTCGGTCTTGTAAGACACCGTCTGCTCCTGCCCGTCCAGCCTCAGATCAAACCCGCAGGCTTTCGCATCCTCCCGCAGAATCGCGAACATCCGGTCATACCGCGGGTTCTTCGCATACAGCAACGACACCGACAGCCTCGTCCCGTCCTCCCGCCGCAGAATCCCGTCGCTCCCCTCTTCCACGAAGCCGGCCTTCGCAAACTCCTCACGCGCCCGCCGGACGGAATACTTCCTCGCCCGGATCGTCGGGTCGCTGAACCACTTGTAGCCCTCGTTGAACGCGTTCAACCGCTGGTAGTCCCCCCGGTGGATCACGTCGATCACCTTCTGCCAGTTCATCGAATGCTGGATGCCGACCCGCACGTTGCGGTCGCTCAACAGCGGCTTGCTCACGTTCATGTACTGGCCGATCGGAACCCGCGGATACTGGGTGTAGAACGTCGCCCTCTCGATGTAGCCCTTGTAAACCGGCTCCATCTCGGATTTCTCATACCAGAGCTCGGGCTTGGTGATCAGAAACGTGTCCAGCTGGCCCGCCCGGAACAACTCGAACGCCTTCGACTCATCCCTCACCACCGTGTGCACCATCTTGTCCGGATTATAACGGTAACGATAGTACTTCCGGTCCTTCGCCCACCAGTCCTTCACCCGCGTCTGGGTGATCGAAACCCCCTTCACAATGTCGCCGGGCAACACCTCATACGCCCCCGTCGTCGGTGGAAACTTCCACTGATAGCGCTCGGAATAATCCGGACCGTAGTCCTTGTAGAAATGCGGCGGGGACGGCGTCATGCTCCCCGCAATCGACTCCCGGTAAATCTGCACCTCCGGCAGCGAAACCGACAGCATCCCGTCGCCATACGTCGCAAACTGCGCCAGGCTCTCCCGGAAATACTGCTTCGCATACGGATTCACCACATGGTCGGACACCCGCACGTAGACGCCGACCAGATAATCCATCGCCTTCACGGGCACCCCGTCTGAATACCTCGCTTCCGGGTCCAGGCGGAAATACACCGTCCGCTTGTCCTTGGAAACCGCCCACTCCTTGGCCAGCCCGGGAATCAACTCCATGGTCTCCGGATGCAGCGTCACCAGCGGCAGTTCGATGTAATCATACAGATCCCCGCGGAAACTGTTGTTCGAATTGTCTCCGAACGGACGGATCGTCGGCGGAAACGACGGCACATACCGCCTGAACACTCCGCCCTTCTTGGCATTCGGATCACCGATCTCCGGCTGCTCCATTCCATTCTTCCAGACCAGATCGTCCGGCACCTCGTCCGGCGTGCCGATCTTCATGTAGCCGCCGAGCGACTTGCGGAACGCCCATTTCTCACGATCCCGCAGCAAGTCGGCGTGAAGCCCCTCCAGTTTCACCCGGTTCTCATCAGTCGCCTCCGCCAGCTGCCTCTCGACCTCCGCAATCTCCTTTTCAGTGCCCGCTGACATCTCAGCCAGCCAGTCCGCGATGTAGCGGTTGTACAACGGCACGAACTCCTCAAAGCCCAGCTTCCGTTCCACCGTTTCCTCCTCGGGACCACAACCCGCCAGCCCCAGAACGGCGGTTCCGGCGCAGACAAAACAGAAAAGTTTCAGCATTCGGTTCATCAGCGGTAATAGGCGAACTTCTTCGGATCAAAGGCCTCACGAACGGCCTCACCCACAAACGTAATCAAAACAAGCAAACCCACCAGCACCGCAAACGTCGAACTCACCAGCCACGGCGCAGAAAGGTTGGAAAGTCCGTCATTCAACAAGCGGCCCCACGTCGCGTATTCGGTCGGCAACCCGAACCCAAGATAATCCAGCGCCGTCAGCGAGAAAATCAAACCCGACATCGAAAACGGCACCAGCGTCACGATGATCGCCACCGTATTCGGCAGCAGGTGCCGGAACAACACACGCGGGGTCCGCGCACCCGCGACCCTCGCCGCCAGCACGTAATCCCGCTCGCGGTCGCGGTAGGCCGCCGTCCTCATCAAATACGTCATGCCCATCCAGCCGAACAAAATCAAAATCGTCAGAATCACCGGCAGACCCTTGAACTTCTCCGGAACCATGCTCGCGAAAATGATCACCACGAACAAAAACGGAACGTTGGAAAACACCTCGATCAGACGTTGCACCAGCAAGTCAAACCAGCCGCCGAAATAGCCCATCATCATCCCCAGCGTGATCCCGATCAGATAGACGATCGGCAGGTAGATCAGCGCCGCCTTGAAATTCACCTGCAACCCGCCATACAGGTAGGCCAGCACGTCATAACCCTGCGACGTCGTCCCCAACAGATTGCCGGTCTCGGGAATCGGCGGCGCGGGATGATACTTCACCGCGCGCATGTCGCTGGTATCCAGATTCAGGAAATCAAACTGCGTGCCCGCCCCCGTGTACTTCTCATCCCTCAGCACCCCATCCACGTAATTCGCCGTATAAACCGGACTCCCGTCCGCGCTTCGCCCGTCCACCGGACCGGAAAGCTTGCCGTTCCGCAGGGTGTAGCGCATGTGGATCTTGCCCTCGTCCACATCATGATACTTCGCCGCCAGCCCCCAATACGGCTTCCGGCTGCCGGCCTCGTGAAACACCCCTTCCCGCTCGACCAGCGCGCGCGACCTGGTCGGCAGCGTGTCCCCGGTCGGATCAAACGGCACCAGCGGCATGATCACCCGCCCCTTGCCTGATTCCGCAAACTGCTTCTTCAGCTTCCGGTAGTTCACCGGCGCATCAGCCGCCTCACCCTCGATCCCGAAATCTCGGTTCTTCAGATCCACCGGGTTGAATGCTGGAAAAATCCACTCACCCTCATACTTCACCGCCAGGGCCCGCTTGCCAACCACCGCCTGATCCAGCGCGGCAATCCCCGCAAGACTCAGCAAAATCACCAGCGAATAATACCCCCGCCTCATCTCCCGGAACCGCTTGATCTTCCGGACCGTCAGCGGATTCCTGTGCTTCCTGCGGAACGAACGCACCAGCATCGACAAACCGGCAACCGCCAGAATCACCACGCAAAACCACCCGAACCACGGGAAATTCACGCTCTCCCCAATCCCCATGTGAAGCCCCGGAACCTCCTTGCTCACCGAAAAAAACCAACGCGCCGTCGGAAACGCAATCCCCAGACACTCACCCACCGCGGACAGCGTCGCCAACATCAAACAATAAATTCCGATTACCCTCGTCATCATTCAAATTTGATTCGCGGATCCACCATCGCCACAATCATGTCGGACAACACATTTCCCAAAAGCATCAGCAGCGCCGCAATCGTCAGCGTTCCCATGATCACCGGCACGTCACGTGCCAACACGGACTGATACTGCAACAGCCCGAACCCCTGGATGTCGAAAACCGTCTCGATCAACAGTGATCCCCCGATGAAGACGCTCACCAGGTTGCCCAGACTCGTCGCAATCGGAATCATCGAATTGCGGAACGCGTGCCCGAACACCGCCTTGTGGAAACTCGCACCCTTCGCAACCGCCGTCCGCACGTAGTCGGCCGCCAGATTGTCCATCAGGTTGTTCTTGGTCAGCATCGTCAGCATCGCGAACGATCCGACCACATAACAGGTCAACGGAAGCACCGTGTGGTGCGCCAGATCCTTGACCTTCGCAAAGGTGTCCAGCTCGTCGAAATTCGGACTCGTCAGCCCGAACAACGGAAACAAATTCATCCTCGCACCGAAGTGCACCAGCAGGATCGCCCCCAGCGCGAATCCGGGAATCGAATACCCGAAGAAAATCAACACCGAGCTCGCGGAATCCACAAAAGTCCGGTGTTTCAACGCCTTCACGATGCCCAGCGGCAAACAAACCCCGTAGGTGATCAACGCCGTCAGAATCCCGAAATACGCCGCAATCGGCACACGCTCGAGAATCATCTCGTCCACCGGATCGTTGTAGGTCGTCGAACGACCGAGATCACCCTGCAGCAAACCCGCAAACTTGTTCCGGAAAATCACCACCCGCGCCGGATACGTCGGAACCTTGGAAACATCCGGATTCCTCCTCCGGAACCGCTCCTGCCGGTCCTCGTTGGTTTCATACCGGACCTTCCATCCGCCCTCGGTCACCGGCTTCCCACCTTCGACAAAAACCGCCTTTTCCACCGCACCGTTCGCCCGCGTCACCCGCACCATCCGACCGTCACCCCGCAGCACCACATCGGTCGTCGTCTCGGGATCGATATGCCCGCCAATCTCGGCCTCGCCACCCTTGCCGAACTCGCCTTTTGAAACCTGATACTCCCGCGGCACGATCCCCAACCACTGCAGATAGGCAACCAGCACGTTCTTGTTCAAACCGAACTGCTCCTCAATCTCCTCCACCTGCTCCTCGCTCAATCCCCCCTGATCCCGCGAACTTGACGAGCCACCGCCCTCCGCATCCCCCCGCGCGGCCTCCATCAACATCCGCTCACCCGGACCACCGGGAACAAAACGCGTGATGGTGAATACCATGAGCGTGATTCCCACCAAGGTCGGGGGAATCAGGAGTAGTCGGCGCAGGAAATAACTTTTCACGAGATGCGAGCGCCGTTCTAGACGCCAGAGTGGACCTTGCAAGCCCAGATGCTCGGGACGATCAATCTAGTTTCAAACCGTGCCGAATCCAGAACCGCTCGAGCTCCTGCGGACTGCCCCGAAACACATTGCGCTCCAGCGGCCGGTCCATGTCCCCGAAGTAGCTTGGAAACCTACGCCAACCGGCAGAATACACCTTCGCGTGTGACCTGCCGTTCTCCCAGGCGACGCCTCCATACTGCCACAAACTCCAGTTTCTCCAGACATTATACTGCTTCGCCAGACCTTCCGGTGTCCCGGGCGCGGGAAACACGGGCCCCGCCCCGCTCTCGTGGGAATACAAGGCCGCCCAATAGGGCGCGCGCCGCAGTTTCGCCTTCGCCGAAGGACTCGCATTCCCAAGCAGCAGCTTCAGATGCTGGCTGTTCTCCAAATACGCCACCGGCACCACCCCGGTCCGCTGTTCCACCCGGTCCATGAACCGCAGAATGTCCGAAAGCTTGGAATCCGCGTCATAGTCACCGCAAAGCAGCAGCGCCGGCGCATTCCAGGACCGCGCACGCGCAATCTGTTGCACCCGGTCCACGAACCGATCCGCCTGCCACACCGCATCCACGTGCGTCTGAAGCCGGAAATAAACCCCGGGCAACATCCCGGCCCGATCCGCGGATCGCAGGAAATTCGCACACTTGTCATCGAGCTCCCTTCCCTTCCCGGCACGCGCAATCAATCCCCTCGCACCATTCGCCCTCAATGCCGACACATCATGCTCCGAATACGACCGGCCGGAACGCTGCTTCTCCTTCGGATCATAGGCCGAAACATTGATCACCTGCGTCAGCCCGCCACCACCGGGCAAGCCACCCTGTCCCGAAACCGGAACCCGGTTCCGACAGTCAGCCAGCAACACAACAAACGGAATCAGCAGCAGCTTTTTCATACGAAGTTCGACCCAGCAAGATGCCCTCATTCCACCAACCCGCAAATTCAAAGAACCGGAAATCGAAGAAATCCCAGGGCTACCTCACTTTGAGCTTACCGGGAACAGGATGCCCTCAAGGACGGATTCATCGAGTGCGGCCCGGTAGCGTTTGCCGCGCAGGCTGTCCTTGATGGTGGTGTCTTGCTTGAGCAGGGACAGGCAGACTTTGC
>JAUTCT010000014.1 GCA_030673875.1 Verrucomicrobiota bacterium JB025 | reverse complement strand
CTTTCGGCTCACTCACCTCACGGTGGCGACCTTGCCTTTCACTACGGTTGCTGTCACTCAGTCCGTCCAATACGTTTCAATTGTTAAGTTCATGCCCATGCCGGGCACACTAGGGACGCACCGCCGGGGCGTCCGTCTTCCTCAGAGCCCATCCGCAGGAGCGGCGATGCATGATCGCCGACCCACACCAGCCCGCAGGGCGCTACCCGCGTCAGGCCAAATGACTAATTTCAAAATTCAAATGACTAAAAATGCATCCGAGCGAATCGACTGACCATCAGACCGCAGGGCGCTACCCGCCAAAGCCCATCCGTCTTCAATCACCACGCATCCCACGTCCCATCCGCATCGGCGAACACGTTTCGCCGCTCCTAAGGCACTCAACTTCAAATGGTAATCCTTCAGCAGAACCCGAGTACATCATCATCATCAAAAATTGATTGCCTCTCCTGCGGAAACGCTTTGCGGGATGCGCTGCGCGGATCATCAGAAGTCGCTAACTCTCCGGAGGCATTACGTCATCGCCAAAGCCCATCCGTCTTCCTGCCATTGAATCGCCAATCACCCGCGCGCCAGCTCATCAATAATCATCCATCCAACATCCACAATCGCCGCGCAGCGGCCCCAGCTTGACCCCAGCGCGAAGCTCCCTTTTCTCAATCACCCTTCGCGTCTTCGTGTGAGCCCAATCTTCAATCCACAATCCACAATCCACGATCTTCCATCCCCCATCCACCGCGCAGCGGTCTCCTGTCTCCTGTCTCCTGTCTCCTGTCTCCTGTCTCCTGTCTCCTGTCTCCTGTCTCCTGTCTCCTGTCTCCTGTCTCCTGTCTCCTGTCTCCTCCGACCTTCCGACCTTCCGACCTTCCGACCTTCCGACCTTCCGACCTCTTCTCTTTCTCTTCTTCTTCCGACCTTCGACTTTCCGACCTTCGACCTTCGACCTCTTCTCTTCTTCCAACCTTCGACTCCCCCCCAGCGGACATCCCCCAATCCCCTCTCTCAACCAGCAAACCCGAACCGTCGAATCCGGAATCACCCCACGACCTGCAACGCACTGGCCGATTGCTGCGCCTGGAGTTCTGACGCGTGGTCCGGGTGGCAGGTGAAAAACAACACCTGACGGCACTCGGCGAAGGCACCGATCGCCCCGGCAGCCGCCCGGCGGCGCGCGTGGTCCATGTCGGTGAACGGGTCGTCCAGCAGCAGAAATCCGTCCATCCCCTTCAGGTAGAGCTCGGACAGCGCGAGGCGGGTGGCGAGCGCCAGCGAACCAAGCGTCCCCTGGGAAAGCAGCCCGGCGGCCAGCGGGTGATCCGCCGTCACCTCGGCGGGCGTGCCGTCTTCCAGCCGGACCCGGGTGTAGCGACCGCAGGAAAGCGTTTCAAAATGCCGGGAAACGGCGTCGGCCAGTCCCTGCAGCGGGTCCTCGCGGCCCAGCCCCGCAACGAGGGTTGCCAACTTCCCCCGGATGCGCAGCAACGCCTCGCCGTGCGCATGCTGGCGGCGGAATTCGCGCTCGCAGGTTTCCAGGTCGGCCTGGAGTTCCTCGGCGCTGCTGTCCGGCGCAGCCCCGGTCAGCTCGGCGAGCCTCAGCTTCCATGCGTCCAGCTGCTCGTCGAGTTGCTCGCGCCGGCGTTCCTTCGCACCGAGCTCGGCGAGATAATCCGCAATGCTCGCAAACCCGGCGGGCAGGTCCGGCAGCCCGGCAAGCTGGGCCTCCGCGGCTTTGGCCTCGCTCGTCGTCGCCAGAATCCGCTCGGTCAGGGCATCCGCATCTCCGTAGTCACGGACCCATTCACCAACCTTCCTGCGCTCGCTTTCAATCGTCAGCTTGTGCTCGGATTGTTCGGAAATCAGCCGGTTTTGCTCGGCCTGCAGCACCTCCACCGACCGGCTTTCCGGCAGCTTGGCAAGCGCGTCCATCCCGGACTTCCATTCATCCTCACTGCGCCCCTGCAATGCGCTGGCAAGCAGGTCCTTCTTCGCCTTTTCCTCCTGCTCCAGCGCGCGATGGCTTTTCCCCGCCTGTTCGGCCGCGGCATGGCTGTCGTGACCGAGCTCCCTCAGCAGCTCATCCCGCTGCCGCCTTGCCGCCGCCAGCCGGTCGAACAACCCCGCCACATCGCCGGTGCCGCTCTCCACCATCACCCGCAGGTCCCCATGGCTGAGCTGGAATTTCCCCTCCGCCTCGCCCTGCCACGCCGCCACCGGCGTGAGCGTCAACTCCTCGGGATCCCCCGTGCCACGCTCGATGGTCACCACCACCGGCGTCGCGCTTTCCACCGATGCATTGAGCTTCTGCGCGGCAATCTCGATCCCGAGCTGGGTGATCTCCGCTTCCAGCCCGCCCAAAGTCGCCAGCCGCTCCGGGTCCACCGGACGTGAGGCGGCCAAGCGCTCGGCCGCCGCCTGCCAATGGCTCCGCGCCTCGACGATCCGCCCGTATGCGCTCTGCAGCTCGCTCGCACGCGCCCGCTGGGTCGCATGGCGCAACTCGGTCTGCACCGCCTCGAGCTGCCCGACGACTTTCCGCTGTTCATCTTCCTTGCTCAGGATCTTCTGCTCGGCGCCCGGCCAGCCGACCATCACCTGCTTGAGTGTCTTCAACTCGCCAGCGAGGCGTTTGCACCGTTCTTCCAGCCCCTCGCGTTTGCTCAGCCCCTCACGCAAGGCGCGCCCGTTCGCGACGAATTCCGCGTCGGCAGCCATCTCATCCGCCAGTGTTTTGACCTCGCGGTTCGCCTCATCGACGGCTTCCTCATAGCGCCGGACCTCATCGAGTTTCCGCCGCACCCGCTCCCGCTCGTAGTAGGCCGCCAGTAGCGGGCCCACTCCCTTCGCCCACGGGTTGTCGATCCCCCGCCCCTTCTCCGGACCGCCGGTCGCCAGACTCCAGCGGCTGAAATGCCCGGCAATGCGCGCCTCCAGCGCCTGCTCGAGTTTGTCACCCGCAATGTCGCCCGGAATCGCCGCAGCCCCGGCCAGCAGCGACTGCACGTCGTCGAGCTCGTTCGAGCGCGCCTTCAACTCGCCGATGGTCCGCGCCAGCTGGGCCTGACTGGTGAACAACACGTGCCGCCACGTCGCCTCGTTGCGCTGCAACAGCGACAGCAGCGTCCGCTGGACGCTGGTCGGATCCGCCATCGACTCGCCACCATCCGCATCGAGCAATGACGACGTTCCAGCGCCCCAGGTCTTCCGCAGCGTGAACCGACGGCCGCCACTCTCGAACTCGAGCGTCACCCGCGCGTGGTCGCCGCCCGGCCGCGGATACCACCGGCCGATCCGGTCACGCAGCTTCGCCGGCGTCAGGTTGGTCGGCGTGAACAACCCATGCCAGAGCGCCTGCGACAACGTGCTTTTGCCAAATTCATTTGGCCCTTCCAGCACGTTGAGACCGCCGCCCAGCGTGCAGCTGCGGTCCGTGGTGCCGCCGAACGGATGAAGCCGGATGCTGAGAAGTTTCATGTCGGTTAGAGTGATTCAATGATTTCAAGCGCCAGGTGGGCGTCGCCCGGATGCGCGTCCTCGTCGGCGAGCAGCTCCTGCAGCAGCGAGTTCGGCAGCGTCCCTTCCGGAAACCGCCTGGCGATCGCCGCCGCATCGAGCGCCGGAGCAATGTCCTGCTCGCGGGAAAAATGCAGAAACCCGCCCTCAAGCGACTGCAGCATCCCGTTGAGAGCGGAAATCTCACCCTCCTTGAGCCGACCGCTGAGCTGCAGGTCGAGCACCGTCCGCGGTGCATCGAGCGCCTCGCACTCGGCCTTCAGCGCGGCGATGTCGTCGACGTGCCTGAGCTCGCGGGAAATCCGGATGAACCGAAGCGCCCCCGGACTCAGCAGTTCGTGGCCGCACGCCCCGCCATCGCCGAGCTCGATCCACCACGCGTGCCCGCCATGGCTGCATTTCACCGAGTCCGGCGTATGGATGCCGGGCATGAAATAGAGCGGACGCCCGGTCGTGCCGGTCGCCGGCGCCGGCACGTGGATATGTCCTAACAACCAGGCATCAAGCCCCGCACCGCGCAGCTCGTTCTCGCTCATGTTGAAATACCGCTGGTCCGCATCCAGCCCGAGCCCGTCGACATTGCCGTGCGCGATCCCCACATGCAACCGGTCATCCGCTTTCTCCTCGTCCGCCACCCAGCCGATCACGTGCTCCCTCGAATGCTTGCTTGCGCACGGGCAGGCGTAAAACCGGACGC
Source organism: Verrucomicrobiota bacterium JB025 (assembly GCA_030673875.1). GTDB lineage: Bacteria > Verrucomicrobiota > Verrucomicrobiia > Verrucomicrobiales > Akkermansiaceae > Luteolibacter. The sequence continues at coordinate 8,010 of JAUTCT010000014.1, read as the reverse complement.
GGTAGTCGTCGCCCTCGAAGTCGCGGACCTCCTTATCGGTCAGAGCGATCACCGGACTGCCGTCCGCCGCCGTCCGGAACCACTTCCACAGCTTGCTGTCCGGCCCTTCGCAGTAGTCGTGGTTGCCCGCCAACACCAACACCGCCTCGCCCGTGAACTCACGCAGCAGATCCACCGCACGCACGACGGTGGATTTCGCGACGCCCACCTTGTCGAACAGGTCGCCGGCAACCACGAAAAAGTCAGCCTGCCGCTCGTTGGCCGTCGCGACCAGCCGCTCAAGCGCGGCAAACCGCTCGTCTAGCAACCGATCGCGCACCGCCTCCGGGTAGCGGTTGAATGACAATCCAATGTGGTTGTCGGCAGTGTGAAGCATGCGGATTTTCATATCAAATCGGGGTCCCCGTCATTCGCGGCTGAACCACTCATGACTTGTTAAAAAACCTGAACAATAACCGCAGCGCAGTGAAGCCGAAACCCGCTCCACCGCACCCCGGCCGCCGTCCGTCATCAGTCGTCGGATTCGAGCACCTCCATCCCCGCGATCGCCAGCACATCCCCGGGATACCGGTTCACATACCGCGCGAACACTTCCTGCGCCTGGTCGGGATCTCCGGCGCGGTGCAACGCCAGCCCGCGCAGCCAGTCGTAATAACCCGGCTCACCCGGGACCGGCTTCGCCAACAACCGCAGCGCCTCGATCTCGTCACCCCCCTCGATCAAACAATGCATGTAAGACGGACTCAGCCGGCCGATCCCCGGATAGCGACCCTGCCGGATCCCGCCCTGCCGCGCCGCCCGGATCGCCGGCATCCAGCGCTTCAGCTCACGCAGCGCCAGACACTTCAGCGGCGCCACATCACGCCGCGGAAATTCATCCGGATGCTCCTGCAACAACTGCAACACATCCTCCCAGCGCCCCAGACCCTGCGCCAACCGCAACAAGGTAAACGGCGTCCGCTCACCCGGTGGCGCGATCAACCCGCCGTCGAGATACTCCTCCAGCGCCTGCTGCGGCAACTCCTCCCACTCGACTTCCAATCCACTCACCTCACGCCACCCGAGACAGTGCGGCAGCCGCAACGGCAGAAACCACTCGAGATCATCCCCCAGCTCCAGCAACTCGCCAAGACGCCGGCGCACCAGCTCATGGTCATCACCGCGCACAACCAGATCACAACCCACCGACAAGCGCCCGTACACCCCGAGCGACAAGTCGGCGCGGACATGAAACGGCGTGGAATCAAACAGGTTTCCAATCAGGATCACATCCGGCGGGAAATCCGCAATCAGATAACCGACCAACATCGACAACCGCAGGTTGGTCCGCAGCTCATCGACCGGAAACGCGGCCACATGCACCAGATGCTTCCCTCGCAGCCGACCCTGCACACAGGGCACCTCGGACGACCCGCCGTCCGGTGCGGTCAACTCAACGGCAAGCCCTTGATCGGTGCGATCCGCCTCTTCCTCGAAGAACGGAACCACCAGCTCAGTGAGCAATTCAACGAGTGGCGGAGCCGCTCGACCGGAGATTGGATTAAATCGTGAATGGGACATCGAAAATGAAAATTGGTTCTAGGCTAGGCTGATCATACGCTTTCTTTGCATCAAAAGGAAAGAACGGGTCGCAGGCGGCACGGCGCGGTCCTCGGCGGGGCTGCCGCCCGGGGAAACGGGGGGAACTGATGCCCGGGGGAAATCACCCGCGAAGGGGGGTGAACCGCCCGCAACCGCCTGCGAAATCCTGCTCAATCGGGCCTCCGGTAGCGATTGCGGCGGTGCAGGCGGGGCTCGGCCGGATGACTCCCCTGACCGATCCCGCTGCCGCCGAATAGCGCCAGATGCACAATCGTTTCGTCCACCCGCAGGGCCGAGCCATATCCCCAGCGGAACCGCAACCGATGGTCGCACCCGAGCCCCGGACTGACATGCCGGGACCCCTCCGCCTTCGCCGCTTCCGCCAAAAACCGCACCGGCGCGTCTGCATCCAGCCGCTTGCCGGACACCCCGCCCTTCCGCACCAGAAAATCCATCGCATGGCTCTCCACCAACCGTCGGTGCAGCGTCGCATACGCCTCCGGGCGCGACAACACATCCACCCCCTCCACGCGATCGCCAACCACCGCTAGCAACCCGCACTGGCCGTCATGGCACGCCACCTCCCGGCCGAACTCATCGAGCTCGCGCTGGCGGCCCTCATACGCATCCTTCATCGCCCGCGTCTTCGACGATCCATCGCTCCGCGCCGCCATGTGCAGCATTTCGATCTCCTGCCACACCACCCCCTGATCCGAAACATGCGTCTCATCGATCCGCAGCGACATCGCAACATCCGCCGCCTTGCGCTTGCGCAAGCTCGCATCCGCCATGCTCCCGCTCGCGCCGAACGTGGCCGAATCGTAGCTCCACCGCCCTTGTTCCGTGCAACTCACCGGCACGTCCAGCGAGGTCCCGGCCGCAACCAGGATCGTGGTGTTCAGAATCCGGTTCTGCTTGGCACCCTTCAGCTCTTCACCATCGAAAAGCATCACGGGATGCTTCGTCTCATTGGTCACCCGCAGCTTCGGCACCGCCCCACCCTCGCTCACCTCCGTGATCTCGAAACCATCGCACGCCAACGCCTCGACCAGCGTCACATATGCCGGATCCGGCCTCGGGTCCGCAAACACCGGCCACAAACCCATCCCGTGGTAAACCCGCGGCTCACCCACCCGGATCGAAGCAAAATGCCGGCCGATCGCGGGATGCAGCGAGCCGCCATGTGATGTGGAATCATTCATGCCCACACCCTAGCAAAGGGGGTAGGACAAATACTGGGACACCCCAAATCAACGCGGCCTTTTTTTTGAAATTCTCTCCAAATTCCCGGACAGGGACGTTTCTCCGAAACGTCCGGCTGTGGCAGCTCCGCCAAACCAAAACACGCTCACCACACATCCACCCGCCGACCCGGTTCCCGCCCGATCTCCACGCGATTGCCACCTCCGGGCAATCGCGCTTCGGGCGGACCCACGCCGACCGGTCCGTGGATCCGGCCCCGGCCGGTCACCTTACTTTTTCTCAAGCAGGCACTTGCCGGTCATCTCCGCAGGCTGCGGCAGACCGAGCATCGCGAGCAAGGTCGGGGACACATCGGCGAGAATGCCGTCCTTCACCCGGTATCCTTCGGCGTCGTCCGCCACGTAGAGGATTTCCACCAGGTTGGTGGTGTGTGCGGTATTCGGAGATCCGTCCGCGTTGCGCATGAACTCGCAGTTTCCGTGGTCGGCGGTGATCAGCAACTTCCCGCCGAGCCGCAGTGTTTCCTCCACCACGGCCTTCACGCCGGCATCGATCGTTTCCACCGCCTTCTTCGCGGCATCCACCACACCGGTGTGACCCACCATGTCCGGGTTCGCGTAGTTCAGGATCACCAGATCGTGCTCCTTGAGCTTGTCCACCACCGTTTGAGTCACCTGCGGCGCACTCATTTCCGGTTTGAAATCGTATGTCGGAACATCCTTCGGCGACGGAATGATCATCCGGTTCTCACCCTCGTTCTCCTGCTCGATCCCACCGTTGAAGAAATACGTCACGTGCGGGTACTTTTCCGTCTCCGCAATCCGCATCTGGTTCTTGCCCGCTGCGGCAACCACCTGGCCGAGCACGTTCTCAAGCTTCTCCGGAGCAAACACCGCCGGACAAGCATACTTCTCGTCATACTCGGTCAGCGTCACGTAGTTCGTCTTCGGATGCACCTCGCGGTCGAACCCGTCGAAATCGTCGTCGAGAAACGCGTTGGATAGCTCGCGCGCACGGTCCGCACGGAAGTTGAAAAACAACACCACATCGCCATCGCGAACCCGTTGCTCATCCGCGTTGCAGAACACCATCGCCGGCATGAACTCGTCGGTCTTGTCCTGACGGTAGTAATCGGCCACCGCCTCGCTCGCCAACACGTCGCGCTTCTCGCCTTTCCCCAGAACAATCGCATCCCACGCCAGTTTCACCCGGTCCCAGCGCTTGTCGCGGTCCATCGCAAAATACCGGCCGACCACCGTCGCCACCTTCGCACCGCACTTCGCGGCCTCGTCCTCAACCTTCGCCAGATACTTCTCACCACCCGTCGGCGAAGTGTCGCGTCCGTCGGTGATCGCATGAATCATCATGTCCTCCACCCCCGCCGCCTTGGCGAGCTGCACCATCGCAATCAACTGGTCCTGGTGGCTGTGCACGCCGCCGTCGGATACCAGCCCGATGAAATGAAGCCGGCTGCCTTTCGCCTTCTCCATCGCTTCGGCAAACACCGCGTTGTCCTTCAGCGTGTCCTCGGCGATCGCCTTGTTGATCCGGGTCAGGTCCTGATAAACGATCCGGCCCGCACCCAGATTCAGGTGACCCACCTCCGAGTTGCCCATCTGTCCTTCGGGCAGACCCACGTCCAGACCGGACGCACTGAGAAATCCTTTCGGATACTTGCTGAGAACTTCATCGGTGAACGGTGTGTTTCCGAGCAAAACGGCGTTGCCGTCCTTCTCCGCGGTTTCCATTCCGCCGGGATTGAATCCCCAACCGTCGCGAATAATGAGCACTACTGGTTTCTTGGCCATGACGTCGGGCATTTAACCCCCCGTCCCGACCCGGGCAAGCCTCGATACTCCCCGTCCCTCATCATTCTCGGCCCGGCTTTTGCTCTCCGCCGCCTCGATATTCATCCCCTCCTTCACGTTGCGGTGAATCCACACGCTCTGCACCAGCCCCATCATCATCATGCAGATCACCACAAACGTCCCCGAATAACTCACAAACGGCAGCGGAATCCCCGTGATCGGCGTCAACAACACACACATCCCGATACTCTCGAAAATGTGCGCAAACAACAACGCCGCCACCATGCTCGCCAACATCCGCCCGCCCATGTCCCGGCTGTAAAACGCGATGAACAGGCACTGCACCAGCAACAGCGCATACGCCGTCAGCAACAACAGACTGCCGCGAAACCCCATCTCCTCCGCCACCACCGCAAAAATGTAGTCGTTGTGCGCCGTGTCCCGCGGGATGAACGCCTTCGCGTGCAGCGACCCCTGCTCCGTATTCGCCTTCCACCCCACACCCTTCCAGCCGGCCTTGCCCACCGCCATCGAAATATTGTGCGGCGCATAGCCCTCGTCGGTGATGTCCACCTCCAGCCCGCGCATCATCCGCAGCCACGTGTCAATCCGCTCCGGTCCCCGCTCGGACACCATCGGCAGCGCAATGAAATACAACAACGGAACCATCCCGACCCCGATCAACGCCATGAAACTCATGTGCCGGAATGGCACCCCGCCCACCAGCAACGCCACCACCACCACCGGCAGCCACACCAGCGCCGACCCCATGTCCCCCATCTTCATCACCATGAAAAACGGCACCGCCGAAACCAACCCGATGATCCCGATCCTCACGAATGGCGCTCCCAGCCACCGGTGCAGCTTCGGCAAATCCTGCAACAACCACGCAATCACCAGAATCCCCGCCGATACCCCCAACTGCGCCGGTTGGAAACTGAACCCGCCGATCGTCAGCCGGTGCACCGAGTCATCCTGACCCATCGCCTTCGCCATCAACACCAGACTCACCACGTAAAATGGCAACCCGAACCAGCGAATCCACCGGTAATCCACCAGCGCCGCACCGAAAAACACCAGACTCCCCACCGCGATCCACTTCTTGTGCATCTCCGAGAAATATTTCCCCGCCTCCCCATACTGGTCCAGCACCTCGGGCGAAACCGCCACATGCCGCGCCGCACTCTCGATCATGAACACACCGAAAATCAGCAATCCGTAAACCAACAGGACAAACGGAATCCAGTTCAACCTCAGGAGCTTTTTCAGAAACGGCGTCATGCGGGCGAGTCGCGACCATACCCCCAGCGCAGCCCATGGCAAGGCGGGCGTGCGATAAGCTCACGCCACCTCATCCCCGATCTTCCGCTGCGGATTATCCGCCCGCGTCGCCGCCAGCGCCAGCATCACCCCCACCACCACCCCCACCACAAACGCCGCGCGGTAGCCACCCGTCGTCACCTTGATCAAACTGAAAACCGCCGGCCCCAATGCACTCGAAAGCACGATCACCGACGACGTCAACCCGTTGATCGCCCCCAGGTGCAGCCGCCCGAAAAACCTCGGATTCGTGTTATTGATCATCAACCCGTAGCACCCGCCCGCCAACCCCATCCCCGCCACCACCCACCACTCCCCGCCCGCCGCCGGCACCCGATACAACCCGAACGCCATCAACCCCGACCCCAGCGCCATCACCGTGCCAAAATACTTCAACCGCGTCCGGTCCACCAGCCAACCACTCAGCAGACTCACCGAAATCACCACCGGCGCCGCCGGCACAAACAACGCCATCAACGTCGTCTTCGGCACCCCCGCCGCCCGCGCAATGTCCTCGATGTGAAACAAAAATCCCGTCGCAAAAAACGAATGCCACGCCAACACCGCCGTCAGCACCCAAAACGCATACGTCCGCACCGCCTCACCCACCGAAAACTCCCGCCTCATCAACAAATCCAGATTCTTCGACACCGGCTCGCCGTCCCAGTCCCGCCCGTCCATCACCAGCCCGCACTCCTCCGGATTGTCCCGCGCCAGCAGCCAGCTCAGCGGCGCCATCACCACCAGCAGAAACCCGCCCAACACCAGCCATCCACCCCGCCAGCCGAACTGCTCGATCAATCCGTTGAACGCCAACGGCACCATCGAAAACGCCAAACTCGTAAACACCCCGCACCCCGCCAGCATCGTCCCCCGCCAGCGGTTGAACCACTTCGCCCGCATCGTGTTCGAGCACACCGACAGCAAGCCCTGACCCAAAAACCGGATCACGAAAAACCCCGGAATCAACACCGCCATCCCGCTCGCCACCCCCAGCCCCGTGCCAAACACCCCGCCCAGCCAACCCGCCACCGCATCCACCTGCGACATCCCGCACAGCGCCACTCCAAACCACACACACGTCCACGTCATCGCCCGCCGCACCCCCACCCGGTCGATCATCCGCCCCGCCTGCGGCATCAGAAACCCGCTGATCAACGTCCCCACCAGATACGCCACACTCATCTGCACCCGGTCCAGCCCCAGCGCCTGCATCATCGGCTCGTTGAACACCCCCACCCCCATCGTCTGCCCCGGCGCCGTCGCAATCATCGCCAGCGTCCCCACCCCCGCCACCGTCCAACCATAAAAAAACGGCCACTTCGCAGGGCGAAACGGCACCTCAGGCATCCAGATCTTCGATCCCCCTCTCACCCCCGCCCTATCGCAGCCCCACCCGGAAAACACAAGCCCCACCCACCGCAGCACCGATCATCCATCGTCATCGGCAGGGACCACCGGGCCGAGCCAACTGACTAATTTAAAATTCAAATGACTAAATCCAGCGAAGCGAGTCAGGCGCGTATCCAAAGCCCATCCGTCTTCATCGGTAGGGACGCACCGCGCCGGACCAAATGACTAATTTCAAAATTCAAATGACTAAATCCAGCGAAGCGACTGACCATCACCCTGCAGAGGCCACCACAAAGCCCGTCCGCCATCTTCGGTAGGGACGCACCGCCGGGGCGTCCGTCTTCCACAGAGCCCATCCGCAGGAGCGGCGATGCATGATCGCCGACCCACACCAGCCCGCAGGGCGCTACCCGCCAAAGCCCATCCGTCTTCCTGCCATTGAATCGCCAATCACCCGCGCGCCAGCTCATCAATAATCTTCCATCCAACATCCACAATCGCCGCGCAGCGGCCCCAGCTTGGCCCCAGCGCGAAGCTCCCATCCTCAATCCCCTTCGCGCCTTCGTGTGAGCCCAATCTTCAATCCACAATCTTCAATCCACAATCTTCAATCCACAATCTCCCCCCGCCGCGCAGCGACCTTCGACTCTTCACTCTCCTCTCTCCCCTCTCCCCTCTCCCCTCTTCGCTCTTCGCTCTTCGCTCGTCGCTCTTCCGACCACCGACCACCGACCACCGACCACCG
>JAUTCT010000013.1 GCA_030673875.1 Verrucomicrobiota bacterium JB025 | reverse complement strand
GCCAAAAGCATCTTCCGGCAGGGTTTCGAGAGTCTGCACCGGATGTTCAAGAATCCGCTCCGTCATGCGGAAGGCATCGCAGAGTTCCTCGAACTCGTCATCAGGCGTCCATTGTCAGGGATTTTTGTCGGGTAGTGTGATCTTTTCTGAACAACCAACCATGAGGAACGCGCCGCTGGGTGCGAAGCGCGTGCGGACGCTCATGCGGGTGAGTATGGCGGATTTCGGTGGATCGGCAAGTGGATCAGCGGGTGGATCGGCGGGTGATTGGGGTTTGCAGTGGGGCGCGGGTGCTGGCACAAATGGGGGACAGGAGAAACGCACATGGAGTGGTATTATTCGAAAGACAAGACGCAGCTGGGCCCGGTGCCGGAGGATGAGTTGAAGGCTAAGATCGCGAGTGGCGAGGTCACCGGCGAGGACATGGTGTGGCGCGAGGGGATGCCCGACTGGCGGCGGGTGGCGGCGGTGAGTGAGTTGGCGCCACCGAGCCGCCTGGGGCCGCAGTCCGCCGGTGCGGTGCCGACGGGCGAGGTGCCGGGTGTGGCGCCGTATCAACCGCCGTATGCGGGGAGTCCGGCGTTGCCGACGCAGGCGGCCTTGAGTGGCTTGTCGATTGCGAGTTTGGTTTGCGGCTTGGTGGGGTTGCTGACGTGCACGTTTTTGCCCGGCATCGCGGCGGTGGTCTGCGGTCACATGGCGCTGGGGCGGATTCCCGAGCAGGGGGCGAATCCGAACGAGCGCGGGATGGCGATTGCGGGTTTGGTGATGGGGTATTTGTCGGTGGCGGTGTTGGCTTTGGTCACGTTGATGGTCCTGTTTGCATTTGCATCGAGTGTTGCGGCGGCATGATTCGGGAGCGGGCATTGGCGGTGGGCCTGGGCCTGCTGATGTTGGTGGCGGCGCTGGTGCTGATGTTTTTCAAGGGGCCGTCGGGCGGTGGCGTGCTGCCGTCCTGTGTGTTTCATGAAATCACGGGTTTGCATTGCGCGGGGTGCGGGATGACGCGGGCGACCAACGAGTTGATTCACGGCCGGGTGGCGAGCGCGCTGGACTACAATCCGGCCGGGGTGGTTGCGCTGCCATTGGTGGTCGGCTGGGTGGTGCTGATGGTGCCGCCGTGGGTTTTCGGGAAGCGGGGGCCGCGCTGGCTGATGCCGTCGGCGAAACCGCTGTGGGTGTTGCTGGGGCTGGTGGTGGCGTATTGGATTTTGCGCAATTTGCCATGGTGGCCGTTCACGCTTCTGGCGCCGGTTTGATTGCGAAGTGAGTGCTTGCCGGGAGAGCCCGCTTCATCTATCAAAAGGCATGCCGTTACTGCTAGGTGTGAATGTCGATCATGTGGCCACTTTGCGTCAGGCGCGCTACGCGCTGATGCCGGAATCTCAAAACGCGGAACCCTGTCCGGTGCAGGCCGGACTGGATGCCAAGGCGGCCGGTGCGGATTCGCTGACGGTGCATGTGCGCGGCGACCGGCGGCACATGCAGGAGGCGGACGCCATGCGGATCCGCGACGAAGTCGGGCTGCCGCTGAATTTCGAAATGGGCGTGACCGAGGAGATGGTCGGGATCGCGTTGAAGCTGAAGCCGGATTTCGCCTGTCTGGTGCCGGAGAAGCGGGAGGAAGTGACGACCGAGGGCGGTCTGGATGTCGCGGGGAGCTTCGACAAGACGCGCATGGTGGTGGCCCGGCTGCAGGATGCGGGCGTGAAGGTGAGTCTTTTCATTGATCCGGAGCTGAAGCAGATCGAGGCCGCCGGGGAGACCTGCGCGGAGATGATCGAGCTGCACACCGGGTGTTTCGCCAATGCCACGGGCGACCAGGTGGAGGTCGAACTGGCGCGCTTGGTGGAGGCGGCGAAGGCCGGCCACGCGGATGTGCTGCAGGTGAATGCCGGGCACGGGATCAACTACCGGAATATCGCCCGGCTGCTGGAGGTTCCGCATTTGGCGGAGCTGAACATCGGCCACTCGATCGTGGCGCGTGCGATCAGCGTCGGGATGGCCGAAGCGGTGCGCGAGATGAAGGCGCTGATGGCTGCTTACACCGGTTGAACGATGCGGTTGTTCGGCATCGGGATCGACGTGGTGGAGGTCGAGCGGATCGAGGCGTCGATCGCCCGCAGCGGCGAGCCGTTTCTGGCGAAGGTTTTCACCGCTGCCGAGCGGGCGTATTGCGAGGGAAAGAAGCGTCCGGCGATTCATTTTGCGGCGCGCTTTGCGGCGAAGGAGGCGGTGGCGAAGGCGTTCGGAACCGGCATCGGCGGACGCGCGGGCTTGTTGGAAATCGAGGTTGCGCATGACGACGGCGGGGCGCCCAAAGTGGTTCTGACGGGGGCGGCGAGGAAGTTTGCGGACGCGCAGGGGATCGCCGAGGTGCAGATCAGCCTGACGCATACGGCGCGCTACGCGGCTGCAAATGCCATTGCGCTTTGCTGATGGTGGCGTTTGAATAGCGGGCCATGATTCGTCCACGCCGCAACCGCCGCACGCCCGCGATTCGTTCCCTGGTCCGGGAGACCGCCCTGACGCCCGAGGATTTCATCCTGCCGATGTTCCTTCACGAGGACGACGAGGATGTGCCGATCGCCTCGATGCCGGGAGTGACGCGCTGGTCGGTGAAGGGGCTGGTGGAGGAGGCGGGAAAGGCGCATGCGGATGGGATTCCGGCGGTGGTGCTTTTTCCGAAGATCGACGACACGCTGAAGAGTCCGTCGGCGGAGGAATGCTCAAACAGCGGTGGCCTGGTGCAGCGCGCGATCCAGGAGCTCAAGGCGGCGCATCCCACGCTGTGCGTGATCACGGATGTGGCGCTGGATCCGTATAACTCGGACGGTCACGACGGCCTGGTGACGCGGGGCGAGCATGGCGAGGTGATCATTCTGAACGATGCGACGGTGGAGGTGCTGTGCGAGCAGGCGCTGAGCCACGCGAAGGCGGGCGCGGACGTGGTGGCGCCGTCGGACATGATGGACGGCCGGGTGGCGGCGATCCGTGAAACGCTGGATGCCGAGGGGTTCCAGGATGTCTCGATCATGAGCTACACGGCGAAGTATGCGTCGGCGCTTTACGGGCCGTTCCGCGGGGCGCTGGATTCCGTGCCGCAGGAAGGCGACAAGAAGACTTATCAGATGGATCCGGCGAATTTGCGCGAGGCCCTGCGGGAAACCGAACTCGACGAGCAGGAGGGCGCGGACATCCTGATGGTGAAACCGGCGGGGATGTATCTGGATGTGATCGCGAAGGTGCGGGAACACAGCCGGCTGCCGGTGGCGGCCTATCAGGTGAGTGGCGAGTATTTGATGCTGAAGAGCGCGGTGGCGGCCGGATGGATCGATGAAAAAGCGGCGGTGATGGAGTCGCTGCTGGCGATCAAGCGCGCGGGGGCGTCGATGATCCTGACGTATTTTGCGCGCCAGGCGGTGGGGTGGCTGAAGGACTGATCGGACGAAGGTCGGGTAGCGCGCGTTGCGCTGGCGGGGGATGGGGCCGCCAGGTCGTTGAGGTGGATTGTGGGAACCCATGGTGCGTTAGCGAGAATTGACTGGACGCGATGCGTGTCCTGTTAGGTATTACGGGGCGAGGCACAAGGAGCATGGCGCTGGGGTAAGTTGGGTGGATTTGGGAGATTTGAGATTTGAGATTTGAGATTTGAGATTTGAGATTTGAGATGCGCTGGCGCGCCGGGCATGGGCGGGTCATTGGCGGGTCATTGGCGGAAGACGGATGGGCTCTGGCTGATGGGCTCTGTGGAAGACGGACGCCCCGGCGGTGCGTCCCTACCAAGATGGGGCTCACACGAAGACACGAAGGGTGATTGAGGGAAGGGAGCTTCGCGCTTGGGTCAAGCGGGTCATTGGCGAAAGACGGATGCCCCGGCGGTGGGTCCCTAACGGGGGATGGAGGGCTTGGGTAGCGCGGTCCCGATGAGATCGCATCAGGCCGTTGACACATCCATGAAGCAAGCCATGACGAGCGCCGCTGGCATCCCTGCCGGGATGCGATGAGTTTCGGGGGCGTGGGGTCCGGGGGTATCGCTGCGCTCGACCCCCGGCTACTGTCTGTGATCCCTCCGGGATCATTTTGTGGCGGGACTTTGTCAACAAGCTGACGGAGTCTCGATGAGACCGCATGTGATGGGGATGCGATGGGGATGCTGATGAAATGGCGGGTAGCGCCCTGCGGGCTGGTGGGGTTCGGCGATCATGCATCGCCGCTCCTGCGGGTGGGCTTTGGCGGATGGGCTTTGGGGAAGACGGATGGCCCGGCGGTGCGTCCCTACCAAGATGGGGCTCACACGAAGACTCGAAGGGTGATTGAGGGAAGGGTGCTTCGCGCTTGGGTCAAGCTGGGTGGATTTGGAGTGGTGCGTGGGGTTGAAGACGGATCGGCTTTGGCGGGTGGACGGGGTGTTCCGTGGGCAGGATTACCCGCTCTCCAACCGGGAGCGGGACGCTCCCGGAACAACTGGAGCGGGACGCTCCAGCCACGGGATGGAAGACGGAGGCCCTGGCGGTTGGGGGGCTGCCGGTGGGTGGGAACGGGGGTGAGTGAGTTTCGGGGGGGCGGGCTTAGCGGAGTTTTCTCAGCCGGACGTTTCGGAGAAGCGTCCCTGCCGTTGCGCTTCGAGGTGGAGGGCGATGGGGGTTATTTGCGGTTTTTGGCGCGTTGGAAGCGGGTGCTGCGGGCGGACGGGGTGGATGGCTGGGGCGGGGTGGGAGTGGTGGCGGGTTTTTCCGGTTCCGGGGTGGCGGGTTTGGGCTGGCGTTTGGGTTTGGGTTTGGGGGCTTTGGCCGGCTTTTCGGCGCGGCGGGGAAGGGCGAGTTCGGGGAGTTTCCAGCCGGTGCGGGTGAGGAGGGCTTCGATGAGGATGAGGCCGATGAGGGCGATGCAGAGCGGGAGGGTGAGCGAGGTTTCGGCGATGAAGGGCGGGCGGAGCCAGGCTTTCGAGAGGTCGAGCAGTTCGCGGCCTTTGGTTTGGTTTGAGACGGCGCGGAGCTCGGTGATGCGCTCGGAGTCGAAGGCCCATTCGATGGAGGAACCGACGCTGACGGGGCCGAAGGGGAGGGCGTGTTCGCCGACCTGGACGGCGCCGCGGACGAGCGAACCTTCCTCGAGGTCGCGGGAGACGGAGAAGTGGCCGGGGGCGATGCGGCGCCAGGGGATGTCGAAGACCGAGCCGGCGGTGTCGTCGCGGAGGCGGATTCTGGGCGGGATGGAGGCGAGTTTTTCCGACCAGAGGGCGGGGTCGTAGAGGAGGTCGAGGGTGAGGCGGGTGCCGTCGAGGCGGTGGCGCAGGGCGATGCCGGGCGGGGTGTCGGTGCCCATGATGAAGCGGCCGATGGTTTGCAGGAAGTCGCCGTAGAGGGGCCACTGGCGGACGGTTTGCGAGTGTTCGCCGCCGAGTGGGAAGGAGATGGCGGCGGAGCGGCCGAGGCCGCGGCGGGCGTGGGCGACGAGCGGGGCGGCGTATTCGTCGGTGGAAAGCAGGGAGACGGTGGCGTCCGGGCGAGCGTAGGAGAGGTTGTAGCCGTCGACCTGGTCCATCCATGAGAATGGTTTGGGGGAGATTTCCGCCCAGCGGCCGGTGGCGATGGTGGCGACGGGGTCCTTGAGGAAGGCGGAGCGGGCGATGGTGACGGTTTCCTGGGCGAAGATCTGGGGGATGTCCGCGGGGCGGTCCGAGAAGAAGATGCGGCCGTTGCCGAGTTTGGCGATGTCTTCAAGCAGGGCGGCGTCGACATCGGCGGCGGTGCCGAGGCCGATGACGGAGATACTACAGCCCTCGTCGGTCATTTCGCGGAGGAGTTTCTTGTAGGCGCCGGGTTGTTCCGAGTCGCGGGCATCGGAGAAGAGGATGAGGTGGCGGGTGCCGGCTTGGGATTTTTTGAGTTCCTTCCATGCGGCGTCGAGCCCTTCGTAGACGTAGATGCCGCCGCCCTGGGATTTCACCTTGAGGACGCGGTTGGCGAGTTTTTCCTTTTGGTTCCCGATGATGGTGAGCGGGACGACGGTGGTGGGCTGGCTGTCGACGGCGAAGACGGTGACCTGGTCCATGGGGCCGAGCAGGCTGATGGCGTCCGCGGCGCCGGAGTTGGCGAGGTCCATTTTGGATTTTCCGCCGCCGACGCCGACGGACATCGAGCCGGAGCGGTCCATGACGATGGCGAGGGCGACGGCGAGTTTGCGGTGCTCGGATTTGAGCTCCATGGAGACGGGGAGGAGTTCGTCGATGGAGGATTTGAAGTAGCCGCCGGATCCGAACGAGCGTTCGCCGCCGGCCATGAGGAAGCCGCCGCCCTGTTCGCGGACGAAGAAGTCGATGGCTTTGAGGAAGTCTGCGGGGACTTCGTGGGCGGGGACGTTGTTGAGGACGACGGCGCGTGCGCCGGTGAGGAGTCCGGGGTGGAGTTGGGCGGGGTCGAGCACGGTGCGGACTTCGAAGTTGAGCGCGGCGAGGGCGGCGGCGAGCGGGTCGTCCTGGTAGCGGGTGGCGAGCACGACGCGGGGGCCGCCGGTGATTTCGAGCCAGCGTGAGGCTCGGTTGTTGCCGGGGTGGGCGTCGTTTTCCGGGCGGATTTCGGCTTGGTATTGGTAGCCGCCGGCGGCGGGGATGCGGTCGGTGAACTCGACGGTGGCGGCGCCGTTGACGAGGGTGACTTCGGTTTCGGTGAGGGTGTGGCCGTTGCGGCGGAGGATGAGCGGGAATGTGGTGTCGGTGGCGCCGCGGGCGGTGATGGAGATGAGGAAGGGTTCGCCGACCTGGACGCGCTCGGGGAACTTGAGGCGGGCGATGCGGAAGTCGTTTTCGATCTCGTCGCGGATGAGGCGGAAGTCGAGCGGGATGCCGCGGGAGGCGAGTTGTGCGGCGGCTTCCTGGAGGGGTTCGGTGGCGAAGCCGTCAGTGAAGAGGAGGACGCGCGAGGGGCGTTTTTCATCGGACATGGCGGCGACCGATGAGAGCGCGAGTCCGGTGCGGGTGAGGTTGCGGGAGCCGGTGAAGGAGGATCCGTCGGCGCCGAGTTCGGCGACTTCGGCGGCGTAGTTGATGAAGTGGAGTTGGTCGCGGCGTGAGGGTCTGGCGTTTTCTAACAACCTCCGGTATTCGGGGAGGTTTTTGTCGATGAGGTCCTCGGTGGAGTCGGAGCGGTCGAGGAGGACGTAGAGGTCGAGGGCGTCCTGTTGTTGGTTGACGCGGGGTTCGGCGAGGATGACGACGGCGAGGACGAGGATGAGGGCGCGGAGCGGCGAGTGGAGTTTGAGTCCGCGCCAGAACCAGCCGGCGAGCGCGAGGGCCGGGAGGAGGAGGAAGTATTCCGGTTGTTGGAAGAGCTGGGTCATGGGGTCATGTGAGAGGGGTCATGGGGGGCTTGGGTTGGGGGGATGGGTTGGGGACGATTTGAACCGCCAAGAAGCCAAGGGCGCCAAGGATTTTGGGAGGGAGAATGAGTTGGCTTGGGTTGTGGGCTTGGGTTGGGAGAATTTGGGATGGGCTTTGGGCGGTTCTTTTGCGGGGCTGGAGCGGTTTCATTGGCGTGCGCTCTCATCGAGAGCGCGCTACCTAGAATGGGCGTTGGGTCGGGGGTGATTTGAGGATTTGAGGATTTGGGATTTGAGATTTGAGATTTGGCGGGTGGGCTCTGTGGTGCGCTCTCGGCGAGAGCGCGCTACCTGAAGGGCGCGCTACCTGGGTTGGGGGGTGGGGGTGGATTTTGGGATGGAGAATTTCCAGGCGGTGAGGAGGGTGGCGAGGAGGAGGAAGATCCAGAGCCGCCAGTAGGGGTCGGGGCGGGTGTGGCGGTCGATGGCGGCGGTTTGGGCGGTGTCGTCGAGGGGTGCGGGGGCGCAGGCGGAGAAGTCGGCTTCGCGGGGGTCGCCGAAGTGGACGGCGGCGGTGAGGAGGGATTCGGTTTCGGTGGCGACGGTCATGAAGCCGGGGGTGTCGATGGCGGTGCGGTGGGTGAGATCGGTGTGCGGAAGTGGATTGCCGATGGGGTCGGTGGCGGTGGTGGTGAGGGGGACGCCGGCGGGGGTGGTGAGCTCGATGGGCTGACCGGTTTCGAGGTTGAGGGAGACGGGGGCGATTTTCGCGGAGCGGATGGATTCGGCGAAGCGGTGGAGGAGGACGATGAAGGCGGGTTGTTTGAGGGCGTTGGAGAGGGTGGGGTCGAAGTTGAAGTAGAGTTGGCGGGCGGATTCGGTCTGGCGGAGGAAGATGAGCGGGCGCTGGTCCTGCCAGAGGAGGACGGTGTCGGTGGCGAGTCGTTCGAGCTGGATGGTCTCGCGGGCGAGGAGGGATTGCCAGTTGAGTCCGTCGGTGAGCGGGTGGGGTTCGGAGACGAGTCCGCCTTTGAGCCATGCTCCGGAGCGGGTTTCGTCTTCGACGAAGATGATGGCGTTGCCGGTGGGTTGGACGGGGTTGAGCGGGTTGTAGGTGGCGATGGCGAGGTCGGCGGTGGCGGCGTCGTTGGTGGGTTCGGCGGCGTCGAGGGCGCGGAGGAGTTTGTCGGCGAGGGCGGTGAATGCGGGTGAGGTGGCGGAGAAGAGGGTGAGTGGTTTGGGGGCGGGGGCGACGAGGGGGAGGGTGTCGTCGAGCGGGAAGTCGTCGGGCGAGAGGGCGATGCGGACGTTTGTGGCATCGGTGGGGAAGGCGGCCTGGAGGGTGGCGATGGCGCCGGGTTTGAGGTCGATGGTGCGCGGGGTGCCGGAGCCGGTGGCGGTTTGGATTTGCCAGGTGCGGGTGGCGGGTTGGTCGCCGTGGTTTTTGACGAGGGCGCGCCAGACGAGGGCGCCTTGTTCGCGGGCGAAGGAGACGCCGGTGAAGCCGACGTTGTCGATTTTGCGGCCGATGGAGAGCTGGCGTGCTTCGAACGGGAGTTCGGGGTTGGGGGTATCGGTGAGGAAGATGACGGTGCCATCGCGGGAGACGAGCGAGCGGGCGAGGCGGAGGGCGGAGGTGGGGTCGACGGGGCCGGATGCGGGGTGCCAGTCTTCGAGTGAGGCGAGGAGGTCATCGGCGGAGGTGCCGGTGTAGAGGCGGGGCCGCTGGGGGATGGATTCGAGGAGGGTGAGTTCGAGGGTGCTGGCGCCGGAGTTGAGGGAGGGAAGGAGGGTTTCTAGCTTGGCGGCGGCGTCCTGGCTGAAGACGCTCATGGATGCGGATGAGTCGAGCACGATGGCGACGCGCTGGACGCTGTTGGCCTTTTGGAAGCGGGGTTCGGCGAGGATCCAGGTGAGGAGGATGACGGCGAGGAGCTGCATCCAGAGCGGGATGGACGGGATGAGGCGCTCGAAGCGCTGGCCGCC
The DNA here is from genome assembly GCA_030673875.1 of Verrucomicrobiota bacterium JB025. Lineage (GTDB taxonomy): Bacteria > Verrucomicrobiota > Verrucomicrobiia > Verrucomicrobiales > Akkermansiaceae > Luteolibacter. The sequence continues at coordinate 6,877 of JAUTCT010000013.1, read as the reverse complement.
GGCGGCTTCGCGGCGGGTTTGCTCGAGCAGGAAGAGGGTGGAGACGGGGAGCTCGCGGGCTTTTCGCTGGAGGAAATGGATGGCGAGCACCGCGGGGATGCCGAGGAGCGCGAGCAGGCCGAGTGGATTTGCGAGGGAGAGCATGGGGAAATGACTAATGACTAAGCACTAATGACTAAACTTTTGTGCGGCCTTTCGGGCCGAGGCGGGTTGTTTCGGACGCCCCGGCGGTGGGTCCCTTCCGAGGTTCAGCAGGGTTCGAGGGCTCGGGTGGGGACGGCTTCCTTGTGGAGGGCGGTGGAGAGGTCTTGTTCGGCGGGGATGCGGGCGAAGGCGGAGTGGTGGCGGCGGGAGATGTTTTTCCAGTGGGTGAAGTGGGCGGTGTAGGCGGCGAGGTAGCGGCGGAGGGTGGCTGGGTCGATGCGGTGGGGGTGGCGGGAGCGGCGCTCGGCATCGATGAATTCGAAGTTTCCGGACCAGTCGGGGCGGGCTTCGGAGTGGAGGAAGGGGGCGAGGAGGATGATGGTGCCGTGGCGTTGGCCGAGGTGGCGGAGGATGGGTTCGGGATTGCCGGGGAAGAGGAGGTCGGAGATGAAGACGCGGATGGCGTTGGCGCGGACGGGGACCTTTGAGAGGTCGGGAGCGGCGGCGGGGTCGGGCGCGGGGAGGTGGCGCGCGGTGTCGAGCCAGGTGTGGTTGCGGAGGGTGTCGGGGTCGAGGAGGAGTGCGGCGTTTCCGCGGGTGGCGTGGGTGGTGAGGGATGCGCCGGCGGCGGCGCAGCTTTCGGTGATGAAGTAGACGAGTTCGGCGGTGCGGATGGCTTTGGCGGGCAGGAAGAACATCGATTCCGAGGTGTCGATGATGAGGTCGATGACGGGGCGGACTTCCTCGCGGAAGAGTTTCATCGAGTAGGATCCGGTGCGGGCGTAGGCCTGCCAGTTGATGTGGCGGGGGTCGTCGCCGGGGGAGTAGGCGCGGTGGTCCTGGAAGTCGAGGGACGAGCCGGTGCCGGAGCCTGCGAATTCGCCGGTCTGGCCTTTCCAGGTGTGGGAGCGGAAGGGCAGGCGGAGGTGGGCGGCGGCGGTGAGGGCCGCGGTGTGTGCCTGCTGCAGGGTTTCGCGGTCCATCAGTCTGCTTGCGGAGGAGTGGGTTCTGATTCGTCGATGCCGATGTGCTGGGATCCGGCGTGGCGGATGGCGCCGAGGAGCAGGGCGAGGAAGGTGAGTGAGACGATGAACAGGATGGCGACGAGCAGTGTGCTGTCCCTGAAGCTGCCTTCATCCATGATCGGAAGGAAGACGAGCGGGTTCCATGCGAAGAAGAGGAGGAAGATGGAGCTTTCCATGGCATTGGTCAGAGCGCTGAGCACGCCGAGCAGGACGTAGGATCCGGTGAGGATGAGGAGGTAGTTGGCGACGCGCTGGCCTTCGCCGCGGAAGAAGATCATCTGCCAGAGGGCGGGGAAGAAGAAGCCGCCGGCGATGGCGAAGACGATGACTTTATCATCGGCGTCGCTGCTGGAGAAGAAGTCGCGGAGCATGGTGGTGGAGCCCGGGATGAGGAGTCCGTGGCCGAAGATGGAGATGATGGCGAGAATGGTGAGGATGACGGCGAAGAAGACGCCCGAGCTCCAGGTGGGATAGAGGAAATGTCCGAGCAGTTTGCCGGGAGGGCCGAATTTCTCGAACGGGCGGCGGACGGTTTGCACGAGCGGGCCGGATTCGACGAGGGCGATGATGACGGCGGGGATGGCGATGAGGCAGATGAGGATGATGGTGGGGGCTTCGTCGAGGAGTTCGAAAAAGCCGGAGAAGGCGGTGGCGGCGAGCAGGGCGAGGGCGAGGAGGCGGCGGACGGCCGAGTGGTTTTCCGCAGCCGGGGCGATGAGCGAGGCGCCCATGGAGAGCAGTGAGTAGGAGAGATAGATGATGGCGAGGATGTAGCAGAGGACGCCGATGCGGGATTCGGTGCTGTCGAGCGCGCAGATCTCGATGAGGCTGTTTCCACCGCCCATGGCACCGCTGAAGCTGAGCATGAGGAGGATGTAGGCGAGGAAGGGCAGGCCGATGACGGGGAGGAGGGAGCGGACGATGACGGAGGTGCAACCGGAGAGCCCGACGGTGACGGCGGTGATGCCCATGGAGGTGAGGAAGAGCAGGAAGAGGAAGACGATTTCGCCGACGAGGTTCATGCCGCCGAGGAAGTAGCGGAGGATGAGGTAGGGGATGATGGCGGAGAGCAGGAGGGCGGACTGGCTGACGATGGCGAACCATTTGCCGAAGACGATGCGCCAGGCGCTGAGGCGGGTGAGGACCATCATGTCGATGGTCTGGCCCTTGATTTCGGCGGCGAGGGCATTGGTGCCGCGGAGTGGCTGGACGACGATGACTGCGATGGCGAAGAAGCCGAACAGGACTCCGGAGACGATACCGCCGACCTGATCCGAGTTTGAGGCGGCGCTGGCGGAGAAGAGCATGACGGCGAGGAAAATCTGCAGGGCGAGGAAGACGCCGATGAAGGTTTTCGCACGCAGGCCCTGGCGGAGCTCCTTGACGAGCATGGGCGGGAAGCGGTCCGAGAAGTCGGTGAGTTGGAGCGAGGACATTGGGTAAATGCTGGAATGCTGGAATGCTGGAATGCTGAAAGGCTGGAATTTGAGATCTGGGATTTGAAACCTGGGATCTTGGATCCGGGGGATGGTGTCAGTTGTTGGAAGGTGGGGTGGGGAGCGGCGGGGGGACGGCGGGTTGGCCCTGGTCGAGGCGGCCGAGGATGTCGATGAAGGCGTCTTCGAGGTTGCGTTGTTCGCGGTGGTATTCGGTGACGCGGAGGTGGTCCTTGATCATGCGGGCGAGGACGTCTGCGGCGGCGCCGGTTTCGTCGCTCTGGATGCGGATGCGGCCGCCTTGTTTGCGGGTTTCGAGGAACTCGACGTTGGGCTGGAGGACGCACCAGTCGGAGACGGCCTGGGGGTCGCCTTCGACCTGGACGTCGTAGAGCAGGCCGCCGACGGCGTCGGATCCGGTTTTGAGGGATTCGGCGTCGCCGTGGTGGACGATTCGGCCTTCGTTGATGAAGAGGAGGGAGTCGCACATTTCCCCGAGTTCGGAGAGGATGTGGGAGGAGATGAAGATGGTTTTGCCTTCTTCCGCGAGGACGCGGATGAGGTGTTTGAGTTCGACGCGGGCCTTGGGGTCGAGGCCGGCGGCGGGTTCGTCCATGATGAGGACCTGGGGGTCGTGGAGGAGTGCGCGACCGAGGCCGAGGCGCTGGGTCATGCCTTTGGAGAGTTTGTTCGAGAAGCGACTGGCGAGCGGGCCGAGGTCGGTGAAGTCCATGACTTCCTCGATGCGCTGGCGGCGTTCGGCGCCTTTGTAGCCGAGGGCGCGGGCGTAGAAGTCGAGGTATTCGAGCACGGTCATGTGCTCGTAGTTGCCGAAGTGGTCGGGCATCCAGCCGATGAGTTTGCGGACTTCCGCGGGGTGGTGGACGACGTTGATGCCGCAGACTTCCGCCTTGCCGAGGGTGGGGTAGTCGAGCGAGGCGATGATGCGCATGGTGGTTGTCTTGCCTGCGCCGTTCGCGCCGACGAAGCCGCAGACTGCGCCGTGGGGGATTTCGAAGCTGACGCCGTTGACGGCTTTCAGTTTGCCGAAGGTGCGGTAGAGGTTGCTGACTTTGAGGGCGGACATGGTTGGGAGAGGGGAGGTCGAAGGTCGGAAGGTCGAAGAGTCGAAGAGTCGAAGAGTCGAAGAGTCGAAGGTCGAAGGTCGAAGGTCGAAGGTCGAAGGTCGAAGAGTGGGAGAGTCGAAGAGTCGAAGGTCGAAGGTCGAAGGTCGAAGGTCGAAGGTCGAAGGTCGAAGGTCGAAGGTCGAAGGTCGAAGGTCGAAGAGTGGGAGAGTGGGAGAGTGGGAGAGTGGAGGGGCGGGTTGGGGGGCTTTGTTATCTAACGACGGGGCCGGTGATGACGGTTTGGGTTTCCTTCCAGCGGATTTTGGCGAGGGTTTCGATGGCGGGGGCGGAGTCGGTGAGGGCGACGAAGTGGCCGGGGCGGTTTTCGGCCTTGGTGAGGAAGCGGCGGTTGCGTTTGGAGAACTGGTTGGCTTGGGAGGCGAGGGTTTTGGAGATCATCGAGTATTCGACCGGGGTGATGGTGAAGGGTTTGCCGGTCTGGATGTTTTCGGCGCGGAACCAGTTTTTCGAATCGTCCATGTAGAAGAGTGTCTGGATGGGGAAGTCGAAGGTGGAGACGAGGGTCTGCGGGGTGGGGCCGTGTTCGATCCTGCCGCGGGTGGGGATGACGGCGGAGGCGATGTGTCCGTGTTCGGAGCGGCTCTGGAACCAGTCGCCGGAGGCGTTGAGTTTGCCGCCGCCGGTGGGCTGGAGGTTGAAGACTCCGGAGGTGGAGTGGTGGTTGGTGTAGCGTGCCCAGCGGCTCTTGCCGATGGGGACGGGGGTGAGGAGGCAGGCGGGGTCGGTGGAGAAGCGGGTGCCGGTGAGGATGCCGGTGCGGGTGAATTGTTCCTGGTGGATGAATGCGGCGTTGAGGCCGGCATCTGGGCGGACTTCCATGAGGATGCGGCGGGATCCGGCGCCGCCGAATCCGTCCTGGAAGATGATGAGGGCGATGAGCACGAGGCTGGCGCCGAGGGAGATGACGGGGGTGGTGATGAAGAGTCGGTGGCGGCGTCCGGATTTGGCGAAGACGAAGAGGTTGACGGGTCCGACGAGGATGGCGAAGAGGATGAGGACGAGGATGAAGAGGCCGTAGCTGAATGCTTTTTTACCGAAGTGGTGCTGGAGTGGCCAGCCGGAGCGGTAGTCGTTCAAGATGGAGTCGGTGATGGTTCTGGCGGGGTTTTCCTTCTGGACGAGTGCGACGGTGGCCTTTGGATTGAGTTTGAGGTCGGAGGCGATGTGCTCGAAGACGATGGTGCCGAAGCTGGTTTCCTCGGGCAGGCCGAGTGAGGCGCGGGTGGGGGTGGATGAGGAGTAGATGACGAGTTGGCCGCCGAGGCGGAGCCATGAGAGGATGGCGTTGCGGGAGCCGGGCGGGGTGGCCGACCAGTCGGTGTCGGTCATGAGGACGGAGTCATAGCCGGAGAAGGCGAGCCAGTCGGTGGGGAGTTGTTTGGGGTCGAATTTTCCGGCGAATGCCTCGTTGCTGTAGCTGCGGGTGGAGGATCCGCTGAGTGCGCTGTCGAGTGCGGATCCGTTGGGGGTGAAGAGGGTTTCGCTGAGGAGGACGGACGGGTGGCCGCTGCGGTATTGGTCGTGCTGGCCGTTCATGGAGTCGCCCATGGTGCCGGTGAGCCTGAAGTTGACGCTGGTGTAGTTCGTGCTGGCGGAGGGGCAGGGAGCGAGCGGGATGAGGATGTCGTGGGTGGCGGATTTCCCCGGGCCGACTTCGAAGGAGAAGGAGGCTTTGGAGCTGACGCTGTTGCGGTAGCCGGGGGTGGCGGTTGAGTTGAGATGGATGGTGTGTTTGACGTTTTGGTTGTTGGCGATTTTGACGCGGACGGGGAAGAATCCGCTGCGCGATGCCTGGGAGAAGAGGGCGGTGACTTCGACGTGGGTGTCGGTTTTCGGGTCGTGGACTTCGCGGATGAGGGTTTCCTGGGCGGAAAGCGGGAGCAGCAGGGCGATGAGGAGCAGCAGGGTGCGCATGGGGGCAGGCGGGGTGAGGGGTGAGGGGTGAGGGGTGAGGGGTGGCTCAGGAACCGGCGCCGAGGACCTTCGGGGTGGCGTTTGACTGGAAGGGGACTTCGGTGAGGAGGTCGGCGATGATGTCTCCGGTGGTGTGGCCTTCGACGCGTGCGTTGTAGTCGAGCACGATGCGGTGGCGGAGGACGGCGGGGGCGATGGCCTTGACGTCCTCGAAGCTGGCATTGACGCGTTCGTGCATGAGGGCGCGGGCTTTGGCACCGGAGGCGAGGGCGAGGGCGGCGCGGGGGCTGGAGCCGTAGCGGATGCCTTTGGCGGCGGCGGATTGGCCGGGGTGGGTGGCGTCGACGACGCGGGCGATGTAGTTTGCGACGACTTCGGGGAGGAAGATGCGGCGGGTGAGCTCGAGCAGGGAGGTGAAGGTTTCGGCGGTCATGACGGGGTCGACCTGGGGTTCGGCGCCGAGTTCGCGGTCGGAGACGATGCGCTGGAGGGTGTCGATGTCGTTGCGGGCGACATCGAGTTTGAAGAGGAAGCGGTCGAGTTGGGCCTCGGGGAGGGGGTAGGTGCCTTCGAGTTCGATGGGGTTTTGGGTGGCGAGGACGAAGAAGGGAGCGGGGAGTTGGTGGGTGGTTCCGAGCACGGTGACGCGCTGTTCCTGCATGGCTTCGAGCAGGGCGGACTGGGTTTTGGGAGAGGCGCGGTTGATTTCGTCGGCGAGCACGATGTTTGCGAAGAGCGGGCCGGGTTGGAAAACGAACTCGCGGCGTTCGTCGACTTCCTGGAGGACGGGGTTTCCGGTGATGTCGCCGGGGAGGAGGTCGGGGGTGAACTGGACGCGTTTGGTGGAGAGGTGGAGGAGTTTGGAGAGGCCTTTGACGAGTTCGGTTTTGCCGAGGCCGGGGAGGCCTTCGAGGAGGATGTGTCCGCGTGCGAGGACCCCGGCGATGACGAGGTCGATGAGTTCCTGTTTGCCGAAGAGGACCTGGTTGAGTCCGGCGTTGAGGGATCGCAGGTGTTTGGCGGCTTCGGCGACTTCGGATTCGGTGGCGTGCGTCATGGGCGGGGTTGTGATTGCGGTGAAGCTAGCAGGTTTGGGGCGGGAGAAAATGAAGAAGGCGTGAAATTTTGGAGAGTGGGGGATAGCGGCGCCGGACCGGCAAGCGTGGTAAGGGGGGATGATGGTGGAGATGGGGGAGATGGTGGAGATGGG
>JAUTCT010000012.1 GCA_030673875.1 Verrucomicrobiota bacterium JB025 | reverse complement strand
ATCCCCAACCCCCAATCCCCTATCTCCATCCGCCGCGCAGCGGCCTTGGCGTTCTTGGCGGCTTGGCGGTTCAACCTCCATCCAGCAACTCCCACCCCACGGTAGGGACGCACCGCCGGGGCGTCCGTCTTCCACACAGCCCGCGCCACCCGCATCACATCGGAATCACCAACTCCAACCGCGTCCCCTCACCCTCCCGGCTCTCCACCGTCATCTCCGCGCCCAGCGAATCCACCCGCTGCCGCAGCGCACGCAACGTCGACTTCCGCGCCAGCTTCTTCTCGGAAATCCCGCAGCCGTCGTCCGCCACCACCAACCGGAACCCATCGTCACCGCACTCCACCCGCACCTCCGCCTTCTCCGCTCCCGCATGCCTCAGCACATTGTGCAGCGCCTCCCGGAAAAACAAAAACAAATGCCGGCTCTGCTCGTCGGTCAACTCCGCCTGCCACGCCGCCTCGTTCGCCGTGAACTTCCAGTCCAGCCGCTCCAGCATGATCGAACTCGTCTCCCGCAGGTGCTCCACCGTCCCGATCCGGCTGTCACCCTCCGGCCGCAGCAGCCACACGATGTCCCGCACCGCACTCACCGTCTCCGCCGCGATCCGCTGAATCCGCGTCAACTCCAGACTCTTGCCCGTCCGCCCCTCCGCCAGGTCCGCGAACATCTGGATGCTCCCCAAATTGCTCCCAACCTCATCGTGCAGGTCGCTGGCAATCCGTTCGCGCACCCGCTCGACCTCCCGCTTCTCCCGCAGCCGATACCGCACCGGCAGCGCCACCAGCAGAAACACCCCCACTCCACCCAACAACCCCGCCCCGGCCACCACCAGGCGCCGCCAACCGGCCACGATCTCCCCCCGCTCCACTCCCAGCGCGTGCTGCCGTTGTTCCAGCTTCAGCCGTTTCCCCAGCGCCTCCAGCCACTCCCTCCGCGACACCAATTTCCCCTCCGGCCCGAACCCGTCGCACAAACTCGCCACGCTCCAATACCCGCTCGCCGACGCCACCACATTCTCCATCCCGTCCGGCGACCTCACCCGCGCCCCGCGCGCCACATTCACCGTGCCATCCAGCGCCTCCACCTCGCTCAGCGCGTAAAACGCCGGATACCTCTCGTGCACCTTCCACAACCTCAGCGCCTCGATCTTCAAAAACCTCCCGCGAAACCTCTGCAGCGGAATCAACACCGGATTATGCCCCGGATTCGCCATCTCCACCCGCTTCTCCAGCGTCGGCCGCGGATTCGCCGGATCAAAGCGACCCTCCGAAACCGACACCGAAAACACCCGCGGAAACCCGAATCCACTCGGCAAATCCGCCGTCGGCCGCTTCGCCGGAAACAATCGCACGCCATCAATCTCCCGCACCTCGCCCAAGTCCACCTCCAGCCACACCCGGTCGGTCTCCCGCGCCCGGCCGCTCGAAATCCACCCCACATTCGCATGCACCCCCGCCGGCACCTCCGGCAGCCCCAGCGGCGTCTGCCCGTCCACCAGAAACGACGGCGACCAATGCCACGGCGACGGCGGCGTCACCCCGCGCACGTTCACCACCTCCGCGTCCGCCGCCAGATTCCGCTCGCCCTCGAAGGCAAACGCCTCCGCCCACGCGTGCACCACCGCATTCGACGCATCCGAACTCAACTTCAACTTCCGCGCCACAATCCGCATCCCCGCCGCCTCCACCGGCGGATCCACCGCAAACAACAACGGATGCCCGTTGCGCACCGGGTCCCCCCACAGACCGTCCACATTCGCCACCTGCCCCACCACCCCGCCATCCGAATCCAGCAACTCCACCGAAAACGCATCCGGCAACCCGAACTCCGGATCCAGCCCGGTCACACCATACCGCCGCGCCGGCACCAGCGCCACCAGGTCCACCAGCCCGATTTCCTCAAACGTCAGCTCCACCACAAACCCGTCCTTGCCCGCGTGCTTCGGATACAAACTCGAAAACCCGCCCGTCCCGCCCTGGTCCGCCACCGGGATCTCCGGCAAGCCCGGCAAGTCCCCGGCAATCTCATCCATCTCCTCCTCCACCTCCGCCAGACGCCCGGAAAACGTCCGCGCCAACCGGTAATCCCACGCCTCATCCGCACCATCAACCACCCCCGCCCAGAACAGCGGAACCATCATCAACAAGCATCGCCCGAGCATCATCCGCCGCCAGCTTAGGCGAAATCCGGCCAACCGCGCAGCCAAATTTTCCCTCACCAAAAATCCCGCCCCACGGCATCATGGTGAAATCCGCAACCGGTAGAAACACGCCGGAACGCTGAAGACTTCGGGGTCGGCAAGCATGATCGAGCCGCCCGCGCCAGTCACCGGTTCACCGACATCCTCCCATTCACCCGCAGTCAGCGTCTCGCTCCGCTGCAGTTGATAGATGCGCCCCGGCACGGTCTGCACGGTCATCTCCATGCCGCCACCAGACAGAGTCACCGCAGGCGCCACCAACTCGTCGTCCGAGATCGGCGCGTAGGGTTTGGCACTCACCTGCGCGGAATCCCCGCTCACACCCGCTGCGCCCTCGGCGGAAACCGTGTAGTGATAGATGGTCCCGTTCACCACATCGGTATCCAGATAGCTGCCACCCGCCTCGCTCGCGATCGTCGTGAATCCGCCGCCGCTCACGGTCGAGCGCTTCAGGTGATACTGGGTCGCGCCGTCGGATGCCGACCAGGTCAGGGAAACCCAACCGTCGCCCGGTGTCGCCGTGATGCCGGAAGGAACCGCCGGTGGCATCGCGGGCGTGCCCCAGATTTCCAATTCGGTAATGCTGTTCCATCCGTTGTTGGTCGAATTGCCGTAACCGACGATCCGCACGTAACGCGCGAGGCTGTCCGGCACATCCACCGTCTCCAGTTCGGTCGTCGTCCCGGAACTCACCAGACCCGTCGCGACCGGTGTCCAGGTCACCCCGTCGGCCGACACCTCGACATCGAAAGCCGACACGCGGCTCGAGCCGTTGAGCCACGCGATCTCGAGGAAATGCACATCCATCACCTCGCCAAGATCGTAGGATATCCACTGGCCGTCACCCTGCGCGGACCAGCGCGTATCCAGCTCGCCGTCGATCGTGTTGGCCGGCTCGTTGGGACTTTGGAATTCACTCGCCGCGACATCACCCGCACCCAGCGTGAACTTCGTCGCGGGAACATTCCCGGCCGCGTAGAGGGTGAGGCTCAGCACCTGCGTGTCCGCATCTCCGTCCGCATCGGTGACTTTCACGGAGAACTCGCCGCTGCCTGAGCTGCTTGCCGTTCCGCTGAGAATCCCGCTGCTGCTCAGGGAAATTCCGGACGGGAGTGCGCCGCTGACGAGCGACCACACCAATGCGCCTTCGCCATCCGCCGCGACAAGCGTCTGCTGATACGCAACACCGACGGTTCCGGAAGGAAGCGACGTCGTGGTGATGACGGGTGCCGTGCCAGTCGCCGCAAATGGCACCGCGCTGGCTTCGGCCGAAGCACCACTCTTGATCCCGTCGTAAACCGCACTCACCACATAATGATAGTCCGTTCCCGTCGTCAGGCCGGCATCCACGTAATGCGTCGTGGCCAAGCCACCCGCCAGCAGCGTGTAGGGCCCGCCACTCGTCAGCGAACGACTGATCTCGTAGCCGGTCGCTCCGGCGACGGCACTCCAGTTCAGGTCGATCCGTGTCGCGCCGGTCGCGTCGGCCGCCAGCGCACCCACCCCGAAATCCGGAGCATGATAATACAAACCGGCGATCTCCCGATCCGACAAGGCCACGTCATACAACCTCACGTCGTCAATGCCCCCCTCGTAAAACGCACCTGAGATCTGGCTGCCGATCGTCGCCGCGGTGATCCCCGTCATCGCCTTGGTCTTCCCCGTGCCGGAATGCCACAACACGCCGTTGAGATAGATCCTCATGACCCCCTCGCCCGCGTCCTTGGTGAAGACCCAGTGGTTCCAGCCGTCCTTGAACGCGGACTCGTCCGCCGCCTTGACGATGCGGTCATACCCGCCGTCGTTTCCGGCATCCCAGTAAACGCTGGAATCGCTCCACGGCAGATGGATGTTCAACACCCGGTAATTCCCGGAAACCGCGTAAAACACGGAATCCTCCGCCGGCTGCCCCGCGCCGCCATTCACCCACATGGAAATGGTGATCTCGTCGCCGATCGTGCCGAAGGCGGACGAGGGAACCGCGACCTTGGAACTACTTCCGTCGTAGTTAAGCGCGCCGCCGTCAACACCCTCCGTCCAACTGCCGTTGACCACGGTTCCGTCATACCCGTTGCCGGAAGAATCCGCGGCCACCGATCCGGCGCCGTCATCGAATTTCCAGTGCCCGGCCAGGATGCCCGGTCCGCGGGCGACCGAAATATTGTTCAGCAGGAACGCGCCGGAAACTCCCGCGATGCTGACCTTCATGCTCTGCACCCCATTGTCCAGCGCCACGCCGCTGGCGACCGTCAGCGTCTTCCAATCCGTCGCCCCCGCGGAATCCGGCGCACCGAACGGAATGGCGACCTCGCCCGTCTTGTCCACTCCGCCGAATGCGAACTTGATCCTGCCGCCGGCCTGCGACGACGCATAGCGGATCGAGATGTCATACCCCCCCGCGGACGGCACCGCCACCGTGTAGCTCAACCACTCGTCCGCCTCCAGGGAAGTCAGCGCATGACCGCCCTCGGAACACGCCGCGACATCCACACCATCGGGAGCGCGATACTCCCCGCCCGTGTTCGTTGCCGTGAGGTCATGATAGGTGAGGCCTTCCCCGCTGGTGGTGAAATGATCATAGTTCTCCGCCTCGATCGTTCCGGGCAGGACGTTCATCGCATACACCGGCAACCCGGATGAAAACCCGCTGATCGGGTCGCCATGGCAATGGTCCGGGCGGCGGAATGTAAGCGCCCCCCAGCCGATCCCGTCATTCGACCAACCGCCGACTTCATACCCGGACTCCTCGATCGCGACATCCCGGGCACGTTCGATCCATTTGACTTCCGCATCCGTCTTCAGCCCCCGGCCCTGATAGTGCGCCAGCGGCATTTCGAAAATCGGCCGCACGTTCGGAAAACCGCCGACACCATCCGGACTGATCGCCTTGGAAAACCAGCGGGCGGTCCGGTCCAGTCGCTGGATGAACTCGCCCGACTCCACCGACGGCACCCACCAGCTCGTCTGGTCGTCGTAGCTGCGGATCGCGGAAACATTGTGCCGCATGTTGTATTCGAGACCCAACAGCAACCGGTCATCCGCATGCCCATACAAATCGAACCCCTGGTTCCACGCCATTTCCGCCATCGAGCAGAGAAGCCCGATCCCGAAAAACACATGCTGCTGGTCCCGCGAGCTTTCCTGGCACTGGCCGTTCTCCCAGATGTAGCGGGTCATCACCTCGTTGTATCCGTAGTCGGCGTCGGTGCTGTAGTTGTTGGTGCTGTAGGTATCGACGTAGTCGGTTGAGGAAAGCAGCGCCTTCGTGGTGCGCGGCCCCGGTGGATAGGCAAGGTCGTCGGAGCGGTGCGGCAGTCCCTGGATGTATCTCAAGGCCCGCTCATACATGATTTCATTGTCCAGAAAGATGCCCATCGCCATCACCGTCCGCCAACCTGACAACCCCTGGTTGCCGTGCCGCCCCGGATCTCCCTGATAGGACATCCAGTAAAACGTCTTGTTTCCGGATGGCGCGGCCGTGGTGGAGTATCCGGGATACACCAGCATGTCCGAAAACGCCTGAATCTCACTCTCAGACCAACCGCTGTAGGTGCTCTTGATCAGCTCCGCGGCCTCGATCATGATGTAGCCCACGCCCCCGCTCAGCGAATCCGTCCCGCCACTCGTGACCGATGTCAGATTGGTCCAGGCATTGAAGATCTCCACCGCCTTTTCGGCATGTCTCTCGTCACCCGTGACGATCCACCGGATGGCATTGTAGTAGGCGGCCCGGATGTCGCTGTTCCACGCGCCGTAGTTGACGCCGCTGTCCCTGCCCAGTTCGGTGAACGATAAATCGCCCTGAACCACATAGTCGTAGCTCGACTTCGAATTGGCCGCCATTTCCTGATAGGAGGAATACCACGGATCGATCCGCGCCTCGACCATGCGCTTGATCCGCTCCAGGTCGGATTGTTTGTGGGAGATGCCGGGATGCACGAAACCCGTCTGAGCCACCGCCAACGGCACCGGCATCATGACAAGCGTCGCCAGCCACAGCAACATGCGGATCATCCTCATCGTCTTCATCTTCGAATCGCTTGCACTCATCACCTGCAGGGTGGTTTCCATCCGGGCTCAAGGCTCGACCTCCAGCCTGCCGGACATCGTCGGCCACCTGCAACCGGCGCACCACAGCCACGCATGTTCCGGCGGCGTGTCTGCCGCTTCCGAGCATCCGGGATCGCCATGACGCCCGAATCCGGTTGAGCGGAAACACCAGCCGTCAGGACGAGCAGAAAATTGCCCGTCATGCTGGCGAGGAAGGGAGTTCGGCTGATGATCATGGGTTGGCTGATCCGGGAGAGAGAATTTCTGGCGAACCCAAGGCCTGACCGGCCAAGAGAAGTGCTGGCTGAAAAATTGGCAAAGCGACTACCTCCAATGGCGGGCATCCTCACCATCTGGTTTCCTTAAAACAAATGGCGAGAGACGTTTCCCTGTTGATTTCCGCCGTGTCCCTCATCGCTCATGGTTCCGGAAAACTGGGGACCGGGCGGATCGTTGCTCCAATTGGCGATTTTTCGATGGCGCTCGTGGTGTGGAGCAAGCGCTGAGGCACTTCCGCCGCACCGAAGCTCCGCCCGGCAACCCGCCAGTCACTTGCAAGCTGTAAAGATTGTGGAAAAGTGAGTGTTCAACGAGGGCAGACCTACTACCCCTCAGCTCCTCCAAAAAAACCCTCTTTATGCGAGCATTGTCCCATTTCACGGGTGTCGCTCTTGCCATGATTCTTGCCGCCGGCCCAGCCACGGCATTGGTCATCCGGCACGATACCGCAACCATCGACTACGAGAACTACGGCAAGGACAGCAAGTTCAACGCCTCCACCGGCATTGCGCGCGCCAATGATTACGAATACGGCATCGCCGGCGCCACCGCCATCGACAGCCGCTGGGGCGTCCACGCCCGCCACACGCTGCGCCATGTCGAGACGTGGATGGAGGACGGAAACGGCGCCAACCTCCGCGGCACCAAGTGGTCCGGCTGGAATTACCAGGGCCTTGGAAATGTCGCGGTGAGCCAGGTGATCCATTTTGACGATGATTTCACCCGCTTCGCCAACGCCATCGACATCGCCGTGGTCCAGACCACCGCGAAAAGCTCCACCCTGCGCATCGCCCCGCTTTTCACCGGCTGGGACGAGGTCGGCCGCGTCGGATCCGGCGCCAGCGCCGCCAACAACCGCGAGGATGGCAACGGCGACAGCCGGAAAACCGAAGCGCAAAACACCAGCAACTCCGGGCGCTGGTATGAAGTCCGCTGGGCGGGTAAAAACGATATCAACCAAGTGAACACCCAGTCCCTCGGATCCCCATCGAATGCCCTGTTGAAATGCGATTTCGACCACCCGACCAATACCGCCAAGAGCATCATGGGCGGCAACACCGCAATTGATCTCGAATATGGCACCATGAACGGTGACAGTGGCTCGCCCATCTACATCGACAAAAACGGCCTCGACGGCCAGGTCGCCGGCGTGCTCAGCGGCGGCAGCGGCAGCGTCTATGGCAGCTCGCTCATCTATGTCCGCATCCGCCCCTACCTGACCTGGATCACCGACACCATCCTCGCCAATCCGGACAACCGCGCCGTTTACATCGCCACCATCCCGGATCAAATCATCAACCTCGGCGAGACGCTCACCGTCACCGAAACCTCGACCGGCACCGAGCAGGGGCCGCTCACCCCGTCATTCTCGCTCGTCAGCCCGCCGACCGGCATGACCATCGATGCGACCACCGGTGTCATCACCTGGACTCCCACCGCCGTCCATGCCGGAGCCACCCACACGATCACCGTGCGGGTCACCGAGGACGGCGTGGTTGCCAACAGCAAGGACAAGACCTTCAACGTCACCGTCGTCGGCAGCACATCGACGACCTTCTGGACCTGGTCCGCAGCCCCGCCCAACTGGTCCGGCTTCAACGCGTCCGGCGGCTCCGGCGGTCCGTATAGCCTCGGCAGCAGCAAATACCCCTACATCCAGGGTGACGCGAACACCATGGTCTACCAGCAAATCACCGGCACCCTGCCGCCATGGGCCACCGTGGTCGTGCGGATCAAAGCCGCGGATTTCGAACAAACCTGGTCCAAAGGCGGCCCTCTCGAATTCGGATTCCGCGACGGCCAGCCCACCGTCGCCAATGCCGCCGATGCGTTCCTTCACTCCGCCATCGCCACAGTGCCGAATTACGACAGCGCGGAGGTCGTCGCCGACGGCCTCGGCAACACCGGCGGAAACGTCGATTTCTCATTCTCATTCGAAACCACCACCGCCATCACCAACCCTTGGTTCGCCGCGAGAAAGAACGAGGACGGAGACCGTCTCATCATCGATGACATCGAAATCAGCTATTTCTTTGTCGATTCCGACGGCGACGGCCTGCCCAATTCCCAGGAAACCAGCATCGGCACCGACCCCGACGTCGCGGATTCCGACGGCGACGGCCTGAACGACGGTGATGAAGTCACCCTCGACACCAACCCGCTCGACCCCGACAGCGACGACGACGCCTGGGCCGACGGCTACGAGTTGACGACCCTCCGCACCAATCCACTCAACGGTGACGACCCCGCGGGCAACGGCACCACCGGCATCGGCATCAACTTCGTCTCCTCCGCGGGCAACGGCATCGGCGTCAGCGTGCCAGCCAATGCCTACGCCGGCCTGCCGGACGTGGCCCAGCGCAACTGGAACCAAACCACCCCGTTCAGCGCAACCAGCGGCAACACCACCAGAATCACCAGCCCGCAATCCGGCGTGATTGTCGACAGCACCGGCACCGCCACCCCCGTGACGATGTCCTGCACCATGGCCAACCTGTGGAGCGCGAACAACGAAACCATCACCCCCTACGGACCGCTCTACTCCGGCTACCTGGACACCAGCGCAGGCACCCCGCAGGCCACGGTTTCCCTATCCGGCATCCCCTACGCCAACTATGACGTCTATGTCTACTTCGGCAACAACGCGGCCACCGGTCGCACCGGGCAGGTCACCGACGGAGTCACCACCTATTCCTTCACCACCCGGCCCCCATCCACCACCACTCCGGGAAGCTACATCCGCACCACCGACACCGGCACCGCCTATCCTTCCGCGAGTTATGCGATGTTCACCGGAAAAACCGGCTCCGATCTAACCATCACCTATCTCAGGGGCAACAACAACGGTGGCATCCACGCCATCCAGATCGTCCCCGTGATCACCGTTTCCGAATACGGGCAATGGGCCGTCGACAACAACCTCGACCCGCTCACCAACGGTGCCGCGAACATCGACGCGGACGACGATGGAAACCCCAATCTGATCGAGTTCGCGCTCAACTCGGATCCATCCGACCCGGCATCCCGACCGCTGATGCTGCTGGAACAGGATGCTGGCAATGTCTCAATCACTTATGAGAAATCGAAATCCGCGGACTCCGCCGTCGCCACGGCGGAATGGTCGGACAACCTCACGGATTGGTTCACCACCGACATCATCGAGACGGAAGTGGAGGAAAACCCCACATCGGCTACCATCAAAGCGCAGGTGTCGAAGGATGGCCGGAATGCACGCTTCCTGCGGATCAAAGTGACCGCCCCGTGATGCCGCGCGCCCTCATCATCACCGGCCTCTGGCTGCTGGGGCTGACCGCCGCCTATCAGGTGGGGAAGGCCACCCGCCCGGATGCGACTGCCGCCACGGTTTCCCCGCGTGAAACCGAGACCGCCCCCACCCCCCGCACGCCCGCCTGGGCGCTGCGCATCGATAACCCGCGGGCATTTCCGCAGGCCGCGCTCAAACCGACCGGCAATGCGGAATTCCAGCAATCGTTCGAGGAAATGCTGCCATCCCTCCAGGACCCGCGCAGCCACGACGCCATGTTCATGCTGGCCGATGTCTGGGCCACCCGGGACCCGTAGGCCGCCACCGATTGGTTGGCAACACTCGATCTCAACGACGCCCGGAACCCCTATCTCTTTTCCGCCCTCAGCGCCTGGGCGCGCAATGACCCCGCCGCCGCCAAAGCCTGGCTAGATACCCAGCCCGTCGCACCCGGTGAATCCCGCGACTACCTGTTAGCCGGTCTCATCCGCGGCCTTTCCACGAGCGATCCAGCTGCGGCGCTCAAGATCCTGCTAGACGCCCCCGCCAGCCCGGAGCGCAACGGCTCGCTGGAGTTCCTGCTCCGTGCCTGGACCGGCATCAGCCTCGAACATGCCTTCGCCCAGGTCGCCGCCCTGCCGGATTCCCTCCTCCGGGAACAGGCAATCGGCAAGCTCACCGCCAACCTCACGGCCGACCAACTCGAAGCCGCCCAATCATGGGCACAATCCCTGCCGTCACCGCAGGAACGCAATGCCGCGTGCACCGGCATCGCCGCCCGCTGGAGCCAGTCCGATCCCGCGGCCGCCGCCGACTGGGCCGCCGGATTGCAGGACCCCGCCACCCGCACCACCGCCTTCGGAGAAATCGGAACCCGCTGGGCAAGGATCGATCCGCTTGCCGCCGGTGACTGGCTCTCGGCACGCGCCGGACAACCAGAAACCGACCTCGCCGCGCGCTCGATCTCCTGGAGCACGGTGGGCATCGATCCAGACAGGGCGTTTTCACAAGTCGCCGCCATCACACGCGCCGGACTGCGCGACGAGACCTTTGAACAAGTCGGCCGATTCTGGCTCAGCCGCGATCCACAGGCCGCCAAACGCTTTCTGGAACGCGAAAGCAACATGCCCCCATCCATCCGCGAGAAATTGTTGCAATCCTTCGAATGAAAACCCCCACCGCTGCACTTTGCTGGATCGCGGCCGCCTCACTGCCGCTCGCCTTCATGGCCGGTCGTCACACGTCCCAACCCGCGCCTGAAACGGCCACCTCCCGGGCGGATTTCCGCAACCGCAGCCGCGCGATCCTGCGCACGTCCGCCGGGGACAACGCCGCCACCCGCACCCTCGCCCTCCTGGACCTGCTCGACTCCTGCCGGACCCGCGCGGACTTCCTCGCCGCCATCGAAGCCATCGAATCCACCGCCGACAAGTCCGAGAAAAACCGCTTCCTCGCCGCGCTCTTCGCCGCCTGGCTGGAAAACGATCCCCTCACCGCCCTCGCCGAAGTCCGCCGCGTCGAATCCCTACGCCACGACCCGCAGCGCGTCGCGGAAAGTTTCATGCAATGGGCCGCATCCAATCCCCCGGCCGCCGCAAGTTTGTTAGCCACGGCACTCGACGGCCGCCAAAGCGATCCCTCCGCCCACCCGCCCTTCCTCGATGGCATCGATCCCCCGGATTTCCTGCTCTCGCTGGTCTCCGGACTTGCCCAATCCGACCCTCAACTCGCGGCGAAAACCTTGCAACAAGGTGCCGCCAGCCCGGTTCACACCGCCGCCATCGAGGTGCTCCTGCAGGACTGGTATCCGGCCGACCAAGAGGCGGTCAGGGAATGGGCAGCAGCCATCGAACAACCGGAAACCCGCCGCACCGCCGTGCAAACCGCCGCCACCAAGGCCGGCCAGTCGGATGCGACCGAAAGCGGAATCTCCTGGGCCATGGATCTGCCGGACCAAGGCGACCGCCAGGCCGCGCTCCTTTCCCTCACGGAACAATGGAGCCAGCGCCACTCGGCCGACGCCTTCGCCTGGGCCAGCAAGCTGACCGACGAAAACCTCAAGCTCTCCCTGATGCCCGCCGTGATCGGCCAGTTCACCCTGATCGACCCCGGCACCGCCGCCGATTGGCTCAACCAATACGAAGCCTCCCCCGCGATGGACGCCAGCGTGGCCGCCTACGCCAGGGCGATCCGCAATGTGAATCCGCAAGCCGCCCTCGGCAGCGCCGCCGCCATCACCGACCCGGAGCTCCGCCAGCAGGTCATCGGGTCGATCCAGAACCCGGCGGCCGAGTCGCCGTGACTCACGCGGGTTTCGGCTCGAAGCACGGGCCACATCACCCCACCAGGCAGGGACGTTTCTCCGAAACGTCCGGCTGTGACAGGGCGGATCCTGCAGGAACCGCGGAAACCTAAAAACAACGCCGCATCCTCCGTTGCTTCCCACCTGCAGCCTCCGCTACCGGTTCAAATCGACCACCCGTGCACCGTCGTCCGACTCATCGCCTTCGGCCGTTCCGGCCCGCGCCACCCCCTTGCGGCCGGTCAACCGAACCGCAAGCCAGCCAAATGCCGCGATCCCCGCGACATCCGCGGTTAAATCCAGCCACGAAAACGTCCTGGCCGGCACGAATATCTGGGAAAGCTCCTCAAGCGCCACCACCAGAAACACGATCGCCGCACCAACCGGAACCGCCAAACCACCCGCCGCAATCCTCCTCGAACCCGAAACCAAGGTGGCGAGAAACGCGAACACGCCCATCAGGAAAAAGTGCCCGACCTTGTCGCCCATCGGAATCACCTGATAGAACGACAGCACCTCGGGCAGCTGCCCGCGATTCGCGGAATAAACCAGAAACGCCAGCACGCCGACAAACGAAACCAATGTCACCTTCGCAGTCATCGCATCAATCGGTGGCAGGACTCCATGACCGTCACCGGCGGAACCGCCGGCCACCCGGATGCTCCCCGGCGACCGACCCCGCCCATATCGCAATCATCCGGGAATTTCATCAATCACCCCTACCAAACCGGCACCGATCTGCACGCCAAAAAGCCACCGCCGCCCGCCAGCGCAATCAAGTCAGGGAGAAACGCTTGATCAACTCGGCAGCAGAACCACTGATTGCACTGAATTCACTGATGGTTCTCGGACCAAGAAGGCATGGTGCTCCGAATGTCTCGCGAGATGGGAGTTCTTCACCCTCAACGGTCTTAAAAAATCAGTGAAATCCGTCTAATCAGTCTAAATCCGTGGTTCTTATTGGCGCTTCTTGAGTGAGTGGTTCCTTCGCTTGATCGCCCACCGGCGCCCGCCCCGCACTCCATGCGCGTTGCCCAGCCTGCCGCACGTCGGGCAAACCAGTCCATTCGCCGCGCGGCCGCCAACATGAAAGTTTGTCCTGATCAGATTGCGGATTGCGTGCAATCTCCCGCGTGCTCGGTCGATCTTGACCCGCGCAGACAGAAAAATCACCATTCGTCATGATTCGCTCATGACCAGTGCCTCCGGAAAATCCCTGCCGCGTGCCGTCGGCACTGCGGACCGCATGAAGTTGCCTTGGTCCTCCCATGCCGTGGTGGCGGGAGTCATGATTCTGCTGGTGTTGTTGCTCGTCGGCGTGAACCGATCATCCACGGGGGCGACGGCCTGGGCCGGCTGGGCGGAAGCCGCCGAGTTGCGCAAGCCGATTTACGCCGAACGCGTGCGACCGGATGAGATCTTCCGCACCTGCGCCAACACCTGGTCCAACCTCGCCTACGTGCTGGTCGGATTGGTTGCGTTTGCCTATGGCTGGCATGATTTGCGGCGCACCCGGTCGGCGGACGACAACTACCTCGTCCGCACGCCTGTCCTGAGTTTTCTGTTTGCTGCGGCTTGTTGTTATCTCGGTGTTGGAAGCGGATTGTTTCACGCCTCGATGACCCGCTTCGGGCAGCAACTCGACGTGGCCGCGATGTATGCGCCACTGGTGGTGTGGATTGCGATTGGCGTCGGTCGCCGGCGGCCGCTGCTTCGCTGGCCCGGTCAGGCCGGGGCTTTTCCTACATGGCCGGTCTTGTCCGGCGTGGCGGTGCTCGCCTGTTTCCTGCTCTATCAATTCAAGTGGTCGATGCGAGCCGGCGTGGTTCTGCCGTCGTTGATTCTGGCGGTGCTGGCTCTCGGCGTGAGCGACCGGTTCCAGTCGCGCTGGCGATTTGCCGGCGGCTGGCTGATGGCGGGCACCATCGCGCTGGTCATCGGCGTGGTTTGCCGGCAGCTCGACGTGGCCGGCCGTTTCAGCGGACCCGACACCTGGTTTCAGGGGCACTCATGGTGGCACCTGCTGACCGGCCTCAGCCTGGCCTGCATCTATCTCCATCACCGCTCGGAGCAGCCACTGCCGGTTGGCGGGTGAATCGGGCGTCCCGGGATGCGCAGGGCGCGCTGCCACGCGAACCACCCGGCGGCGGCAAACGAAACGCCCGTGCAGGTGGTGCCGGACCCAGGGCGATCAAGTTAGGGCGAAACGCTTGATCAGCTCGGCAGCAGAACCACTGAATTCACTGATGCTTCTCTATCTGGGAAGCCATGGTGCTCCGAATGTCTCGCGAGTTGGGAGTTCTTCACCCTCAACGGTCTTAAAAAATCAGTGAAATCCGTCTAATCAGTCTAAATCCGTGGTTCTTATTGGCGCTTCTTGAGTGGGTGGTTCCTTCGCTTGATCGCCCTGGTGCCCGACCCACGCTTTCCTCCTGTGCAAGCGGACCCGGCCGCGCTATCAACAGTCGGATCGAGACCGGCCGTCATGAAAATCCTGGTCATTGAAGACGAAAAGAAGATCGCCTCCTTCATCCGCAAGGGACTGGAGGCACAGGGCTTCGTCGTGGATGTGAGCCACCACGGCGACGAGGGTTTCACGCTGCTCACGACGCGGCCGTATGATGCGGTGGTGCTCGACATCATGCTGCCCGGCCGGGACGGGCTGAGCATCCTGCGGAGCATCCGCGAGCGCAAGATGCCGCTGCCGGTGGTGCTGCTCAGCGCGCGCGGCGAACTCAACGAACGCATCGAGGGACTCAACCTCGGCGCCGACGACTACCTGACCAAGCCGTTTTTCATCGAGGAACTCATCGCCCGCCTGCATGTGGTCACGCGCCGGGCCGCCGGTGCCGGCCAGAGCATCCTGGCCATCGCCGACCTCACCATCAACCTGCTCACCCGCGAGGTGACGCGTGGCGGACGCCACATCGAACTCACCGCCCGCGAGTTTTCACTGCTCGAGCTCCTCGCGAGGTCACCCGGCCGGGTGCTGACCCGCGCGCAAATCTGCGAACAGGTGTGGAGTTATGATTTTGATCCCGGCACAAACCTGGTGGATGTCTATATCCAGCGCCTGCGCAAGAAGGTCGATGCGGAGGCCCCGGAAAAACTCATCGAGACCATCCGCGGAGTGGGCTACCGCATGAAACAGGACTCATGAAAGCGCCCTCGTTCCGCCTCAAGATCGCGCTGCTCTCGGCCGGTATTTCCGGCATGGTGCTGCTCGCGTTCGGGCTGGCGGCATGGCTGCTGGTTTCCCGCCAGAAACTCGAAAGCCTGGACACCTCGATCCGGTCGTTCGGCTCCAGCCACCCCGGCTGGATCAGCAACCGCCGGGACTTCAAACGACTGGATGAAAACCTGGAATTCATCGTTGGCGAGGGTTTCGGCAACCAGGTGATCCTGCAAGCCAGGGACGCATCCGACGGCAGCGTGCTCTACACGTCGCCCGGGTGGCCCGGGGACCTCGATGCCAACGCCTTGGACTGGCAACTCGAAACCGCCCCGGACGCCCAGCCGGAGTCCTCCAATGGCGGCGGCGGTTTCCGCGGTGGCCGCGGGTGGGGCGGCCAGGGACGCGGCATGGGCCCCGGCGCCAACCAGGTTGCCTTCACCCGGATCCCGGAATTCCAGTCGCTCGAAACCCGGAGCGGCCCGTGGCGGATCGGCCTGCTGGGCACTGCGGACACCCTGCTGGCGGTCGGCCTCAACGAGGCGGCCGCCCGTGCCGAACTCGACCACCTGCGCAATGCCTTCCTGCTGGCGCTGCCGGCCGCCTTGTTTCTGGTGGGGCTCGGCGGCTGGCTGGTCGCGGGGCGGGCGCTGCGGCCGATGAGGATGATCGCCACCACCGCCGCGCAGGTGACCGCGCGCGGGCTCGACCAGCGGATCCCGATTTCTCACGAGGATCCGGAAATCACGCGCGTGATCGAGGTGCTCAACCGGATGATGGACCGGCTGGAGGCGAGTTTCCACCAGGCCACCCGCTTCAGCGCCGATGCCTCGCACGAACTCAAGACCCCGCTCGCCATCATGCAGGGCGAGCTGGAAAACGCGCTGCACGAGGCCCGCCCCGGGTCCGTGGAGCAACAAACGTTCAACAACCTGCTGGAGGAAACCCAGCGGCTCAAGACCATCACCCGCAGTCTGCTCATGCTCGCCCGCGCGGATGCCGGCCAGTTGGTTCCCGCGCTCGAACCGGTCGACCTAACCGCCATCCTGGAGGACATCGCCGATGACACCCGCGTCCTCGGTGAGGAGAAACGCCTGCGGATTGATGTGTCCCTCGCGCCGGGGGTGACGCTGCGGGCCGACCCGTCCTTGTTGCATACCGCGCTGCTCAATCTTTTCGTCAACGCGGTGAAATACAACGAGCCCGACGGAGTAATCCGGATTCGACTTACGATTCAGAACGGCATGGCGGAGATGAGCATTGGCAACTCCGGCCCCGGCATTCCGGAGGCGGACCGGGAGCGGATTTTCACGCGTTTCCACCGGGTGGACGCCGCGCGCCAGCGCCGGGTGGACGGCATCGGGCTCGGGCTCAGCCTGGCCTGCGAGATCGTCCGCGCCCACGGCGGCGAGCTGGAACTTGCGGAAAGCCGGCCGGGCTGGACGGGGTTTGTCCTGCGAATGCCATTGGATCACGCGGCGTCGCACCGGTGACCGGGAAGCAGCGGCATTCCGCCCTGCGGGTTGGCCGGGCCGATGTTGCCGAGCCCCAAAAAAATTCCCGGGCATGCCCTATCAGGACACCCCGGGTTTCTCTTCGTTAGATACTATCAAGCCAGTTGCTGGCAACTGCCGTCGCGTTTGCGGTCACCGCCACGCTTCTGTTTGCCTTTGGCGAGGGTGGCGTCCTTGCAGTTGTCACCAGTGCCGTCACGGGCTCCACCGCGTTTCTGTTTGCCCTTGGCGAGGGTGTCGTCCTTGCAGTTGTCACCGCTGCCGTCACGGGCGCCGCCACGTTTTTGCTGGCCCTTGGCGAGGGTCGCGCTTTCGGGGTTGGCTTGGGAGGTGTTGGCGATGGGTGCGGGTTCGTTTCCAGCGAAGGCAAGTCCTGTCGTGAGCCATGCGGAGGCGAGCCATGTGGTGATGCGTAGTGCTTTCATTTGTTTGGTTTTATTTGGTGTTTTTGGGGTGACGCTCCCTTGTGAAGCGTTACGGGAGAAATCAATCATCGGATAATGAAGGGAAGTCGGGTGAATGGATGACGAAATTGTCATTTTGACGGAATTTCCGGCCGGTCAGAACGTGCTAACATAACATGGACGGATGTGTTCAACGGCGGGTTGCGGCTCCGCAGGGCGCCGGGCCGCGGGACTTGGTTCCATCGAGGATCGCCTTGAGGTCGGCGGCGGGAAGCGCCTCGGGCGTGTAGGCTCCGCCGCGCGCCATGAGGTTCCGGTGAAACGCGCGCAGATGATTGTTCGATGCGGCTTCGAGTCGGGCGAAGACGTCCTTGTGGGCGGGAAAATCTAGCTGGGCTTTGCGCAGGTCCGCGATGTCGTGGTCTTCCAGGCGGACTCCCACGCGGCAGGCAGCCGCTTCGGATTTGATGCCCTCCGCCAGCCATGTGGCGAAGGTTTCGTCCAATCCGGCGCTCACAAACCGGCGGCCGGCCGGGGGCTTGGGCAGGGGGATGCCATCGGCCTTGAGCACGGCGGCCATCGCCTTGCGATGCATCAGTTCCGAGCGCGGGATGTTGCGCAAGGGCATGATCTCCGGGTGGACCTTGCCGAGGGCGACATACAGGTCGTGAGCGAGGACTTCCTCTTCGTAAAGGCGGATGAGGTCCGCGGCGCCCGAGCCCCGGGCAATCGAGCTGATGGCGAGGAATCCGAGGGCGAGGAGAGTGATGGTTTTCATGGCAATTGGTGTTGGCTCCGGGTCAATGGAGTTGGGGGTTCTTGAGAGTCGGGAGTGGCTTGATGCGCGAGCGGGTCCGGCGGCCTTGCGCAAACCGCGCGGACCGTTTCCGCGGGGCGGGGTTTCAGGTTCCGGCCGGGCACTGGTCAGTCCCACCGCGCGGGCCGCTGCCATCTTGTGAGCCGTTGCCATTTCCGCGTCTTTGGCCCCTGCCGTTTCCTTGGCCGTCTCCCCTCCCATTTCCCCTGCCATTTCCCTGACCACTGCAGGTGCCGTTGCACGAGCCGTTGCGTTGGCGTTGCCTGGCCTGTTGGCCGCTGCCGTCTTGTGAGCCATTGCCATTCCGGGTTTGTTCGGTTTGGTTGGCGGTGCTGCCGTCGGAGCGTGCGGCACCTCTGCCGAATCCGCGGCCGTTCGATCCGGGTCCTCCCTGGGCAAACGCGGTGCCGGTGAACAGGAACAACGCGGTGATGCATGTGGTGATTCGTATGGTTTTCATGGCGCTCCTGAGAATTTAGTGGGTTGAGGGATGGCATGTCGGGATCACGAGACCGCCAGCGATCCAGTAGGCGATGGCGCGGAAGTTCTCGAAGCGCCGGTATCCGCGTGCTCTCCGGCGGGCGAGTTGGAGGAGG
>JAUTCT010000011.1 GCA_030673875.1 Verrucomicrobiota bacterium JB025 | reverse complement strand
TCCTATCTGATCGGAGTGGTCGACATCGCAGAACTTGGGCTCTTCGAGCAATGGCTTGATGTCCGGCACATCAAGCGGGACACGCGCGTGCGGATATCCTCGATAGAATCAGGCATTCAGGCCTTAACCTGACGCGAATGGCCGTAAACCGCGAAATACGGATCGCTGCCGACCACCGCACTGCCGCTCGCCACCGTCCACCGGAACGTCCAGGTCGTCCATTCCGCGTCACCGGGGTCCGCCTCGACCGGCGCGCCATAGCTCACCCCGGCAACCGCGTTGAACTCGGTGAACATCTGGTTCTTCGACTCCTGCGCGCGGAGATGGGTGTCGGCATTGGTCCCGAGGGTCGTGAAAAATCCGGCAACCACTCCCGGATCCGTGTTGGTGGCCGTGGAAAGATCGTTCAGCCCCGGAAATTCCGCAGCTCCGATGTCCCCAACCCGCAGCGTCAGCGCATACGTTCCCGGCTGGATCGTCTCGGGAAGACTCCCGCCCGCGGCAATCGAGGAATACGTGAAATATTCCATGCCGATCACATCCGCCGTGTTGGCAATGCTATACATATTTCCGGTCTCCGCAGTCAACGAACCACTGATGTCCTTGTTGACTCCGGCGCCGAGAATCGTTCCACCGTCACCAATCGGTATGTTGGCTTGGTCCTGGGCCGGGGCATTGCCGGCAGCGAGAAGAAACGTGCTCATGACGAGCAGCTTTCCGGGTTTTGATTTCATGGGGTTTATCGGGGTTTCTGTTGTTGGAATCGTAAATTCAAACCGATTCAGTCGGGAGCACCGGAGGGCGCACCGTCTCACCGCGAACGGGCATGTCGCCCGGGTGACCAGCGCCCCCCCTTATTCCCAACCATAACAACCTGCGAAAAATACCATCACATGTCTCCCCCCTATATGAAGGGCAAATCACAGGGCAAGACTCCTGCAGGCAACGCCACCCCTCACCCCGCCGACAGCCACCGACAGCAGTCGCCGGCCGTCCTCCAGTCCGTATCCCGCGCACCCTGGCGCACTCCACTCCCCATGGCGACCCCCACGATTCCGGCTTGATCGTGAGCCCCGCAACCCGGACACTTCCCTTCATGTCCGCTGTTTTCCAACGCACGCTCGCCTCGCACGCATCGCTTGAAGGCACCTCGCTCCACACTGGCGAAAAAGTCACCCTCACCCTCAAACCCGCGCCGGAAGGCCACGGCTTCAAATTCCGCCGCATCGACCTCGACGACCAACCGTTCATCGCCGCCAGCGCCGACAAGGTCCAGACCGTCGAACGCGCCACCACCCTCGCCGAAGGCTCCGTCAAGGTCCACACCGTCGAACACGTGATCTCCGCCCTCACCGGCATGGGCGTCGACAACGCCATCATCGAAATGGACGCCAACGAGCCGCCCATCGGCGACGGCTCCGCCCGCCCGTTCGTCGAACTCATCAACAAGGTCGGCATCGTCGAGCAATCCCAACCCCGCAAGGTCTGGGAAATCCGCGAACCCATCCACCTCGAAACCCAAAACGGCACGATCATCACCATCGTCCCGTGCAAAACCTTCAAGGTCTCCGTCACCAACGTCGGCCCCGACGGCCGCTTCACCCAGTATTTCTCCACCGAAGTCACCCCGGAAACCTACGAAAAGGAAATCTCCGACGCCCGCACCTTCGTTTACTACGAGGACGTCAAACCCCTCCTCGAAAAAGGCCTCATCAAGGGCGGATCCCTCGAAAGCGCGGTCGTCATCCGCGGCGAGGAAATCATGTCCAAGGAGAAAATCCGCTTCCACAACGAGTTCGCCCGCCACAAGGCGCTCGACATCATCGGCGACCTCATGCTCGCCGGCGTCCGCATCCTCGGCCACGTCATCGCCATCGCCCCCGGCCACGGCCCCAATACCCAGATGGCCAAAAAACTCCGCGAGGAATACCTCCGCATGCGCTCCATGGTCCCGTCCGACGTCGTCCTCCCGGACGGCGAGAGCGTGCTCGACATCAACGAAGTCCTCCGCATCCTCCCCCACCGCTATCCATTCCTCATGGTCGACCGCATCGTCGAGTGCGACACGGAAAACAAGTGCACCGGCATCAAGAACGTCACCATCAACGAACCATACTTCCCCGGCCACTTCCCCGGCCACCCGATCATGCCCGGCGTGCTCCAGCTCGAGGCCATGGCCCAGGTCTCCTCGGTCCTCATGCTCCGCAAACCGGAAAACACCGGAAAAATCGGCTACTTCATGAGCGCCAACAACGTCAAATGGCGCCGCCCCGTCCACCCCGGCGACACCATCTTCATCGAAACCGAAGTCGTCAAAATGCGCGGCTCCATCGGCCAAACCCGCGCCCGCTGCCTCGTCAACGGCGAAGTCGTCTCCGAAGCCGAACTCAAGTTCGCCCTCCTCGACCGCTGATCCGCACCCTCGCCCCCCCACCGTCCACCACTCCCCCCTTGGACTGCGCCGGCATGCCGGCGCCTTACGGTAGACGGGGCATGCCCCGTGCGGCAGGCCAGAGCCCATCCGCCCCCAACCAAAGCCCACCGTCACTCCCCCCTTTGGACTGCGCCGGCATGCCGGCGCTTTACGGTAGACGGGGCACGCCCCGTGCGGCAGGCCAAAGCCCATCCGCCCCCATCCAAAGCCCACCGTCCACCACCCCTTTGGACTGCGCCGGCATGCCGGCGCTTTACGGCAGACGGGGCATGCCCCGTGCGGCAGCCCAGAGCCCACCCGCCCCCAACCAAAGCCCACCGTCCACCACTCCCCTTTTGGACTGCGCCGGCACGCCGGCGCTTTACGGCAGACGGGGCACGCCCCGTGCGGCAGGCCAAAGCCCATCCGCCCCCAACCAAAGTCCACCGTCCACCACCCTCAGGTCGATGAATCCGATCGCAGCAGGCCCTTCTTGAAAATTCACGTGGTCTCTTAACGGCAACTTAAGGTTGGCTTCCATACGGTGCCGGCGTGCTTCGACCCCGCTTCTCGCTCCAACGAGGACCGGATTTGCATCCAGAAACCATCTCCAAACCACAAGCACCGCAGCCCCCGCGACAACCATCCACCATCTCAAAACACCGCCTGACTGCAGACAATTTCATTTCGCCGAAAAACCAATCCTTAATTCATGCAACACAGAACCACATCTTTCATAGAGCATCGGATGCCCGTCATCATGGCCGGTCTCGGCTTGTTGACTGCGCCGTTTGCCCTGGCCCAGCCGATTCCTGGCGCGCCGTCCGCACCGATGGAAGTCGGTGTCGTCACGATGACCAAGCAATCCGTGCCGCGGACGATCAGCCTGCCGGGGCGGGCGGTTGCCTATCAGCAAGTGAGCATCCGTCCCCGGGTGAACGGGGTGATTGAGGAAATTCTATACGATCCTGAGCGCCCGCTGGCCAAAGGGGACGCCTTGTTCAAACTGGACGATGCGAGCTATGTGGCCGCAGTTGCCGCCGCGAAGGCCGCGGTCACTTCGGCTGAGGCGGATGTTCCGGTGACCCAGGCAGCCTACGACCGTGCGGTCCGTCTGGAGGGCTCCGGCTATACGACGGCGCAAGTCGAGCAGGCCCGCGCGACTTTGGCCACCAGCAAGGCGACTCTGGAATCGGCCAAGGCGGCGCTCGACTATGCCCTCACCCAACTGTCCTGGACGACGATCACCAGCCCGATCGATGGCATGGCGGAAGCGGCGAGTGTATCGGTTGGCGACCTGGTGACCAATGCGCAAGCAGACGCGCTGACGACTGTCACGCGGCTGGATCCGATTGAAGTGACGATGCTGACATCCAGCGCCAGGATCCTGGCCATTCGCAACGAGATCGAGAGTGGCACCTTGATTAAAAAAGACAGCTTGGATGCCAAGCTGAAGCTGGAGGATGGGCAAATCTTTGAAAGCACCGGTGTTCTGGTCGCGAAGGGAAAAACCGTCTCCACGAGCACGGGCACGGCTTCGATCCGCTTCCGCTTCGACAATCCGGATCGCGTTGTGCTGCCCGGCATGTTCCTGCGGGGAGAGATCGAATTGGGCACGGTGGAGGCCTTTCTGGTGCCGCAGCGTGCCGCCTCACGCAACAGTGCGGGGCTGCTCACTGCATTTGTCGTCGGCGAGGATGATGTGGCGGCAGAGGTTGAGTTTTCGGATATCGGCACCTATCAGAACAACTGGGTCGTCAATGAGGGAATCAACGAGGGCGACCGCGTGATCGTGGACGGCCTGAAATCGATGAAGGCAGGCACAAAGGTGACGCCGCTTTCCGCAACGATCAACGCGGATGGCCTGGTGGAAAAAATCGGGACAACCGAGGATTTAGTGGGTAGCGGGCCGACCGTCGAGTGGATTCCGGTGACCCGGCGGCAGCGCTGGAGCGCCTTGGAGGAAAGTTGTCCACAAGGTTCCGACGCGAGAATGGGCCGGGACGAAGCTCGTCGGAGCGGCGGGTTCTTGTGGGCAACTTTCCGGAGCTC
>JAUTCT010000010.1 GCA_030673875.1 Verrucomicrobiota bacterium JB025 | reverse complement strand
TTCGAGTGACCACAACCCGGAGCGGCACCCGCCACCCCGCAACGCGTCAACCAGCTTGAAGCCAAAAACGCCCGAAATCCGACCAACCCAGGGGTCAATTTTAATTGTCGTCAGCGCCCAGCTTTAATTGTCGCCGGACATCCCTACCGATGAAGACGGATGGGCTTTGGCGGGTAGCGCCCTGCGGGCTGGTGGGGGGCGGCGATTCGGAGATCGCCGCTCCTTGGGGGGGATGAGTGGGGTGGGGGCGGCAGGGCCGGGTGGCCCAGGCGGTGGGGTTCTGCCAGGCGGGCAGGCGGGTGGGCGGGTTGGTTTGTCAGCCTTTGCTGGTGACGAACTGATAGGTGCCGCTGCCGATGGCGATTTTGTGGGTGCCGTTTCCGGTGGGCAGGAGTTTGAGGCCGGAGTCGGCGATGGGTTTGCCGCTTTCGGTGAGGGTTTCGCCGTCTTTGGCGGGGAGTTCGACGATGGCGGTGGTGTTCGCCGGGATGGTGATGTCGTAGGTGGTGGTTCCGTTTTCGACCTGCCAGTTGGAGATGACGGGTCCGCGGACCGACTGGTGGGTGGTTTTGACCCAGGTGAGGTCGCCGACCGGTTGCGGGCGGATGTTGATGGTGTCGAAGCCGACGGCGCCGGGTGCGGGCTGGATGCCGCCGAGCCAGCGGTAGAACCATGCGGAGACGGAGCCGAACATCGGGTGGGAGTGGGAGAAGGTGCCGTCGCTGCCGGCCCAGTGTTCCCAGAGGGTGGTGGCGCCGTTTTCAAGCATCCATCCCCAGGACGGGAAGGTGTTGCGGTTGGCGAGGGCGTAGGCGAGGTCGGAGCGGCCGTTTTGCGAGAGTTCCTCGAGCAGGATGCGGGTGCCGAAGATGCCGGTGGTGAGGCGGGGTGAGTCTTCGGGGGCGGTGAGGTCGGCGACGAGGTGGTCGAAGATTGCCGTGCGGGCGTCGGCCGGGGCGGCGCCGAAGCCGAGGGCGAAGAGCTGGTTGGTCTGGGTGCCATCGGCGACTTTGCCGTTTTTGAGGAATTCGGTTTTCCATGCGGCGGCGGATTCGTCGGCGAGGGCGTCGAGTTTTTTGGCGTCGGTTTCGTTTCCGACGACGCGTGCGAGGCGTGCGATGCGGCGTGCGGTGTCGACGAACATGGGGGTGCTGAGCACGGGGCCGCGTGCCCTGACGAGTGCTTCGTGGTCGCCGAGGCCGGTGGTGACGAGGCCGTTTTTGCGGCGGTCGGCTTCGCCGTAGAACCAGCGGAGTGCGGCGGGGAGTTGTTCGTCGAGCAGGCTACGATCGCCGTAGTGCTGGTAGAGCTGGTCGACGAGGAGCGGGTGGGTCATGGCCCAGCCGATGCCGCAGTAGTCGATGCCGACGAAGGGTGCGGTGTCGGTGAAGCGGCCGTCGGGGCGGGCGGCGTCGGCCCAGTCGCGCACGGTTTTGGCGTAGAAGCCGCTCATGTCGAAGTTCATGAGGTAGGCTTCGGAGGTGGCGACGATGTCACCGCCGTAGCCGAAGCGTTCGCGGTGGGGGCAGTCGGACTGGACGGTGACGACGTTGGCGAGGAAGGTGTTGGTGGTGATTTCCTGGATGTCGTTGAGGCGCGGGTTCGAGCTGGAGAAGGAGCCGGCGGGGGCGAGGTCGGTGTGGAGGGGGAAGGCGACGCAGTCATCCGTGGCGGGAGCGGCGGGCAGGCCGGTGACTTCCATGTAGCGGAAGCCGTGGTAGGTGAAGTCGGGGCGGAAGGTTTCGGTGTCGCCGCCGCGGGTGATGTAGACGTCCTGTTGCCAGGCGATTTCCGGGGCACCGGGGCCGCCTTTGGGGACGTCGTTGCCGTCCTTGTCCTTGCGCATGCCCTTGATTTGGCCGCAGACGCTGGTGAGCGGGTTGAGGGTGCCGTCGGGGTTGAGGATTTCACCGAAGCGGAAGAGGACGCGGGTGCCGGCGGGTGCGGTGAGTGTGATCTCGGGGATGCCGGTGAAGTTTTTGCCGAAGTCGACGATGTGGGTGCCGGGCTGCGGGGTGGTGACGGCGACGGCGGGGATGGGTTCGAGGGTGCGTGCCGGGGGCATGGCCAGCGGCATGAGGGGTTCGAGGGGGTCGGTGGTGACGTGGACGGGTTTCCAGTCCTTGGCGTCGAAGCCCGGGGTGTTCCAGCCGGGGATGGCGAGGCGTGCGTCGCGTTCTTCGCCGAGGTAGATGCTGTTTCTCAGGGTGGGTCCGGTGGTGGTGGTCCAGTCGGGGCCGGTGGTGATGGATTGTTTGGATCCGTCGGTGAATTCGACTTCGAGCAGGGCGATGGCGCGCGGGCGGCCGGTGGGGATGGATGCGCGGATGTTGCGGTGGCTCCACATGCGGAGCGGCAGCGGGTTGTACCAGCCGTTGCCGAGGGTGATGCCGAGGCAGTTTGAGCCGTCGGTGAGTTGTTTGGTGACGTCGTGGGTGCGGAAGAGGATGCGTTTGTCGAAGTTGGTCCACGGCGGGTCGAAGACGTGGTCGGCGACGCGTTCGCCATTGACGCTGGGCATGCAGAGGCCGAGGCCGGCGACGTGGAGGCGTGCTTTGGCGACGGGTTTGGCGAGGGAGAACTCGCGGCGCATGAGGGGTGCGGGGTCGGGTTTGTAGAAGTCCTCGTCCTTGGTCGGGTTGGATTTGCCGTCGTCGATCCATTGGGCGCCCTGCCAGTCGGCGGGGGTGGTGGGGGCGACTTCCCAGACGGCGGGTTCGCTCCATGGGGAGGCTTCGCCGTGTTTGTCCCAGCTGCGGATTTTCCAGTGGCAGGATTGGCCGGCTTTCAGCGGGGCTCCGGCGTAGGCGACGAAGGGCGAGCGGCCGGGTTCGGTTTTGCCGCTGTCCCAGAGGTCGCCCTTGTCCCGGGCGAGGAGCTCGGGGGTGCTGGCGACGAGGATTTGGTAGTGGGTTTGAAACTGTGAGCGTTCATCGGATTCCACGCGCCAGGAGAGTTCGGGCGTGGCGGTGGCGGCGAGCGGGTTGGCTTTGCCTTCGCACTGGAGGTCGACGGGGGTGAGTCCGGCGGCGGCGGGCAGGGCGAACGCGGCGAGGAGCGTGAGTATCGCTTTCATAAGTGGGGTTGCGGAGTGGTTGTGAGGGAAAGGTGAGTGAAAAAGGTGGTTGGTTGAAATGTGACGGGCCCGGAGCGGATGACGCCCCGGACCCGCACGAAACAGTCCGAATAAAACGTGAGTCCGGGTGGGATTCTTACTCCGGTTTGAGGGTGATTTTGAGCGAGACCGTCTTGCCGGCGGGCAGGGTGAGTTTGCGGCTGCCGGGGGTGGCGGATTCGCTGGTTTCGGCGCCGGTGATGGCGGCGATCGGCTTGGGCAGGACGAGGTCGATTTGCTGGTCGGACTTGGAGGTCAGTTCGGCTTCGACGGTGTTGCCGTCCCAGTGGAGGCGGTTGACTTCGATGGCGCCGCGGCAGAGCACGCCTTCGATGGTTCCCTTCGGCCATGCTTTGGGCAGGGCGGGGAGGAGTTTGATTTCACCGGGCTGGGAGAACACGAGCATCTTGATGACCACCGACGGCTGGCCGCCGCTGATGTCCATGTTGAAGAGCGAGCGGCGGTTGTGCATCGAGGCGAGGTTGTCGAGCCAGAAGCCGTAGACGAGGTGTTTGAGGCAGTGGTGGGCGATTTCGCCGTAGCCGAGGCTGGCGGAGACCTGGCCGAGCTGGACGATGCCGAATGACATGAATCCGCGTTCGTTGTCCTTCCAGTAGCGTTCGAGTTTGTCTTCGACGCTCTTGATGAAGGCGCTGCGGAGTTCGGGGCTCCGGTCGATTTCCTCCGGCAGTGTGTCGTAGAGCGGGTAGAGCTGGGACGAATGGCGGTGGGCGTCGTGGTTGCCGAGTTTTGGCGTGAGCCACTCCTTGATGATGCCGTTTTCGGCGACCTGGTATTCAGGCATTTTGGCGAGCATTTGCTCCCAGACGGGGATTTTGTCTTCGTTCACGCCGAGCTTGCGGGATGCGGCGATGAGGTTGTTGAAGAGTTCCTTTGACGAGGCGACGTCCATGGTGGCGTTGAAGGTGGCCTGGGAGGTGGAGCCTTCGGGCCAGTTTTCGGGCGACTGGGTGGGCGAGAAGATGAATTTCCCGTCCGGGCCTTCGTAGAGGTAGTCCTCGAAGAACAGGCCGGCTTGTTCCATGAACGGCAGGGCGCGCTCGCGGAGGAAGGATTCGTCGCCGGTGTGGAGGTAGTAGTCGTAGAAGAAGTGGGATGCCCATGCGGCGCCGGTGACCCACATGCCGCCGGCGAAGTTTTTCGCGAAGGCGTTGTTGTAGCCGTGGGTGGAGGTGCGGGACGGCAGGACGATGCCGCGAGCGCCGTAGAAGTGTTTGGCGTTGAGCTGCATGTCCGGGACCAGCGACTCGATGTAGCTGATGTAGGCGAGCATCAGCTCCGGGGTGTTGCCCATGAGCATGCTGGCGATGGCGGACGGGACGTTGCCGTTGTGGGTGTAGTCACTGGCCCAGCCGGGGACGTAGGTGCCGCCCCAGACGCCCTGGAGGTTGGGCGGGAGTTCGCCGGTGGCGCAGATGATGTTGTAGCGGCCGGCGTCGAATTGTTTCTCGAACCACGCGAGGTTCATGTTTTCGAAGGTGGATTCCTCCATCAGTTGCTCGGTGGTTTTCTGGTGGTCGGCACCGCCGCCGAGGTCGAGCTTCATGCGGTTGAAGAGCTCGGAGTGGAGCGGGACGTGGCCGGCGAGCAGGGTGTCGTAGTCGGCCGGCAGGGCGGCGAGTTTCGAGGTCGGCGCCTTGTCCTTGATGAGGTGGATGTCGACGAGCAGGAGGATTTTGTCGGCGCCCTTGACGACGAGTGTGCCGTCGTCCTGGGGTTCGCTGGTGCCGCCGGTGACGGCGACGCGGGCTTCGCCCTGGAGCGACTGGATGCTGCCGGGGTAGGAGCGGAGGAAGCGTGCGCTGAAGCCGAGCGAGTCCTTGGTGGAGGTGCTCTTGATGTCGCCGAAGTGCTCTTTGAAGCTTTCGTCGGAGCGCTTGTTGATGTCGGAGTCGTCGTTGAGTTCGGTGCTCAGTTCGCGGGTCTCGAGCTTGAGTTTGCAGTCGAGTGATCCGGCTTCGGGTCCGGTGAGGAGGATGGCGGCGACGCCGTCCTTGCGGGAAACGAAGGTGCGGCGTTCGAAGGCGCCGCGGTCGTCGGCCCAGTGGACGACGGCTTCGGCTTTCTGGAAGTCGACCGAGCGGGCGTAGTCGCGGATATCGCCGGCGGCTTCGGATTTGATGGTGAGGTCGAAGGCGGGGACGAAGAAGTCCGGGTACATGAAGCCATCCTGTTTGGAGAGCTTGAACTGGAGTTCTTCGGCGTCCTTGTATTTGCCTTCGGCGATGAGTTTGCGGAGTTCCGGCAGGTGGGCGGATTGGTCCGGCGGGACGTGGGGTTTGCCCATCGGCATGAACAGTCGCTCATGGGTGAAGATGATGCGTTCGTCGAGCGGCTTGCTGAGGATGTTGGTGCCGATGGTGCCATTGCCGGTGATCAGGCCTTCCTCCCAGGTGGTTGCGGGTTCGGAGCTGACGAAGCCGCGATCTGGAACTGGAAGTGGGAGGGCGTTGGCGTTCATGATGGCGAGCAGGCTGACTCCAGCTGCGGAGAGGAGGCGGTCAATCATGGTGTGTGGTGTGGATTCGATGGATGCGGTGATGGAAGAAGCGGGGCGATTTCCCCGGTGTGTGTCCTGATACGGTGACGATGGAGCAGGTATTAGTCCCAGTGAGGTGCCTTTTTGCGGGAAAATGATTCATTTCGCGAATTGCGATCGGGGATTTGCTGGTATTGGATGGGGTGGAGAGGAACTCATCGGACCGATATGGAAGAAATCAAACTGCAGATGCCGCGGGTGGACGCGGGGCGACGAGAGGGGGATCGGGTTTGGCGGGTGGGAACCACTGATTGCACGGATTTCACGGAGGGTTTTGTGGTTTGCTCACTTGGTTTGCTTTTGAATGAACGAATTTGACCGCATGGAAGCACCGAAGAAACAGAAGTCCGTGTTGCTGGCGCTGACCGACACCCACCATGGGTTTTACGTTGGGGCGGCGCGGTTTGCGCGGGAGAACGGGTGGCATTTGGTGACGGACATGGTTTACACCGGGAGTGTGCCGCTGGGTTGGCAGGGGGACGGGATTTTGTCGTTTGTGGGGAACCGGGACGATCTGGCGGAGTTTGTGTTGGGGAATCCGGCGCCGGTGGTGGAGATTTCGCTGGTGCGTGATGACATCGATGTGCCGCGGGTGGCGGCGGACAACGAGCGGATCGGGCAGTTGGCGGCGGCGCATTTTGTCGAGCGCGGGTTCCGGCACTGTCTGTGGGTGCCGTTTCGGGACGACGTGCCGAACCGCGAGCGGCGGGCGGGGTTTCGGGCGGGGCTGGCGGATGCGGGGGTGTCGTTCCGCGAACTGCCGACGAGCCACTGGGAGCAGGGTGGCGACGGGTGGCAGGACTGGGCGGCGCGGCGGCGGATCGTTTCCGAGGAGCTGGCACGGCTGCCGAAGCCGCTGGCGGTGTTTTGCTACAACGATTGTGTGGCGGCGGACATCGTGGCGGCGTGCGATCAGGCGGGGGTGACGGTGCCCGACGAGGTGGCGGTGCTGGGGGTGGATAATGACGCGATGCTGTGCGAGTCGATCAACACGCCGCTCTCAAGCGTGCGGCACGATCTGGAGGGGATGGCCTATGAGGCGGCGGCGCTGCTGGACCGGCTGATGGACGGCGGGGAGGCGCCGGCGGAGATTCTGCGGGTGCCGCCGAAGGGGATCGCGAAGCGGCGCAGCACGGACATTCTGGCGGTGGGCGACGGCCGGGTGGCGCGGGCGCTGCGGTTCATCTGGGACCATTACGGGCGGAACACCCTGTCGGTGGGGGATGTGGCGGATGCGGTGGGGGTGAACCGGCGGGTGCTGGAGAAGGCGTTCCGGCGGGAGCTGGGGCGCGGGGTGAACCAGGAGCTGGTGCGGACGCGGTTGCGGGTGGTGGTGCAGCGGCTGGAGACGACGGACGAGAGCATCACCGACATTGCCTCGATGACCGGCTACACGCGGCCGAACCATTTGTTCCGGACGTTTCGCGCGCACTTCGGGATGAGCCCGCGGGAATACCGGGCGAGTGCGGGCGGGGGAAATCCGCGGCCGGATGCGGATGGAGGGGAACGATAGGGACGCACCGCTGCGGGCGTTTGTGCCCGGGCGCGGCAAGGCGACCGGGCGCGGACGTTTCACCGGAACGTCCCTAGTGTGCCCGGCATGGGCATGAACTTAACAATTGAAACGTATTGGACGGACTGAGTGACAGCAACCGTAGTGAAAGGCAAGGTCGCCACCGTGAGGTGAGTGAGCCGAAA
>JAUTCT010000009.1 GCA_030673875.1 Verrucomicrobiota bacterium JB025 | reverse complement strand
GGAAGTCGCATCAGCATCTGGAGTCGGCAGGTGAATAGAAGCTGGGTTCAACCGCCGGATGCGGAAAACCGCATGTCCGGTGGTGTGGAAGGGTCATGGGGCGCAATCCCCATGACCCCATCCGATCCTGTTGATGAATCGATGACGCAAGCCGTGAAGCGCGGCGCTGGCATCCCTGCCGGGATGCGATGAATTTGGGGGCGTGGGGTCCGGGGGTGTCGCTGCGCTCGACCCCCGGCTACTGGCGGTGATCCCTCCGGGATCTTTTTGTGGCGGGGCTTAGTCGGCGGAGGGTGGGCGGCGGAGGTCTTTCTTGCGGGATTGGAGGCGCTTGTCGTTGACCGAGCGTTGTTTGGACCGGCGGGAGCGGGGGCGGTTGGTGCGGCGCATTTTTTCGATGGCCTGGGATTTGGCTTTGGCTTTGCCGTCGCGGATTTTTTCGAGTTCGAGGCAGAGTTCGCGGCGTGCGAGGTAGCGGTTCATTTCGCGCGAGCGGTCCATTTGGCATTTGATGGCGACGCCGCTGGGGAGGTGTTTGAGGAAGACGCAGTTGTTGGTTTTGTTGATTTTCTGGCCGCCGGAGCCTGATCCGCGGATGAATTTTTCGAGCAGGTCTTCCTCGCGGATGCCGATGGCGGCCATGCGGTTGGCGAGGGTGTCGAGTTTTTCCTGGGTGACGGGGTTTTGCATGGCGGGCGGATGATAGCGCAGGCAGGGAATGCGTGGAAATGATTCTTGAGGGAATGGGCGGGTGGGGCATTCTCGTGGGCGGATGCCCGCCGCGAATCAGTTGTCTGTCTGCCACCGCCTCTTGAGGAGGGGTGTGGGGGCTTGGCTGGGGTTTGAGGATGTGGTGATCGCGTGGGTCGGTCGGTGGTGGATGTGCGGGGTTGCGGTGTTGCTGGTGCTGCTGATGCAGGGGCCGGCGCTGGTGACGCAGGAGGTGGCGTGGGCGCGGATGCTGGTGAGCTATACGCAGGAGCGGGGATTGGTGCGCGGGGTGACGGAGACGTTTGACGGCCGGCATCCGTGTGCGATGTGCGTGAAGGCGGAGGCGATGCGGGAGGATGAGAAGAAGCGGCAGGACCCGCTGGAGCGGAGTCCGGGGAAGATGAAGAAGGATTTCAAGTGGGCGGAGATGGTTCCGCCGCGGGTGGCGCCGGTGCCCGGCGCGCGGGAGTGCGGGACGGTGCCGCCGGCTGGCGTGCATGTGGTTCTGCTGTGGGGACGGGGGCGCGATCTGCCGCCGTTGCCGCCGCCGGAGGTGGTGGCGTGATGTTTCCCATGCCCGCCGGATTCGCGGCGGTATTGATCCGGCAGCCGGCGATGTGACGCCGGTGGATCCGGGCGTTTTTCATTGTTCCTTTTTCCCATTGGGGCGGTCCCGTGGCGTGGATGCGCGCGGGTGCTCCTGGATTTGCATAATCTAACATTTTCTTTCAATCGATCTCATGAATTTTTCCAAAGTAGTAGTGTCCGGAGCCGCGTGTGTGTGCGTGCTGCCGGTGAGTATTGCGGCCGAGCTGGCCGTGCAGACGCTTGATCCGCTGGTGGTGACCGGCGAGGGCGTGACGGAGTCCTGGAGTTTCACCGGCAAGGTGGTGGGCACGGAGGTGCTGACGAATCCGGATGCGGCGGAGATGGCGCGCCGGATGCCGGGTGCGGCGGTGGCGCGGAATGGTTCGCAGACGGGGATATTGCAGTTGCGCGGACTGACGGGCGACCGGGTGAACGTGCGTGTGAACGGAATGACGATCACTCCGGCGTGCCCGAACCACATGGATCCTCCGCTGCACTATGCGAAGCCGGCGGCGGGCGATGTGATGGCGCTGTATGCGGGGATTTCCCCGGTGAGCGAGGGTGGGGATGCGATTGGGGGTTCGCTGAGTGTCCGGCGGCTGGAGCCGGTGTTTGCGGACGAGGGGCAGAGCCTGCTGAGCGGCGAGCTGGGGGTTTCTTTTTCAGGAAACCAGGACGCGGTATCGGGGATGGCGGAGGTGACGTGGGCTGCGGGTGACGGGAGTTTTTCCTACCGTGGCAGCGGGACGACGGCGGATGACCTGAGGGTTCCGGGCGGGCGTGCCGCGGCGACCGGGTTTGACACGACGCACCACGAGTTTTTCGGGGCGTGGCGGACGGACGGTGGATTCGTGGAAGTGGATGGCGGGTATTCCCACACGCGTGATGCGGGGACGCCGGCGCTGCCGATGGACATGGTGAGGGATGAGTCGTGGAATTTCGGTTTCCGGCAGGTGGAGGCAATGGCGTGGGGGACGGTGGAGAGCCGTCTCTATTTTCACGACACCGAGCATTTGATGGACAATTATTCGGTGCGCGAGCAGACGGCGGCGATGCGGATGGAGTCTCCGACGGGGAGTCGGGACTACGGAGTGAAGAGCGAGGTGCTGCTGCCGCGGGGTGACGCGGACGTGCGGATCGGCATCGACCTGCACCGGGTGGAGTTCGAGGCGGAGCAGGTGGCGGTGGATTCCGGGATGCGACGGGATACGTTCAACGACAACCGGCGCCATCGTGCGGGGGTGTATGTCGACTGGGAGAACGACTGGAGCGAGCGGTGGGATTCGAGGATCGGGCTGCGGGGGCAGATGGTGTCCACGGATGCGAAGGCGGTGGACAATGAGATCCTGCCGGCGGCGATGAGTGCGATGCTGATGATGGATCAGGCGGCGTTCAATGCGGCGGACCGTTCGTTCACCGACGCGTGGGTGGATGCGGTGGCGGCGATCGGATTCGAGCCGGACGAGACGAGCCGGATCGAGCTGGCGCTGGCGGTGAAGAGCCGGGCGCCGTCGCTGGTGGAGCGGTATCTGTGGACGCCGTTGAATGCGAGTGCGGGACTGGCGGACGGGCGGACGTATCTGGGGAATCTGGATTTGGATCCGGAGACGTCGTTCCAGGTCTCGCTGGGGGTGGAGAAGCGCGGTGAGCGCTGGTTTGCGGAGGTGACGCCGTTCTATCAGGTGGTGGACGACTACATCCAGGGCGAGGCGATCGACCGTTACGATTCCAACGGGAACGCGGTGTTGCAGTTCCAGAACGTGGGACGCGCGGACCTGTACGGGGTTGAATTCGCCGGCGGCTGGGATTTCCACGAACGGATGGGCGTGGAGACGGTGGTGAGCCATGTGCGCGGGAAGAACAAGGATACGGGGGACGATCTCTACCGGATCGCGCCGCTGCGCGGGACGGTGGATTTATACTATCGTGATCGTAGCTGGGAGAGCCACCTGGAGTTTGTCTGGGCGGCGAGGCAGGACAAGGTGTCCGAGGCGCAGGGCGAGACTGCGACGGCGGGATACGGTCTGGTCAACTTCCGGTTGGCGCGGAATTTCGCCGACAAGGTGCGCTGGGAGGCGGGAGTGGAGAACGTGTTCGACAAGGAGTATTCCGACCACTTGTCCGGGGTGAACCGGGTGACCGGCGGGGATGTGGCGGTGGGCGAGCGGATCACCGGAGCGGGGAGGTTTTTCTACACCTCGGTGAACTGGATGTTCTGAGGATTGCCATGACACCCGGTCCGGTGCGGAGGCTTCATGTCATGGAGCGCCGTGCCGGGCCGACTGGCGGGTGCGCCGGGCGAGGCGGGACCAGAGGGTGGCGGGTGAGAACGATTTGCAGGCGAGGGCGGGTTTTTCCACGACGAACCAGCTGAGGATGGCGAGGGTGATGGAGATGGCGAAGACGGTGGCGACCGAGGGCAGGGTGGCGAGCAGGCCGAGTTCGAGGAGGATGTTGATGACCACCGAGTGATAGAGGTAGGTGCCGTAGGAGATGTCGGTGCCGTGGAGGATTTTCGATGCGAGCGGGCGGGCGCTGTAGGCGGCGGAGATGGTGGCGAGTGCGAGCAGTGCGCGCAGCGGGAGGTAGGAGAGGTAGAAGATGTCCGAGCGGAAGGGGATGAAGAGGTGGACGACGGCGGCGAATGCGGCGTAGGCGGCGAACCAGGCGAGGAATTTCCCCTCGATGAGGTGGCGCAGGTCGTCGAAGCGGCGGTGGATGAAGATGCCGAGCATGAACATCCAGAGGTGGGGGAGGACGGTGACGAAGGTGAGTTTCCAGAGGGTGGGTGCGGCGGTGTAGCCGCCGGGTCCGTTGACGTTGTGGTCCATCATGCAGTAGAGCACGAAGGAGGCGGAGAAGAGGGCGGCGGTGAGGGCGGGGGCGAGTTTTCCCAGCCACTTGGAGGCATAGTAGAGGAGCGGGATGAAGGCGTAGAACTGGAGTTCGACGGTGATCGTCCAGAGTGCGCCGTTGGCGACGCCGAGGCCGAAGCTGCGGAAGTGTTCCGGGTTGTAGAACTGGAGGAACGAGATCTGGCCGGTGAGCCAGGCGGCGAAGGTTTTCGACATCAGGAAGTCGGCGTTGAGGAAGCCGAAGTAGCCGAGTGCGCAGAGGGTGAAGGCGAGGCAGATCCAGAGTGCGGGGAAGATCCGCAGGGCGCGGCGCCAGAAGTAGCCGGCGAGGTTGGCGGGGTTGCGCTCGAACGAGCGGGTGATGAGGAAGCCGCTGATGACGAAGAAGATGGGGACGCCGGGAAGCAGCAGGATGGCGTCGAAGACGTGCCGGCCCGCCGGCGGCAGCTGGTCTAGCAGGTGGGTGTGGCCGATCGCGTGGGCAAGCACGACCTGGCAGGCCGCGAGCAGGCGGATGAGGTCGAAGTTGTTCTGGCGGCTTGGGGGGACGGTCATTTGGGGGACGAATGGCGAGTGTGCCAGAAATCGCGAGATGTGCAAACTCCCGGATCACGTGGGTTGGAGCAGGGCGATCAAGTCAGGGAGAGCCGTTTGATCAGCTCGGCAGCAGAACCACTGATGGTTCCCAGGCTAGGGCACCGAACCGGAAGTCCGTATGCAATCGGATGATGAATTGATCAGGTTTCAGGATGCGTTCTGCGAACGATTTGGAGGAAGAACGCGGCGCATTTTGCTGATTCCTGCGTTATTCCTCGGTCGTTGAGCCAGCTCAACTCCACTCGTCACGCCTTGGACTCAGGAAAAATCACTCGCACCATTTGCCCACCGACTTCCGGTTCGATGTACTGGGTCGCTCTGGGTGGTTGGAGGGCACGGGCGGGTTTTGCTGGTGTGGGTGCGGGGCGGCGGTTTCCTGCCGGCGAATGATTGGATTGGAAATTTCGGTGGCTTTCCGGTAAGCAGCGCGGCGATGGAAGCGACGCGAGCACGCATGGATGTCCGGATGGATGGGCGGGTTGCCGCAGGGGCGTGCGTGGCGGTGGGGGAGCTGGAGACCGGGGCCGGAGTCGCGATTTGAAAACTGTGTCAGGCAAGGGCGGTGAGCGGCGGATCCGGCGGGTGGCGATCGTTGCGCGGGCGGATGAGTGGTGGAGTCGCAGGTTGCTGCGGGGTGTGCTGAGCCATGCGAGCGATGCGGGGCCGTGGCAGGTGTGGGTCGGGCCGTCCGGCGCAGAGGGTTCCGGCATGGGTTTGCCGAGTGGCTGGCGGGGTGACGGGATCATCGCGAGGGTGGAGACGCGGGAATCGAGTGACGTGCTCGGCCGGTTCGGGGTGCCGGTGGTCCAGGTGGCGGATCGGCCGGTTGCGGGGATTTGCGGGCCATGCGTGCGGACGGACGAGTCCGCGTTGGCGGGTGTGGCGGCGGATCATTTCACAGACCGGGGGTTGCGGAATATCGGGGTTTTCGGGGCGGGCGACGAGGACGGGTCGGCCGGCTGCGAGGACGGGTTTGAACGGGTGCTGGCCGAGCGGGGGATCGTCTGCCAGCGGCTGCTGGCGCGGGCGGATGGGGAGGAAGACGGGCGTGCGCTTTTGCAGTGGTTGCGGGAATTGCCGAAGCCGGCGGGGGTGTTTGCCCGGAGGCCTGAGGACGCGCGGAGTGTGGTGGACCGCTGTCTTGAGGGCGGGATCATCGTTCCGCACGAGGTGGCGGTGTTGTGCGGGAGCGATGACGAGTGGTTTGCGCATTCGTGTGATCCCGCGCTTTCCGGGGTGGACTCGCCGGTTGAGCGGATCGGCAGTCAGGCTGCGGCGCTGCTGGATGAGCTGATGATCGGCGGGGTGGTTGGTGAGGCGACCTGCGAGCTGCCGCCGAGGGGGGTGGTCGAGCGGGGTTCCACCGATACGCTGGCGGTGCGGGACCCGCAGTTGGTGCAGGTCATCGAGTTCATCCGCGAGCATGCGTTCGGGCCGCTCACGATGGACGACATCCTGCGGGCTGTGCCGATGGCGAGGCGGACGCTGGAGCGACGGTTTGCGCAGACTTTCGGCAGGTCGCCGGCCGATGAAATCCGCAGGGTTCGTATCGGTCGCGCGCGGAAGTTGTTGTCTGAGACGAACCTGCGGATGCAGGAGATTGCGGAGAGCTGCGGGTATGCGAGCTACAACTATCTGGACCACGTGTTCAAGCGGTCGACGGGGATGACTCCGCGCGATTTCCGCAAGCAGTTCAAGGAGTGAGCTGGAGGGGTGGGGCCGGTGGGGTTTCCCGGTGGGCTTGTTGATTTGCGACGACGATCATGGCTCGCGGCGCCCCGGGTGGGGTGGTGATGGGGGCGGGTCGTTCGGGTTGCTTTGGAAACTATGCGCTTCGCGGGCCGGGTGCGGTTTGTTAATCCGGAGAACATGAGTCCGTTGTCTTCAAACAGTATCGCGCTCCTGATCGACGCCGACAATTCTCCCGCTGGAAAGATTGATTTCATCATGGCGGAGCTGGCGACCTACGGGGTGGTGAACATCCGCCGCGCGTATGGCAACTGGAAGAAGCGGGGGCTGCTGAGCTGGGAGAACCAGCTTCACGAGCACGGCATTCAGCCGCAGCAGTTTTTTGATCTGGTGAAGGGCAAGAATGCGACGGACATGGGGCTGCTGGTGGATGCGATGGACATCCTCTACACGAAGGACGTGCAGACGTTCGCGCTGGTTTCCTCCGACTGCGACTTCACTCCGCTCGCCCGGCGGCTGCGGGAGGATGGCAAGGAGGTGATTGGCTTCGGGGAAAGAAAGACGCCGGAGCCGTTCATCAACAGCTGCACCAAGTTCGTGTTTCTGGATGACGCCGAGGATGAGCGGGTGAAGGCGCAACCCGCGGTGAAAGCGGGCGACGAACTGAAGAACAACCACAAGCTGATGACCACGCTTCGCAACGCGGTGCGGGCGACTCAGGACGAGGACGGCTGGTCGCCGCTCAGTCCGGTGGGGCAGCACCTGTCGAATCAGGGGCCGTTCGACCACCGGACGTATGGATTCAAGAAGCTGAGCGACTTGTTCGCGGCGATCGACTCGTTTGAGGTCCGGGAAAACCGGAGCGGTG
Source organism: Verrucomicrobiota bacterium JB025 (assembly GCA_030673875.1). Taxonomy (GTDB): domain Bacteria; phylum Verrucomicrobiota; class Verrucomicrobiia; order Verrucomicrobiales; family Akkermansiaceae; genus Luteolibacter. The sequence goes on along the minus strand of JAUTCT010000009.1, from coordinate 13,841 downwards.
GGGTGCCCCGGATTTTCGTGAGACGACGGCCGGACCAGAAGGGTTAGAACGGGATGTCGTCGGTGGGGTCCGGTTCGTTGTCGAACTGGGAATCGATGTCGGGGGCGTCTGACGAGGTGTCACCGCCGCCGCCGTTTTTCTGGATTTTCCAGGCGCTGAGGTTCACGTAGTAGCGTTCCTTGTATTCGTTGCCGCGGATGTCGAAGGAGACGGTGACCTGTTCGCCGATAGCGATCTGGTCGAGCAGGGCGGTCTTGTCCTTGACGGTTTCGAACTTGATGTGCTGCGGGTATTTGTCGTCTCCGGTTTCGACGACGAACTCACGCTTGGTGAAGCCGCTGTTGAAGGTCTGGGTGTCGAAGATGTGTTTGACGGTGCCGGTGAGTTCGTATGTCTGTGCCATGGCTCGGGAATTCGTGATGCGGGGAGAAGTTTGTCGGATTGGACCGGAGGCGCAAGCGAAAGGGCGGAATTTCGTCGCATCCGCCGGGGTGGAGTGGCGGCGGGATGAGCGGTGGGCGGGATTTCCGCGTGCTGACTAGGGGCTTGCGAGTGCTTTTTCCGCCTGTTTCACATTGCGGGCGGCTGCGGCGTGGTTGGGGTCGAGCATGAGGGCGTGGCGGAAATGGGCGAGGGCCGCGGCATGGTCGCCCTGCATTCCGACGACGTGGCCGAGGTCGTTGTGGAGGTCGGCATCGGCGGGGTGTGCGGTGACGAGTTGCTCGAGGATATTGCGTGCCTCGGCAAGGTGTCCGGCGATGCGGAGGCTGGTGGCGAATTCCCTTTTTGCCGCGGGTTTTCCGCTGGCGTTGGCGAGTGCGGCTGCCTCGGTGATGCGGTGTTGCGCGAGCAGGAGCGAAACCAGGTTGGCGCGGCCTTTTTCCGATCCGAGGCGGTGGGCTTCGAGGTAGGCGTGTTCGGCCCGTGCGGGATTTCCAAGATTCGATTGGGCGATTCCGAGGTTCACCCAGGCATCGCTGAAGCCGGGTGAGCGGCTTGTCAGGTTTTCGAGGATTTCCACGGCTTCCCTGTTGCGGTTGATGTTGAGGAACATGGTTCCGAGGTCATACCGGGGCATGGGGAAATCGGGGGCGAGCTCGATGGCCTTGCGGAAACAGATCTCCGCCCGCCGGCTGTCGCCGAGGTCGGCGTTGACCTTGCCGAGGTTGTGCCAGGCGACGGCGTGGTGCGGGTCGGCGGCGACGACCTGCTCGAGTTGGGCGCGTGCCTGCTCCCGGCGGCCTGTGGTGGCGAAGAGGATGCCGAGGTTGTTGCGCGCTTCGGTGTAGGATGGCCGGGTATCGAGCGAGCGCTGGTAGGCGAGTTCGGCATCCGCGGTGCGCCCGGCGTCCCTGAGTGCGAGGCCGAGGTTGTTGTGGGCGAGGTAGTTTCCCTCCGTCACATCGACGGTCCGTTGAAACAGGGTGAGGCTGTCGCGCCAGAAGCCGATCTGGCGGATGCCCAGCCCGGCAAGTGCGAGCAGCCAGATGGCGGCGACGGGAGTGACGGCCATCCGGAGTTTCGGCCGGTCCCGGACGCATGCTGCGGTGCCCCAGACCAGCGCGATGTAGAGGCCGATGAAGGAGAAGTAGGCATAGCGGTCCGCCATTTGGGCGGCGCCGGCCTGCACGATTCCGATCATCGGGACGAGGGTCCCGAGAAACCACAGCCAGCCGGTCAGGACCGCGGGCACGCTGCGCCTCAGCATCCAGGCGGAGATGCTGATTGCGGTCAGGAGTGCGAGCGCGAGGATCGCGGCCGCCGGCATGGCGGTGGGGTAGGGGTAGAAGACTGCGAGGTCGGTGGGGACGAACAACCGGCGCAGGTAGATGGCGTAGGCGACCACCGCGTTTCCGGCGCGAGTGGCCAGCGGGTAGTCGGCGGTGGAGCCGATCGCGTGGATCGACAACTGGCAGAGCACGGTGAGCCAGCAGGCGACCGCCGAGATGGCGAGCAGCGGGAGTTTTTCCAACAGAATCCTGACGGAGGACTTCCAACGGCCGAGCGGCCAGAAGTCGAGCACGAGCATCACGCAGGGCAGGGTGACCGCGAGCGGCTTGGCCATGACGGCGAGGCTGTGGCAGAGGACGACCGCCGGGAACCAGCGCCATCCGCCTTTCCGGGCATGGGCTTCGTAGCAGATCAGGGCGAGCAGGCAGAAGAACAGGGAGAGGACGTCCTTGCGCTCGGTCACCCACGCGACCGATTCGACGTGGATCGGGTGGATCGCGAAGAGCAGGGCGACGGCGAAACTCCTCCGGTTAGAACCTGTCAGGCGCAGGAGGAGGATGAAAAGCAGCGCGGTGTTGGCGCTGTGGAGCAGGGAGTTGAGCACGTGGTGGGCGGCCGGTCCGGTGCCGAATCCCGTGACCATCGCCTGGTGCGACAACCAGGTGAGGGGAATCCACATGCTCGGGCCGTGGATTTCGAACGCCCATCCGGCGTTGCTTGCGCCGAGGCCTGAGAGGACCTGCGGGTTCTCCGTGAAATAGCGGTTGTCGTCGTAGTTGACGAAGCCGAACTCGGCGACCCGGCCGTAGAGCGCGAGGGCGACGAGCGCCAGCACGGCAATCCGCCAGATGGGGTGGGTCGTGGTCATGGCTGGAGGCGGAATCGCAGGGCGGCGAGGATGATTTTGAGCCCGGTGCGGATGATGGGGACCTTGGAGTCGCCGGCGTCACGCGCCCGGGTGGAAACCGGCACATCGACGACGCGCAGGCCGCGCCGCAGGGCGCGGGCCGGGATCTCGACTTCGTATTCGAAGGTGTCGCTGCGGAGGTAGATGGTGGCAACGGACTCGCGCGTCCATGCCTTCACCCCGGCGAGCACGTCGGTCATGCGATGTTGAAAGAGCAGGCTGGTCCACGCACTGATGATTCGGTTTCCCGCGCTTCGCGTCAGGGTGGCGTCTTCGTCCACGCCGCTGGCCGGCAGGAACCGGCTGCCCAAGACGACGTCCGCCGTGCCCTCGTCGATGGGTGCGAGCAGTGCGGGGATGTCTTTCGCGCAGAACTGGCCGTCTGCATCGAACTGCACCTGTCTGGCGCCCCGAGCGAGGCGCATTCCGGTGCGGATGGCGTGGCCTTTTCCGCGGTCGTTTTCGTGCTGGATGTGGCGAAGTCCGTGCATTCCGGACTCCATGGCGCGCACGATTTCACCCGTCCGGTCCGAGCCGCCGTCGATGACCAGGATTTCGGCATCGGGTGATGCGAGCGGCCGCAAGTCTTCGAGTGTCGAGGCGATGGACTCCTCTTCATTGAAGGCCGCGACGATGATGCTCAGTTTCAGATCCTCCATGGGGCGAGCGTGGAGGCTGTGAGAATACAAATGGCTTGTAAAGGTCGATCCCTGCTGCTAGGGCTCAGGCACAATGCGAAACTGCTGTCTGACAAATTCCAATGGGCAATGCGTTGGAGCGATTCCGCGTAAATTGATCTTATTTTCCGCCGGCATGTGTTGCGTCGGTGCGGGCCTGCCGGCAGTGGCGGCCCCCCCGTTGTGTGACCCTGGGTATTATGATTCCGGTGCCGGTTGTGTCCCTGCGGATCCCGGTTATTACGTGCCGTCTTCGGGTCAGACGTTTCAAACGGCGGCGTCTCTCGGCCACTATGTTCCCTTGTCGGCTCAGAGCAGCCAAACGGCAGCGCCACTGGGCACATACGTGCCGGTGACCGGCGCGACGGCGGCGATCACGGCATCGCCGGGAACTTATGTGAATGTGACCGGCGCGTCGGCGCCGACATTGGCACCGGCGGGAAGTTTTGTGGCGACGTCGGGTGCGACGGCTGCGGTGCTTGCTCCGGCGGGAACTTATGTGGACAGCGAGGGCGCATCGACGGCCCAGAGTGCGGCTCCCGGGACCTATGTTCCGAATCCCGGGTCGACCGCGGCGACCGTCGCTGATCTAGGGTATTACGTGGAGCTGGCGGGCCAGACCAGCCAAACGGCGGCATCGCCGGGAACTTATGTGAATGTGACCGGAGCGTCGGCACCGACATTGGCGCCGGCGGGAAGTTTTGTGGCGACGTCGGGCGCGACGGCCGCAGTGCTGGCGCCTGCGGGCACCTATGTGGACAGCGAGGGAGCATCGACGGCCCAGACGGCGGCTCCCGGAACTTATGTCCCGAATCCCGGGTCGACTGCGGCGACCGTCGCCGATCTCGGCCATTACGTGGAGTTGGCAGGCCAGACCAGCCAAACGGCGGCATCACCGGGAACTTATGTGAATGTGACCGGCGCGTCGGCGCCGACATTGGCACCGGCGGGAAGTTTTGTGGCGACGTCGGGTGCGACGGCTGCGGTGCTGGCTCCTGCGGGCACCTATGTGGACAGCGAAGGCGCATCAACGGCTCAGGTTGCCGCTCCCGGAACCTATGTCCCGAATCCCGGATCGACTGCGGCGACCGTTGCCGATCTCGGGCATTACGTGGAGTTGGCGGGCCAGACCAGCCAAACGGCGGCATCACCGGGAAGTTTCGTGGATGTCACCGGAGCAACAGCAGCGACATTGGCACCGGCGGGAAGTTTTGTGGCGACGTATGGTGCGACGGCGGCGGTGCTGGCACCTGCGGGAACTTATGTGGACAGCGAGGGGGCATCGACGGCCCAGACAGCGGCTCCCGGAACTTATGTCCCGAATCCCGGTTCGACCGCGGCGACCGTCGCCGAGAAGGGCTACTATGTTTCCTCTGCGGGCCAGAGCAGTCAGACCGCCGCTCTATCAGGGACCTATGTTCCCGTGAGCGGGGCCACGGCAGCGGTCACAAATCCGGTGGGAACCTGGTCACCGGACGCCTCTCCGGGGGTCAGGACGATCTCGCCGCTGGTCGCGACCGATGGAAGCGTGATCGTCGGTCCCGTGTTTGGAAGCAACTACGGGCGGGGAGAGACCATTGATCTCGGAGCCATCCGCGAGCCCGTTTCGCTGAGTCTCGATCTATCGAATAATTCCGGTGATTCCGGGTTTCCGTCCGCTCTCACCACGTTGTCCCTGGCGGGTCCTGAGTTTGGTGGCGATCCGCTGGTGGCGCTGGAATCCGGAGAGGCCGGACCACTCGCACCGGGTGAAATGACGACATTGGTTTTCGAGGTGAACCCGGGCGAGCCCGGCACCCACCAGTCGACCATCACCATCCAGACCGATGAATTCGCCGAGTTCATGGGGCCGGGCTCGGATTTCGTCTACACCATCGATTTCGAGGGACTCGCCCCCTTGACGACCTACGGGACGTGGCGGGAACTCTACTTTTCCGAAACTGAGCGGTTCGATCCGCTCGTGTCCGGGCCGACCGCCGACCCGGATGGCGACGGGCTGGACAACACGATCGAATATGCCTTCGGGTTTGATCCGGTGAACGCCCCGACTGCGGCGGAGCTCGCAGCGCTGCCGCGGCTGACCCGCATCGGTGAGACATCCTCCATCGGCTTTTCCCTGCCGGAAACTCCGGGCGACGACTTGATCTATCGGGTGGAGGCGAGCACCGAGATGACGCCCACGACGTGGGTGAGCCTGGCTGAAAAAACTGCGGATGGCGACTGGAGCGGCGAGGTGTCGGTGGGTGCGGCGAGCGATGGCCGGGTGTCATTGACTCTGGTGGTTCCCGATGAGCCGCTGACTCCGAGGCGGTTTTTCCGGGTTTCGATTCTGACCATTCCCTGAGTGTCGATGGGTTGTTACTGGAACGAGAAGCGGGTGGTTGTGCCCGGTGGCGCCGGGTTCATCGGCTCCCATGTGGTGGACCTGCTGGTGGAGGCGGGTGCGCAGGTCTCGGTGATCGACGATCTTTCGTCCGGTTGCTGGTCGCGCATCGAAGGTCATGGCGGGAGGATCGTGCGGCACGAGGCGGATCTGGTGACGGCGGATCTGGCGGAGTGCTTCGAGGGGGCGGATGCGGTGTTGAATCTCGCCGGGCTCGCACCGGGGCTGACCCTGGAGTCGTCGCGCCACGAGGTTCTCTATCAGGGGAATTTGAGGATCGCCGATGCGGTGCTGAACGGGGTGCTGGCTGCGGGCGTGGGGCGCTACCTCGAGGTCAGTTCCTCCTGTGTCTATCCGGACGACGCCGCGGTTCCGACGGGTGAGGTTTCATTTGATGGAAAAGGACCCGAGGAGGTGAACCGCGGGTATGGAAACGCCAAACGGGAGGTGGAACGGCGTGCCATCGAGGCGGCGGCCGGTGGTTCGAGGTTCGCGCTGGCGATCGCGCGGCCCTTCAATGCCTTCGGGGCCCGGGACATGGCGACCGGCGCGGGCGCTCACGTGATCCCGTCGCTTCTCGAACGTATTCTGGATGCCTCGCCGGAGATTGTCGTCTGGGGGAGCGGCAGGCAGACGCGCTCGTTCATTCACGCGGCGGATCTGGCAATGGGCATGCTGCTGGCCGCCGAATATTGCGCGGATTCAAATCCGGTCAACATCGGCAGTAACGAGGAAATCTCGATGAAGGATCTGGTGGACGTCCTGCAGGAACTCGCCGGGACCGACAAGCCGGTGCGCTTTGACCGGACGAAGCCGGAAGGAGCGGCGCGCAAGGCCTGCGACGCGTCGAGGCTCGAGCGGATGACGGGATTTCGCCAGCGGATCAGCCTCAGGCAGGGGCTTGAGGAAATGGTCAGGGCGCGGCTTGTGCCGTCGTGATCCGGCCGGGGGTGTGGTCAGCCGTGCAGGAAGATCCAGTCGCCGGTGGTGACGTCGGTGCCGGTGCGTTTTGCGATCAGGCTGCTGACGAGGTCGCACTTGGCGATGAGGAGGAAGAAGAACCCGGGTTGTTCGCTGTAGTTTTCGAAGTTGGCCATGCCCTTGCTGATCACGATGTCGCTGCCGGTGACGGATTGCCAGACGTCGGGGTCGCGCTGCGCGGACACGACCGAGAGGCGGAGAATCTCGACTTTCGGGTGGTGGAGGAGCGAGTCCGGCAGGTGGGCGTCGCAGGAGACATCGTTGAGAAACGGGGTGTCCCGGATGACGAGCCGGACGGTGTCGATGCCGTGGTGGTCGAGCAGGCGGGTGATGAGCACCGTGTCGAAAACCACCTCGCCCGCGTTGTCGGCGATGTAGGAGACCGTGCGGGCTCGATCGAGGCGGCGGGTGAACTCGGCCGACGCGTCGATGGCGAAGTCCGAGTGATGGAGGCGCTCGATCAGGCTGCCGACGTCGAAGTTGGCAAACGCGCCGTAGTCCATGATGTTGCCGATGGCGGCGACTTTCAGCGCGGCGTGCAGGGGGGCGGGGGCGGCTGCGACTTCGTCTTGCAGGTGGGGCAGCCAGCGCGAGGCCTCGGCGTCGCACTTGTCCTTGACGTCCCGGTATGGGTCGGTGACTCCGGTTTCCCGGCAGACGATGCGTTGGATCCGGTGAACGGCGGCGAGCGGCGATTCGTTGTCCATCGAGGTTTTCAGGACGTCGAGAAACTCGGCCATGAGTTCGCACTGTTTCGCTTCGCTCGCTCCGGCCATGCGGGCGGTCTGCAGACCGACGCGCAGGAAGCATGAATAACAATCGAGTTTCGCTTTCATCAGATTTCTATTCCCGTTCGTGCTTCGACGCCTTTGCCGAAGTAGTGGCGTTCGCAGGCCATCCTGGTGACCAGGTCGGCGGTTGCCAGCAACGCGGGCGGGGCGTTGCGGCCGGTGAGCACGATTTCGTGAGTGTCCTGGTGGCGGCGGATGAAATCCAGCAGGTCCGCTTCGTCGAGCAGGCCGAACCAGAGTGCGACGCAGGCTTCATCGAGGATGAGCAGGTCGAATGCGCGCGACTTCGCCATTTCCCGGCACACTGCGAGGCCGGCGCGGGATTTCTCGCGGTGGAAATCCGTCACGTCCCCGCGGCGGATGCAGTCGGGCCAACCGAACTGGCGGACCTCGATTTCCGGGATGCGGGCGAGGCTGGTCAATTCACCGTATGCGCTGCCCTTCATGAACTGGCCGATGAACGACCGCATCCCGTGGCCTGCGGCGCGCAGTGCGAGGCCCAGTGCGGCGGTGGTCTTTCCCTTGCCGTCGCCGGTGTAGATGTGAACCATGTCGGGATGTCGCGTGGGGTTGCCGTGGGCTGAGCCGGTGGGAAAGGTGGCGTGCGGGCGGTCAGGCGAGTTGTTGAGATCCGCTGAAGACCGCCTCCACCCGGATGACAGCGGCGGCGTGGCCGGGGTGTTTGGCGGGGTTGATCCGTTTCATGAAATCGAACCATGGGCCGTCGGTGGCGGTTTCGATGGATCCCTTGATTTGGTAGGATTTTCCGCCTTTGGATAGAAAGACGAGTGCCGCCTTGCTGCCGGCGAGGATGTTCGCCTTGGTTTTGCTGAAATAGTTGTCGGCGATCACGATGGTGTGGTCGTCGTAGATGTCGAGGGCTCCGACGTAGATTGCGTTTGGCACGCCGTTGGCATCCGCAGTCGCGAACACCGGATATCCCACGCGGTCGGCCCACGCTTGTTTGACGGTTTCTGGTATTGGGGTCATGACGATCGATCGGTTGAGGTGTGGTGAATTTTGCCGGTGGATGGTTGTTATCCGACGGATCCTTCCATTTCGAGTTCGACGAGGCGCTTCAGCGGCGCGGAGTATTCCAGCGGAAATTCGCGCACGAGTTCGGTGATCCTGCCGCCGATGCTCATGCGGACGGGCTGGTTGTCGCCCGGCCCGTTGTTGCATGCAGAAGATCCGGTTCTCGCCGTGCCCGAGTGAAAGCGGTTGAGCTTTGTGGTCGGATATGCGGACTGCCGGGTGGCGAGTCAAGGGAATTGGTTGAGATGGAATCTCAATAAGAATGAGGTCGGGTGTTTCCGCTGGGGATGACGGCGTGGATTCCGATGGGGGAGTGCCCAAAAATTACCAATTGCATGTCATTTGATGCACTTTATGGACCGCAGTCTGGAAAATGTGTCTATTCACGTTCGTGAACGCAACAGACAAACCTGCCATGGGGACGTTGGATGCGAACGAAGCGGTTGCTTCGGTCGCCTATCGTTTGAATGAGTTTTTCGCTATCTATCCGATCACGCCGTCTTCGCCGATGGCCGAGTTTGCAGATGAGTGGTCGGCGCAAGGGAAGAAGAACCTGTGGGGCGCGGTCCCGGGAGTGGTGGAGATGCAGTCCGAAGGTGGTGCGGCCGGCGCGCTGCACGGTGCGTTGCAGGCGGGTTCGCTGAGTGCTTCGTTCACGGCGTCGCAGGGCTTGCTGCTGATGATCCCGAACATGTATAAGATCGCGGGTGAGCTCACTCCGTTCTGTCTTCACGTGACGGCCCGCGCGGTGGCCACGCACGCGCTGAGTATTTTCGGCGACCATTCCGACGTGATGGCCTGCCGCCAGACCGGGTTTGCGATGCTCTGCGGCGGATCGGTGCAGGAGGCGCATGACACGGCGGTGATTTCCCAGATGGTGACGTTGCGCTCGCGCGTTCCATTCCTGCACTTCTTCGACGGCTTCCGGACCTCGCACGAGGTTTCCAAGATTTCGCTGATGAGTGACGACGATCTCAGGGCGCTGATCGACGAGTCGAGCATCCAGGCGATTCGCGAACGGGCACTGACGCCGGACGCACCGAAAATCCGCGGCACGGCGCAAAACCCGGACGCGTTTTTCCAGGCGCGCGAGGGATCGAACCCATTCTATGACGCGCTGCCGAAGCTGGTCAAAGAGGCGATGGATGAATTCGCCAGGCGCACCGGCCGGCAATACAAGCCGTTCGACTACGAAGGGCCTGAAGACGCCGAGCGGGTGATCGTGATCATGGGCTCCGGCGCGGAAGCGGCGGGTGAGGCGGTCGGACGGCTCGCCGCGGAAGGCGAGAAAGTCGGCCTCGTGAAGGTCCGCCTGTATCGTCCGTTCTCGGTCGAGGATTTCGCGGCCACGCTGCCGAAGACGGTCAAGTCGATCGCCGTGCTCGACCGCACCAAGGAGCCGGGCGCGCTGGGCGAACCGCTCTATCTCGACGTGGTCGGCGCACTCCGCCAGGCGGAAACGATGGGCCTGATGGAAAACACCAGCGCGATCACCGTGATCGGGGGTCGTTACGGCCTCGGCTCGAAAGAATTCACTCCGGCGATGGTCAAGGCGACCTTCGACGAGTTGTCCAAGGAGACTCCGAAGCCGGACTTCACCGTCGGCATCAACGATGACGTCACCGGGCTTTCGCTGGCATATGACGAAGAGTTTGAAGTCGTGCCGGAAGGCATGAAGCAGGCCGTGTTCTTCGGTCTCGGATCGGACGGCACCGTCGGCGCGAACAAAAACAGCATCAAGATCATCGGCGGCGGCACCGACAACTATGCGCAGGGCTACTTCGTGTATGACTCGAAGAAATCCGGCGCGATGACCGTCTCCCACCTGCGTTTCGGCCCCGAGCCGATCCGTTCGACCTATCTGATCCGCCAGGCCGAGTTCGTGGCCTGCCACCGCTTCGACCTGCTGCTGCAGGTCGACGTGCTGAGCTACGCGAAACAGAACGGCATCTTCCTGCTCAACGCACCGGGCGATCCGCACACCGCGTGGGACCGCCTGCCGAAAGACGTGCAGGAGCAGATCATCATGAAGAACCTGCAGTTCTACGTGATCGACGCCAGCGCCGTGGCCCGCAAGGTGGGCATGGCCGGCCGCATCAACACGATCATGCAGACCTGTTACTTCGCCATCTCCGGCGTGCTGGAGAAGGACGAGGCGATTGCCGCGATCAAGACGGCGATCAAGAAAACCTACGGCAAGCGCGGCGACGCGGTGGTGCAGAAGAACTTCGAAGCCGTCGACAGCTCGCTGGAAAACCTGGTCAAGATCGACTACCCGGATGCGGCCACCTCGGTGATCGAGCACCCGCCGGTGGTTTCCGACGAGGCTCCGGATTTCGTCAAGCAAGTCACCGCGATGATGATCGCCGGCAAGGGCGACCTGCTGCCGGTTTCCGCATTCCCGGTGGACGGCACCTGGCCGACCGGCACGACGCAGTGGGAGAAACGCAACATCGCCGAGGTGATCCCGGTGTGGGAGCCCGACCTCTGCATCCAGTGCAACAAGTGCGCGGTGGTCTGCCCGCACGCCGCGATTCGGCCGAAGGTCTACAAGAAGGAATCGCTGGCCGGAGCGCCGGAATCCTTCAAGTCGACCGCCTTCAAGAGCCGCGACTATCCGGACAACCTGTTCACCATCCAGGTCGCACCGGAAGACTGCACCGGCTGCATGGTCTGCGTGGAAGTCTGCCCGGCCAAGGACAAGTCGAACCCGAGCCGCAAGGCGATCAACATGGCGCCGCAGATTCCGCTGCGCGAAAAGGAAGTCGCGAACTTCGACTTCTTCCTCGGCCTGCCCGAGCCCGATCGCGCGATGATGCAGGACAACGTGAAGACCACGCAGCTGATGAAGCCGCTCTTCGAGTTCTCCGGTGCCTGTGCCGGCTGCGGCGAGACGCCGTATCTGAAACTGCTCACGCAGATGTTCGGCGACCGCATGCTGATGGCCAACGCCACCGGATGTTCCTCGATCTACGGCGGCAACCTGCCGACCACGCCCTACACCACCGACTCCTGCGGACGCGGACCGGCCTGGGCGAACTCGTTGTTTGAAGACAACGCCGAGTTCGGCCTCGGGATGCGCGCCAGCCTCGACCAGACCCGCGTTTACGCCGAGGTGCTGCTCAACGGCCTCGCCGGAACCATCGGCGACGACCTGGTTTCCCAGATCCTCGAAGCCGATCAGAAGACCGACGCCGGCATCGACGCCCAGCGCGAACGCATCGTCGCCCTGCGCAAGTCGCTCGAAGGCCAGACCTCGAATGAAGCCAAGGCGCTCACCCAACTCGCCGACTACCTCGTCGAGAAGAGCGTGTGGATCATCGGTGGCGACGGCTGGGCCTACGACATCGGCTACGGCGGTCTCGACCACGTCATCGCCTCCGGCAGGAACGTGAACATCCTGGTGCTCGACACCGAGGTTTACTCCAACACCGGCGGTCAATCGTCCAAGGCGACGCCGCTCGGCGCGGTGGCGAAATTCGCGATGGCCGGCAAGGCGATTCCGAAGAAGGACCTCGGCCTGATCGCTGCCAGCTACGGCACCGCCTACGTGGCCCGCGTCGCGATGGGTGCGAAGGACAACCACGTGGTTTCCGTCTTCCGCGAAGCGGAAAGCTACGACGGTCCCTCGCTGATCATCGCCTACTCGCACTGTGTGGCGCACGGCTACAACCTGGCACAGGGGCTCGCGCAGCAGAAACGCGCGGTGGCCACCGGCTACTGGCCGTTGTTCCGCTTCGACCCGCGCCGTGCCGATGCAGGGGAGAACCCGATGAAGCTCGACTCCGCCGCTCCGAAGGGATCGCTGTCCGACTTCACCGGCAACGAGACCCGCTTCCAGATGCTCAAGCGCATCAACCCGGAGCGTTCCGAAATGCTTCATGAAATGGCCGAGAAATCGGTCAGGGAGCGTTACGAGCACTATCAAGACATGGCGGCCCCCAAGGAATCCGCTGAATCCTAACCCAAGCTAACAAAAACTAGCACCAACCCAACCTGATTCGATTCCATGGACCTCACCACCAGTTATCTCGGCCTCAAGCTCAAGAACCCGCTCATGCCGGGCGCATCCCCGATGGCGCACACGCTCGACCGCGTGCGCCGTCTGGAAGACGCCGGCGCGGCGGCCGTCGTGATGCACTCGCTGTTTGAAGAGCAGATCACCAACGACCAGATTGCGGAGTTCAGCCACACGGAAATGGCCGCCGAGTCGTTTTCCGAAGCGACCTCGTATTTCCCCCACATGGAGGACTACGCGCTCGGGCCGGACCGTTACCTCAACCACATTTCCAAGCTCAAGGAAGCCGTGGACATTCCGGTCATCGGTTCGCTCAACGGCGTGAGCATGGGCGGCTGGACCGACCACGCCAAGTTGATCCAGGAAGCCGGCGCCGACGCGCTCGAGCTGAATGTTTACTACGTGGCCACCGACCCGGACGAACCGGGCGTGGCGGTGGAGAAACGCACGCTCGACATCCTTGAGTCGGTGAAGGAGAGCATCGATATCCCGATCGCGGTGAAGCTCTCGCCGTTCTTCTCCTCGCCCGGTCACTTCGCCAAGCAGCTCGACGCCGTCGGCGCGGCCGGCGTGATCATGTTCAACCGGTTCTATCAGCCGGACATCGACATCGAGGAACTCGAAGCGACCCATCGCCTCGACCTCTCGAACTCGACCGAACTCCGCCTGCGCCTGCGCTGGGCGGCCATCCTGCATGGCAACATCAAGGGCGACATCGCCATCAGCGGCGGCGTCCACACCGTGGACGACGTGGTGAAGGCGATCATGTGTGGCGCGAGCGCCGTGCAGGTCGTTTCCGCCTTGTTGAAATACGGCCCGGCCCACATCGGCAGCATGGTTTCCGCCCTCAAGCACTGGCTCGAGGACCACGAATACGACTCGGTCGATCAAATGCGCGGCAGCATGAGTCTGGAGCACGCGCCCGACCGCAGCGTCTTCGAACGTGCGAACTACCTGAAGGTGCTCCAGCTCTGGGAAGTCTGAGCCGAGTCGCCTCGCGGTGATCGCGAATCGATGATTCATGATCGTGGATCACGGGTTTCCGTGGTCCACGATTTTTTTTATGTCCGGGCAGTGCGGCTGCTCCGTAATGGCGGGGATTGGTTGGCACCGCCAAGTCGTTAGGGAGGCCATGGGTGAGGGGGTGATGTGGATTGCGGCGGCATGCCGTCGCCATGGTGGGGGGGCGAGGCATGCCTCGCGTGGGCGGGTGGATGGGATGACGGTGGTTTTTGATGCGTTGGGGACGTGGTGGTTCGTGTGTTGGTAGGTGAAACGAAAGCGGCGTCATGCCCCCTCCGTACACCGGGGGGGATTG
>JAUTCT010000008.1 GCA_030673875.1 Verrucomicrobiota bacterium JB025 | reverse complement strand
TCACTCACCTCACGGTGGCGACCTTGCCTTTCACTACGGTTGCTGTCACTCAGTCCGTCCAATACGTTTCAATTGTTAAGTTCATGCCCATGCCGGGCACACTAGGGACGCACCGCCGGGGCGTCCGTCTTCCGCCCATGACCCGCCATCGGCCCGCCAACACCAAGCGCGCCAGCTCATCCAAAATCCAAAATCGCCGCGCAGCCACGCCTCACCCACATCGGCGAACACGTTTCGCCGCTCCTTCCCACCCCAAGGAGCGGCGATCTCCGAATCGCCGACCCCACCAGCCCAAAGGGCGCTACCCGCCAAAGCCCATCCGTCTTCCGCCCATGACCCGCCATCGCCCCGCCCATTCCCCGGTAGGGACGCACCGCCGGGGCGTCCGTCTTCCGCCCATGACCAGCCATCGGCCCGCCAACACCAAGCGCGCCAGCTCATCTCCCATCTCCCATCTCCCATCTCAAATCTCAAATCTCAAATCTCAAATCTCCCATCCCAAATTCCCCGCGCAGCGGCCCAAAACCTCCCCAGCTTGAGCCCCGCGCGAAGCTCCTCCCCTCAATCCCTTGGCGTCCTTCCCAACTCTTGAGCGCCATAGCTCCAAGCGACGGCGGTTGGCGGTTCAATCCCCCACTTCCCGTCGTCCCCTCCCCCCACTCGTTTTTCCACCTTGCCCCGCCATTCCCCCTCCCACAAAACTCAAGCCGTGGAAATTCTCGCCGACGACAAGGCATCCGGGCGCCTCGACGCCTTTCTCGCCGCCCAACTCACCGAACTCTCGCGCTCCCGCATCCAGACGCTCATCCGCGAACAGTTCATCACCCTCAACGGCGACCCCGCCAAACCACGCGACCCCGTCAAACCCGGCGACAAAATCTCCATCGTCATCCCCGAAGCCGTCCCCCTCGAAAACGCACCCCAGGACATCCCCCTCGACATCCTCCACGAAGACGAACACATCGTCGTCCTCAACAAAGCCCACGGCATGGTCGTCCACCCCGGCCCCGGAAACCCCGACGGCACCCTCGTCAACGCTCTCCTCCACCACTGCAAGGGCCAGCTCTCCGGCATCGGCGGCGTCGAACGCCCCGGCATCGTCCACCGCCTCGACAAAGACACCTCCGGCTGCCTCGTCGTCGCCAAAACCGACACCGCCCACCAATCCCTCGTCTCCCAGTTCGCCGAGCGTGAAACCATGGAAAAACTCTACCTCGCCGTCACCCGCGGCGTCCCCACCCCGGCCAAAGACACCATCTTCACCCACATCGGCCGCCACCCCGTCAACCGCCAGAAAATGGCCGTCGTCAACCCACCCGGCGGCAAACCCGCCATCACCGACTACCAGGTCCTCCACACCGACGCCTCCACCCGCACCGCCCTCGTCCTCTGCCACCTCCACACCGGCCGCACCCACCAAATCCGCGTCCACCTCCACCACAAGGGCGCACCCATCGTCGCAGACCCCATCTACGGCAAAAAATCCTCCCCCGCCGCCACCCTCCCGGACCGCCTCATGCTCCACGCATGGAAACTCTCGTTCGAACACCCGGCCACCGGAAATACCGTCAAATTCCAGGCACCCATCCCCCGGGAATTCCTCTTCTGGACCGACCACGCACTCTGACACCCCCACCCCGGCGTCACGAGAAATTCAACGCGTCCATGTCAAACACCACCGTCACGTCATCCGGCAGCGTCGTCCGCCGCAACACCGCCTGCACGTGCCTCGTCAGCGGACGCGCCTGCTGCGACCTCAGCGTGATCTGAAACCGAAACTGCCCGTGGCTCCGCACCAGCGGCGACGGCAGCACCTCGCCCAGCACAATCCCGTCCGGCAACTCCTCCTTCAGCCGCAAATGCAGCGTCTGCAGCGTGAACTCCGCACGCCGCTCGTGAGCCGACCGCGAGGTCAGCACCGCACAATGCGCATACGGCGGAAAGCTGAACATCTTCCGCATCTCCATCTCCTGCTCGGAAAACCCGTCAAAATCATGCCGCCGCGCATACTGGATGCTCGGCGAATGCGGCGTGAACGTCTGCACATACACCTCACCCTCCAGATCCCCGCGCCCCGCACGCCCCGACACCTGCGTGATCAACTGAAACGTCCGCTCACCCGCACGGAAATCCGGCACGTGCAACCCAATGTCCGCATTCAAAATCCCCACCAGCGTCACATTCGGAAAATGCAGACCCTTCGCAATCATCTGCGTGCCGATCAAAATATCGATCTTGTGCGACTTGAACGCATGCAGCGTGTCGCGCAGCGCATTCTTGCGCCGCATCGCATCCGCATCGATCCGCGCAAACTTCGCACCCGGCAGCACCTTCCGCATCACCTCCTCCACCTTCTGCGTGCCATACCCCTGCATGATGATCGCCGGATCCCTGCACTCCGGGCACTTGCGCGGCACAATCGCCTGGTGCCCGCACACGTGACACACCAACCGCTCGTCCGTCCGGTGATACGTCAGCGCCACCGCACAATGCGGACACGTGCACACATGCCCGCACTTCGGACACTGCAGCGACCGCGCAAACCCACGCCGGTTCAGGAAAAGAATCGACTGCTCGCCATCCTCCAGCCGCTTCTCCAGCGCCACCCGCAGCCTGTCCGATAAAATCGCCGGCCCCCCCTTGTGCTTCGTCGCCTCCAGCCGCATGTCCACCACCCTCACGATCGGCATCGACTGCCCGTCGGCCCGCTCGTCCAGCCTCAGCAGCTGATACTTCCCGATCTGCGAGTTCTGCCATGACTCCAAACTCGGCGTCGCGCTCCCCAGCACCACCGCGCACTTCTCAAACGCCCCCCGCAACACCGCCACATCCCGCCCGTGGTAGCGCGGCACCGTGTCCTGCTTGTACGTGTTCTCATGCTCCTCATCCACCAGGATCAACCCCAGCTCCGGCAGCGGCGCAAACACCGCCGACCGCGCCCCGATCACGATCCGCGCCTCCCCTTTCCGAATCCGGTGCCACTCGTCGAAACGCTCGCCCTGCGATAAATTCGAATGCAACACCGCCACCCGGTCCTGCATCGCCGCAAACCGCGCCTTGAATCTCCTCACCGTCTGCGGCGTCAGCGAAATCTCCGGCACCAGAACCAACACCGTCTTCCCCATGTCGATCACCCGCCGCGCCGCCTGCAGATAAACCTCCGTCTTCCCGGATCCCGTCACCCCTAACAACAACTGCGGCTTCGGGCACTCCTCCTCCAGACTCTCCAATATCGCATCCAGCGCCACCTGCTGCGCCGGATTCAGCGCCAGCGGCTTGGACTCCAGAATCTCCTCCACCTGCCCCGCATCCGGATCCCGCCGCACCTCCTCCACCACGATCCGCAGCCGCCCCGCCTCCGCGAGCGCCTTCACCGCAGCGTTCGCCCCATCCCCCAGATCCGGCACCGGCAGCCGCATCTCCGGCGCGTGCGCCAGCAGCGCCAGCACCGCATGCTGCCGCTTCGCCCGTTTCGCCAGCTTCTCCATCAGCTCCTCATCCGGCTTCGCGTCCAGCACCGCCACCCGCCGCGTCTTCGCCGAGTTCTCCTCGGACCTCACCGCCTCCGGCAGAAGCGCACGCACCACCGTCTCGATACCACAACCATAGTAGTCCGCGATCCAGCGCCCGATCTTCAGCAAGGTCGGCGTCACCAACGGATCAGGATCCGTCAGCGCCTCGATCTCCCGCAGCGCGAAATCCATCTGCGCACCCTCCGAAATCGCCAGCACCGTCCCCGTCGCCGACTTCCGCCGCAACGGCACCCGCACCCGGCAACCCGCCTCCACACGCAGCCCATCCGGCACGGCGTAGTCAAACACCAGCTCCGAAGGACCGTCGATCAGCACCCGCACATTCACCCGCACAAGCTGCCCGACCCCACCCCACCGGCCAAGACGAAAACCCCGCCCGGCAAATCCACCGCCAATCCGCCGCCAATCCGCCGCCAATCCGCCGCCATTCCCAAACTCGAAAAAACGGAATCCTCCCCCCGGAGACCCTGGCAAGCCGCAACCCGGCCACCTCCCCACCAGTCGTCCCGCTCACCCCCCGTTCGGGCAGTCCCCGTTCGGCAGGGATTCCCGCAGCAGACAAAATGCGGCCTTGTGGATCGGCAAGCTGCTTGCTAACGGTTTCATATCACAACTCAGCAAGAGTAACCATTCATGCATCTCATCAATCCGCACCGTTTCTCCCGGCCAATGATTGTGAACCAATTGCCCTTCTCCCTGAAGAATTCAAAGCGTCGCCACATCACCGGGATGTTTCCCACGACTTGGACCAATACACTGTTCTGCAAAAAATGAAGATTCTCAAGATCGTTGTAATCGCTCTGACTACGCTTGTGGGCGGATGTTTCGTGGCGAATTGGTATAGCTGGCACCGTATGAAGACGGGCTACGAGGTTAAGGCTGAGGACTACGCGCCCTATTTGCAGACAAGGCTTGAAGAAGACCTGGGGTATAGTGGATTTCAACACCCGTGGCTTCAGCAGGCATGGGTGAACGGTTTTCAAGATCATACGCACTTGTTCGAAGTAACAGGCCATGCAAACGGCCTGAGGGACGCAATCGAGAGGGCTACTGGTAAGGAGCCGATTCAGTTGCTCTTTTTCAGCAGTGGCAACTATCTGGGACCGTCGACTGCTCCTGAATGGTGGGACACCGCAAGGATTGATGCAGCCGAGTCCCGATATCTTCAGAAGAACTCCGATTTGTGGAGATTTACCTGGATCGATGATCGCCTTTACATCGTATACTGCAACTAACAATAAAAAGGCAGAACAAACCACTGAGGCGCCCCGGTAAAGCGTCCAAATTCAAAGTGAGAGCACAGGACCGGCACGCCTGAGCTCTAACACTCATCAAACACCATGACACTAACACGCACCCTGATCGTTTTCCTCTGCCTCCAAATCACCCTGCTCTGCGGCGAAGACCTGTCCGGAACCCAGGACTGGACGCGGGCAAAAGACAACAACTCAATCTCTGCCTCATTGCTTTCGTTCGACCTGGACCAGGATCGGGTTTCACTGAAGCTGAAAAATGGCAAAGTCGTCGACATCAAGGCGTCGATTCTGATTCCGGCACACATTGCCAGGCTGGAGCAGCTGGACAGCGAGAACAAAGCGAAGCAGGAAGCCGCGTCCAAGCCCCGGCTCAGCTCCCACACCCCGGAGGGCGGGGGCGGTTTCAAAGTTCATGTCTACAAACCCGCCGGCTACATCGACGATTCCCCCTCAAGCAAGACTCGTCCGATCGCGATTCTCTACACAGGCAGCGGGCGCTCGATCACCGTGGTCGATCGGCTCAAAGCGGCTTCGGATGAACTGGGATGGGTGCTTGTGGGAGTCGATGCCTACAAAAACACAAGCTCCCTGGAGGATCGCTACGAAGAGCGCATGGAACACACCAAAACCGCCTTTGAGTGGATCAGGAATAACATCTCGTTCGACCCTAACAAGATGGTGTTTGGCGGAATGTCCGGCGGAGCCTGGTGGTCCTACCAGTCCGCCTCGGACCTGACCAAAGAGGCCGCTGCGATTCTCGCGTTTGGAGGCTGGATGGGCAATATGCATGACAAGAAATACTCGCGAAAAATGGCCGTCGCGATGGTCAACGGCGACAAGGACAAGAACGCCCTCAGCTACGAAGAGAAGGATGGGGATTTTCTGAAAAGAAAGGCATCCTGCACGGTGAAGACGTTTCATTTTCCCGGCGCCCATATCCTGGCCCCGTCGGAGGTCGCGCTGGAAGCCGCCCGCTGGATTCATACCACCAAAAAATTCGCCCAACCGTAGCTCGATGGCGACGCGGTTTCCCATCGACCGCCAGCACAAGACGCTGGACTCCCCGCGCGACCACCGGCTCGAGGCACACGATGGTCGCCGGAAATCGGTTCTCAACGCCGCGAATGAGATGTTGTCCGCCAGGGATGAGGCCGGGAAACTCATTCAACAGTCGATTCAGCGGGAGAGTCGATGGCTCGCCTTGGTTCCATTGCTTCTGCTGGTCGCCACATTTCTCATCGACTCCCTCTTGCAAGCCAGCTTGCGCAATTTCCTCATGGCGGAGGCGTATTACCTGGTCGTCGGACTCGTTTGAATCCGCCCCTGTGTCGCCAAGGCCGCCAAGGCCGCCTCGGGCTGCTGCCGCTACCAAGCGCCAGCCCCACTCCGCAGAGTCCAAGCGCGACTGCATCCCTCAATCGAACCAATCCCCGCCCACACCGCCCGGCACAACCTGCTTCCGGACAAATGCGAAACACCGCCAAAACCCACAACAGTTCATTTGAACACGTTTTTTCTTGCACCATCATCAGATCCATGAAACCCTGGCATTCCATCATCCCCGGAAAAACCATGAATGCCATCAACGACACCACCATCGAATCCCCCGCCACCCGCCAACGCCCGAACGACTACTCCATCTACAAGCCAAACTCACGCGGCTCCGGCGGCGTCATGCGCTTCGGCATCAACCGCCAGAAAGCCGCCGTCTTCGTCGATGCCGCCAGCCAAACCGGCGACCGACAGTTCGACTGGGAAAACAAAATCACCATGAAATGGGGCCTCGCCGACCTCGGCTCCGTGCTCGCCACCCTCGAAGGCACCCAACCCCAGGCCAAACTCTTCCACCAATCCGAACGCGCCAACAGCGCCTTCGAACTCACCCCCCAGGACAACCCCGATCGCGCCCCCTGGTCCCTCAGCCTCTCCCGCCAGAGCACCGCCGACCAATCCGTCAAAAAAGTCCGCATCCCCCTCACCCACCCCGAAGCCGCCATCCTCAAAACCGCCCTCCGCGCCGCCACCGTCGCCATCCTCGCCTGGTAACCCACCCGCCCAAGCCCACCAGTCTTCCCGCCCATGCATCGCCAAAGCCAATCCCCCGGTAGGGACGCACCGCCGGGGCGTCCGTCTTCCACAGAGCCCATCCGCCAAAGCCCACCCGCAGGAGCGGCGATGCATGATCGCCGACCCCCACCAGCCCAAAGGGCGCTACCCGCCAAAACCCACCAGTCTTCCACCCATACACCGCCACCGCGCCGCCCGTTCCCCCGGTAGGGACGCACCGCCGGGGCGTCCGTCTTCCACAGAGCCCATCCGCCAAAGCCCATTCGTCTCATCACCCGCCCCTCATCCACATCGGCGAACACGTTTCGCCGCTCCATCCCACCCCAAGGAGCGGCGATCTCCGAATCGCCGACCCCACCAGCCCGCAGGGCGCTACCCGCCAAAGCCCACCAGTCTTCCGCCCATGCACCGCCATCGCCCCGCCCGTTCCCCCGGTAGGGACGCACCGCCGGGGCGTCCGTCTTCCCCGGAGCCCACCCGCAGGAGCGGCGATGCATGATCGCCGAACCCCACCAGCCCAAAGGGCGCTACCCGCCAAAGCCCATCAGTCTTCCGCAGAGCCCATCCGTCTTCCCGCCCATGCACCGCCATCGCCCCGCCATTCCCCCGGATCGGATGGGGTCATGGGGATTGCGTGTCCGGCGACAATTAAAGCTGGGCGCTGACGACAATTAAAATTGACCCCTGGGTTGGTCGGATTTCGGGCGTTTTTGGCTTCAAGCTGGTTGACGCGTTGCGGGGCGGCGGGTGCCGCTCCGGGTTGTGGTCACTCGAACCCAACTCACCAAGCTCGCCATCGAGCGCAACCAAGGAAGAACCATCCGCATGAGTGCAATGAAGTCGGGCATGTCCCGCAACACGGCGCGCAAGTATCTGCGCCAGAACGACGTCACCGAACAGCGGCGCGAGCCGCACACCTGGAGAACCCGTGAGGATCCGCTGGAAGCGGTTTGGCCGCGTGCCGAAGAGATGCTGCGGCAGGCACCGGAACTGGAAGCCAAGGCGCTTTTCGAGCACCTGGCGGAGGGTCGGCGGGACGAGATCAAACCGGGCCTGCTGCGCACCTTCCAACGACGGGTGAAGGCCTGGC
>JAUTCT010000007.1 GCA_030673875.1 Verrucomicrobiota bacterium JB025 | reverse complement strand
CTTTGAGCGGTCGGTAGGTGAGGTCTTCCAAGACATACCGAGCTTGCCGGCTTGCTCACCTTGTCAACCCTAATTTCGGGTTTTTCTTGGTTTAATTAACTGATAACCAATGCGTTGCGACTAACCTGACGCGAATGGGTTTACGGCAGAACGGGCACTTCTGGCGGCGGGGCCGTGGTGTTTGACGATTCCGTGCTGTATTACGCGGCGGAAGGGGTCAACCAGGCGCCGACCGCGGATTCCCAAAGCGTTGCGGTTTTTGAGGAAACTCCGACGAACGTCAGCCTGTCGGCCTTTGATCTGGAGGGCAGCCCACTGACTTATGCGGTGGACGACACCGGCACACTGGGCACCCTGAGCGGCACTGCGCCGAACCTGACGTATACGCCTCCTGCCGGCTATGTGGGGGCGGACAGCTTCACCTTCAGTGTCAACGACGGCACGGCTGACAGCGGCGTAGCGACCGTTTCGATCGATGTGGTGGCCAACGTCGCTCCGGTGGCGACGCCGCAGAATGTCAGCACGATTGAGGAAACGGCGCTGGGGATCACGCTGACGGGCAGCGATTCCGATGCCGGACCGAGCCCGCTCAGCTACACGGTGGATGACTCGGGAATGCTCGGGACATTGACCGGCACGGCACCGGTCCTGACGTATACGCCGCCCGCCGGCTTTGTGGGTGCGGACAGCTTCAGCTTTACCGTCAGCGACGGGTTGGCCGTGAGTGCTCCGGCGACGGTGAGCATCATGGTGACGGACAACATCGCGCCAGTGGCGAATGACCAGAGTGTCACGACATTTCCCGCAACACCGATTGAGATCACGCTCTCCGGCAGCGATGCGGACAATGGTCCGGAAGCCCTCAGCTTTGCGGTTGTGGATTTCCCCGATTCGGAATCCGAGGGTTCGCTGGTTGTGGATGGAGCATTGGTGACCTTCGAGGCGGTTCCCGGGTTTCTGGGAGATGCCGTGTTCACGTTCACGGTTTCCGACGGCATGGAGACGAGCGCTCCGGCCACCGTCACGGTGACGGTGGAGAACCAAGCACCGGTTGCGGATTCGCTGGCGGTCATCGCGGCTGCCGACACTCCGGTGGAGATCACGCTATCGGGCAGCGACCCTGACGGGGGACCGGATGCGTTGGTTTACGGGATTGCCAGCGGGC
This sequence comes from Verrucomicrobiota bacterium JB025, assembly GCA_030673875.1. Taxonomy (GTDB): domain Bacteria; phylum Verrucomicrobiota; class Verrucomicrobiia; order Verrucomicrobiales; family Akkermansiaceae; genus Luteolibacter. The sequence goes on along the minus strand of JAUTCT010000007.1, from coordinate 6,906 downwards.
CATCCAACGGCACGCTGGATGTCAGTTTTCTGCCGTTGGTGACTTATACGCCGGACGGGGGATTTGTCGGAGAGGACAGTTTCACCTTCACCGTTGACGATGGTCTGGCCACCAGTGAGGTGGCGACCGTTTCGATCACGGTGATGGACGAGGCTGTGGGAATGATCGGGTATACCTTTGAAACTGCGGGGAACATCGTGCCGACGGGGCCCCAGGACGCCACCACCGTCTACACCGCACCGGATACCAACAGCTTCGGCAGCGCCGTGACGGTGAGTGCCCTCGACATGACCGAGGTGGACGCGCAATACGGGCGGGTTGCAGACATCGGCGGCGGTTCGTTTGAGGCGACGGTTTGCGACCGTGGTGGATCGAACATGGTTCTGTTCACCATCGACATTCCCGCCACCACGTCGGTGTCGTTCGCCAGTATCGCCTTTGATGCGTCCTACAGGGGTTTGGTGACGGGGGATACGACGATGGATTGGCAGTTCGAAACGCTCATCGACGGGGTTTCCAGCAATGTCACCACCGGCGGTTTCACCCACGACGGAGGTGCCGACTATCAGAGTCCCGACGAGGCGTCCGGCGATATCGTGCTCACGGGGCTGAGCGATCTATCAGGTGTTTCGGTGACCTTCCAGTGGACCTTGACGGGATCGCGGAACAACCTCTGGGAGAGGCAAACGATGGGGATTGATGATATCGTGTTGATCGGCACGTTCGAGGAGCAACCCGGTGTCGGGCCGGTGGTGATCGAGTTGACGTCCGGCGGCTCCGGGGTGCAGTTGTCCTGGGCGAGTCTCGATGGCCGGACGTATCGGGTGGAGGGATCCGCGGATCTCACTGCGGATTCCTGGACTCCGCTTGAGTCGGGCATCATGGGAACGGGCGGCACCCTGACGAAATCGTATTCCATCACCGGCGTCGGCGAGAAGTATTTCTTCCGTGTCGCGCTTGAGCCCGAGGCGGAAGTGCTGATGGACGAGTAGCCCGAATGGGGCACCCGGTTCGGGGCGCGGTTGCTTCCGCGCTTGGGGCCGGAGCTCGGGAAATCCGCCGTGGCCTGCCGGTGTGCGGGCTGCGGCACGGGTTGTCCCGGGGGTGCCGGATCGTGGCCCCGCAGTGGTGACATGAATCGAACCACGGATTGACCGATGATCAGGAAGTTAGGCATGGTGATGCTGGCGATTGGTGCCGCCCGGGGTGCGGAGATCGGCTACGATTTCGAGACACCGGAGCACATTTCCGGAGTCACGAGCGGGATCGGCTACGCCGCGCCGGACATCAACACCTTCGGTGCCGGGGTGACGGTGGGGCGCCTGGAGTTGTCTGACGAGATCACTCCCGCCACGGATTACGGGCGGATTCAGGAATTGGGCGGAGGGTCGGTGGAGGCCGCGGTGAACGACCGGAATGGAAACACGGTTTCCTTCACGGTGACGATTGATGAGACGGTAGCGGTGGATTTCAGCCACATCGCCTTTGATACCTCACTGGTTTTCTACAACACCGGCGACACGACTGTCGGATGGGATTTTTCCACGGTCGTTGGAGATAATCCGGCGACCAATGTCCGTTCATCCGCCGGTTGGATTCATGATGGCGGCGCCAACTATCAGAGCCCGGGCGGAAATGCATCCGGCAACATCGAGTTGGCCGGCTTGACCGGCTTGAGCGATACCACGGTGACCTTTATCTGGAATCTGGACTCCAGCAGGAACAATTCGTTTGCGAGGGCCGCGCTGGGGCTGGACGACATCGTGCTGACCGGTACCTCCAGCGCACTGACGGGCGGGGAGATCAGCGCGGATCCGCAGAGTGTGGAGACGGGAGTGGATATGCCGGTGGACATCACGCTGACGAGTTCCGGCGTGGCGGCGGGACCGCTGAGCTATGCCATCGTGGACGGCCCGCGCTACGGGACACTGGATGCCAGTGGTCTGCCGGTGGTGATCTACACTCCGACGCTGGAAACCGCCGGGCCGGACAGCTTCACCTTCACGGTGAGCGATGGTGAGACGACCAGTGCTCCGGCCACCGTGTCGGTGATGGTGTCGTCCGCGGCAGGCATTGCGGTGACCTTTGACGATCCGGACCGGATCAGCGGGGCGGAGAGCGGGATCGTCTATGACTCGCCCGACGTGAATACCTTTGGCTCCGGAGTCACGGTGAGCCGTGTGGAGCTGTCCGACGGGGAAGATGGCACGAGCCATTACGGCCGCATCGTGGATGTTGGCGGTGGTTCGGCCGAGGCCGCGCTGACCGACCGTGGAAGTCCGGGGACCATTTCGTTTACGGTGACGGTCGATGATACGGTGACGATTGATCTTTCCCGAATCTCGTTCGCCACGGCCTTCCGATTCACGAATACGGGTGATTCGACGGTCAACTGGGAATTTTCCACCAGTGTCGGCGGCGTGACGGGGAATGAAACATCGGGTGAGTGGATCCATGACGGAGGTCTGAACTATCAGAGTCCGGCGGAGGCCTCCGGTGACGTCGTCTTGGCGGGCATGAGCGGCCTGACGGACACGGCCGTGACGTTCACATGGGTATTGGACAGCACGCGGTCGAACACCTTCGCGGTGGCGGCGCTGGGGCTGGACGACGTGGTGCTGGAGGGCGCCGTGGTGCATCGGCTGCCTCCGTTGATTTACGAATTCGCAAGCGATGTGGAAACCCTGACGACGCCCGGCACGCCGGTGACGCTGTCGTGGCAGGTCGGCGATGATGTGGGCGGGCTTTCGATCAGCCCTGGGATCGGCGACGTGTTGCCGTTGACGACCAACGGGACCGGGCAGACGACCGTGACCGTCGATGCGGGGACCGTGTTCACCCTGGCGGCGGCAAGCGGAACGCGGACGGATGCGGCGGAAGTGGAAATCGTGGAGCAGCAGCCGGAGATTTCCGGGTTTGCGGCCGACGACCACTACGTGCAGGCCGGAGTGCCGGTGGTGTTGTCGTGGGAGGTTTCCGCCGCGGATTCCGTGACGATCACCGGTCTGGGCGACGTGGGTCCGGCGGGGCAGGCGACGGTGCATCCCGCGGAGACCACCACATTCGTCCTTGTCGCCACGAATGCGTTCGGGAGCGTCCGGCAGGAGCTGACCGTGGCGGTGGGGCCGGCGCGTCCGAACATTCTGCTGATGCTGGTGGATGACTGGGGAGTCACGGATTTGTCCGTGCCATTTGCCTATGACCGCTACGAGGACGGAGGAACGCCGGTCATCACCAACCTGAACCTCCTCCACAACACACCGAATCTGGAAACCCTGGCGTCGATGGGCATGAAGTTCACCCAGGCCTATGCGACGCCGAAGTGCAGCTCGACGCGCGCAACGTTGATGACTGGATGGCATCCGGCGCGTCACGGCATCACCTACCACCTCGCCGCAGACAGCACCATTGGGAACGGACCGAATGAGTGGCGGTTCAATGGTCTGGATGCAACGGACGTCACTCTGGCGCACATGCTGAACCCGGCCCATTACCGGACGATCCATGCCGGGAAATGGCATTTGGGCGGGCCCGGCGACTACGCCCAGTATCCGACGTCCGTGGGGTTTGACATCAACATCGGTGGCTCCAACGCCGGTTCGCCGGCACGATACGTCGCCAATGCGGCCGGTTTTGCCTCCGCCGACAAGCCGATGCCTGCCATGGAGCACTACGCGGGCACGGGCATGTATCTGACCAAGGCGCTGACCATTGAAATGAATCAGGCGATGAGCGATGCGGTAGCGGACGGCGTGCCGTTCTTCGGCTACCTGTCCTACTACGGGGTTCACGACCCCGAGACGACCAATCCGGATGCGACCGGCGATTACAGTGGCGCGATCAATGCGGACCACAGGAAGTTCTGCACGATGGTGGAGGCCATCGATGTTTCGTTCGGTGATGTTGTGGCACATTTGGAGGAACTGGGAATCGCCGAGGAAACCTTGATCATCCACCTGGGGGACAACGGCAGTGAAAATCCGGCCCACAAGAACAACCAGGGGCAGATTCCGGATCCGCCATTTGACGACTTCCCGATGCGCGGGATGAAGAACGACGGCTATCAGGGCGGCAGTCGGGTGCCCTTGATGATTTCCTGGGCGAAACCGGATCCGGACCATCCGCTGCAACAGAGGCTTGCGATTGCCGGGGGAAGCGTCGAGCACGACATCGTGGGCATTGAGGACATCGTTCCGACGATTCTCTCGGCGGCCGGCGTGGAGCCGCCGTTTCTGGACGGCTACGATCTCAGCCCCTATCTGCGCGGCGAAGCGGGATCCCACCGTCCGCAGAAATACCTGCTGCACTATCCGAACGGGAGCTTTCCCAACGGGCAGCTGGACTGGTATCGGGATGGCGATTGGAAGCTGATGTATGGTTATGAGGATGACCGGTTTCTGTTATTCAATCTGGCGGACGATCCGACCGAATCGAACGATCTGGCGGCATCCGAACCGGCGCGGGTCGTGCGGATGGCGCGGGCGATGGCCCGGGAGCTGGATTCGAAATGGGGGGATTTGGGCAAGTTGTGGCCGGTGCTTGCGGGAACCTATCCGCCGCGGCCGGGGACCGACGATCCGTTCTTGCTGTCCTACGGCGCGGATGGACGGGCGACGGTGGACAGCGACGGCGACGGCCTGGCTGATGCGGCGGAGGACGTGAACGGCGATGGGCTGGTGAGTGCGGGTGAGACGGATTCGGAAAATCCCGACAGCGATGGCGACCGCACGGGCGATCAGGCCGAGTTGCGGCTGGACCTCGATCCGCTGGACCCGAATTCCCGGTTTGCGGCACGGGCGGTCGGGGTGGGGGCGGATTCCGTCACGCTGGCGTGGCCGTCGTCGCCGGGGGTGAGTTTCGATGTCCTGGCGAGTGATGATTTGACGGCGCCAATGGCGGATTGGGAGGTGTTGGTGTCCGGGGTGGCAGCCGATGAGTCACGCTCCGAAACCCTGCTCGCGCTTCCGGTCGATGCGGCCAGGAGGTTTTTCTCCGTGGAGTTGTTGCCGGATGGCCCGGAAAAATGATGGGCCGTGATGCGTTGTGTTTGGATGGGCGATCCCGGGGGACACCCGCCGCCCGGCCCGGGGATTGACACCCGCCCTCCGGCCCTGAGGATGAACTCATGATGATTGGCAGAAATTTCCGGATACTCCGATGCGCGGGCTGGCTGATGCTGATGCCCGGATTGCTTTTGGCGGAGGGCGGCAAGCATGATGCGGAGCCGGTGGTTGAGGGGGCGGAGGTCATTCAGCTGATCGACGGGAAATCCCTCAAGTGGTGGAAAGCACCGTCGGATCGGTGGTCGGTCGAGGACGGCGTGATCACCGGAGATACGGGCGGGACAGCGCTCAAGGCGCCGGAATGGCTCTATACCACGCGGCGTTTTGGCGACTTCACCTTCACCTGTGAGCTGCGGTTGACGGGGAGCCGGAAGCCCAACTCCGGGGTCTATTTCCGGGTGAATCCGATCCAATACAAGGGGCGTAGGAACGAGGTGACATACGAGGCGGCCGCCGGCTACGAGTTTGATGCGGTGCCGGGCAGGCACTGCGGGTCGCTGGGCGATTGGTATGCGCGTCCGTCGCTGCGGGTATTTGCCGGCCCGGCGGTGATCGGCAGGGTTTACCGGGAAAACGGCTGGAACCGGATGACCATCCGGGCGCGGGGGAAGCGGCTGGAATACTGGCTCAATGGCGAGAAGATCATCGACTATGTGGACAAGGATCCGAAGGGGTCCCGAAACGGTCTCATCGGGCTGCAGATCCACGACAAGGCGGTGATGAAGGTGGAACTTCGGAAGGCGCGGATTCTGCCGGAGCAAGGCGGCTGACGGCGGCGTGAGGTTCCGGGCGTTGCGGGAGAACGGTGCAGGCGGGCCCGGGCGGGCGGCTGAGGTCGGTCGGAAGTGGCCGATAGTGGCCGGAAGTGCGGCGACGATGGCCGGAGGAAATGGTGCGCGGTGCTGGGTTCGAACCAGCGACCCCTGCCGTGTGAAGGCAGTGCTCTACCACTGAGCTAACCGCGCTAGAAGATCGGGTTTGGTTGCCTTGGGAGGCGACCGGGCGGGAGAAATACGCTCCGGGCGCGGGCTTGGCAAGTTTTTCGGTGATTTTTTGAGCGGAAGGGGTGATTTCGGCCGGATTCGGGTGGGGGTGAGGTGTGAAACGGATGGGCGGATGGGGGGCGTGGGTAGCGCGGTCTCGCTGAGACCGCATGTGAATGGGGATGTGATGGTGCAGCAGATGAAATGGCGGGTAGCGCCCTGCGGGCTGGTGGGGAGGACTCCCACGAAGACACGAAGACGCGAAGTGAGTTTGGGGAGAGCTTGATGGGTGCTTGGGTTGGGTGGCGGGTAGCGCCCTGCGGGCTGGTGGGGTTCGGCGATCATGGATCGCCGCTCCTTGGGGTGGGGAAGGAGCGGCGAAACGTGTTCGCCGATGCGGGTGAGGAGGCGGTTGCTTGGCGATTGATGACGGATGGGCTTTGGCTGATGGGCTCTGTGGAAGACGGACGCCCCGGCGGTGCGTCGCTATCGGAGATGGGCGTTTTTTGGGTGGCGCGGTCTCGCTGAGACCGCATGTGAATGATGTCGCGAGGGTTCTGCTGATGAAATGGCGGGTAGCGCCCTGCGGGCTGTTGGGGGGACTCACACGAAGACACGAAGACACGAAGTGGGTTTGGGGAGAGCTTGATGGGTGCTCGGGTTGGGTGGCGGGTAGCGCCCTGCGGGCTGGAGGGGTTCGGCGATCATGCATCGCCGCTCCTGGTGTGCCCGGCATGGGCATGAACTTAACAATTGAAACGTATTGGACGGACTGAGTGACAGCAACCGTAGTGAAAGGCAAGGTCGCCACCGTGAGGTGAGTGAGCCGAAAGAAGCCCGTAGCGAAGGCACGACCGTAG
>JAUTCT010000006.1 GCA_030673875.1 Verrucomicrobiota bacterium JB025 | reverse complement strand
CGGTCGCTCGGTCCGGCTCCGCCGGCCTCGCTTCCCTCCCTCCCCCGGAACCCCGCGCTCTCAAATCCACCCCCAAACCGCTATGAGAGTAATTGTCGTCGGTGGTCAGTTTTAATTGTCGCTGAGGGAATTTCTAATTGTCGCTGGACAGCAAACACCTTTCGCCGCTCCTTCCCCCCGGTAGGGACGCACCGCCGGGGCGTCCGTCTTCCTGCAAAGCCCATCCGTCTTCCCCAGAGCCCATCAGCCTTCCGCCAATGACCCGCGCGCCAGCTTATCCACCATCCACAATCCACCATCTTCAATCCACCATCTTCAATCCACCTTCGTGTCTTCGTGTGAGACATACCCACCACCTACACCCCACGGGCATGCACACCCGTTCGGGTGCGCACCCCGGCAGAACCGGCGACAAGGGTCAGCGGCTCTTCGCGTCTTCCTCGATCCACGCCCACAGCCCGTCGAGGCCGTCGCGCACCTTCTGTTTCGCCGTCGCCAACTCGCCACCGGGCGCTGACTTGCCAAACAAATAGTATTTGATCTTCGGTTCCGTGCCCGACGGACGAACCGCGAACGACCGCCCGTCTTCCAGATCCACGAAAAGCATCTTCTCCTTCGGCAGCAGATCGCCTTCCTGATCGTAGAGGTCCTGCTTCGCGAAATCGCGCACCCTCACCACGGCGGATCCATCCACCTCGCTCGGCGGATTCTCGGCATAGCTCGCCGCCAGTCCCTGGATCTTCGCAGCACCGTCGGCACCTTCCATCACCAGCGCCTTGCCGATCTCCAGATAGTAGCCGTATTCCGCGTAAATCTCGTCCAGCAGTGCCGGAACCGTCTTGCCGACCGACTTCGCATACGCCGCCACTTCAGCGAACATCAGCGTCGCGCCGTTCGCATCCTTGTCGCGCACCGCGTCAGATCCCAGATAGCCGTAGCTCTCCTCGCCGCCGAACACGAAGAACCGCGAATACTCCAGCCGCAGCTTGCGGGTTTCCTCTTCGCTCAGCGACCGGTAGTCGCCCTTCTTCTCCGCCGGGATCGCATCCTCATACTTGCGCAGCTTGCCCGCGATGTATTTGAACCCGGTCAGCGTATCCACCACGCCCACGCCAAAGCCATCGGCGATCGCACGCTGCAGCTCGGTCGTCACGAATGTCTTCACCAGCACGCCGCGGCTGCGGTTCGCATCCGTCAGCCAGCCCAGTTCAAAGCAGGTCTTCAGTCGATACCACGCCATCAGCGAGCCAATCTGGTTGCCTGTGAGCAGCGTCATTTTGCCGTTCTCGTCGCGCACCGCCACGCCCATCCGGTCGGCGTCCGGGTCGGTGCCGATCACGATCTCCGCACCGCTTTCCTCCGCCATCTCGATCGCCATCTTCAGCGCCGGCGCGTTCTCCGGGTTCGGGCTCGCCACCGTCGGGAACCGCCCGTCCTGCACGTCCTGCTCGGGCACCGTCAGCACGTCGAATCCGAAGCCCTTCAGCATCGGCACGTTGATGTGTCCGCCCGTGCCGTGCAGGTTGGTGAAGACGATTTTGGTCGACGCTCCCTCGAGCAACGACGGCTGTAGTAGCAAAGTCTTCAGCAGCTCGATGTATTTCGCGTCCATCTCCGCGCCCAGCACCTTCACCTCGCCACGATCGGCGGCGGCCACCGCCTCGTAGCGTTCGCTGGTGATCGCGTTCACCTCCTTGATGATCGCCGAGGCGTGCGGCTCGACGATCTGCGCGCCGTCATTGAAATACGCCTTGAACCCGTTGTCGTGGCTCGGGTTGTGACTCGCCGTCAGCACCACCCCCGCGTCCGCACGCAGCTGGCGCACCGCAAACGAAAGCTGCGGCGTCGAGCGCGCGCCCTCGAACAAATATGCATCACAACCGAGATCGGCGCACACCTTCGCGCAATACTCCGCGAAATCCCGCGAGAAATGCCGCGTGTCATGGGCAAACACCAGCACCGGCTTCCTGTCGTCGCCGACAAACTGCTTCGCATACGCGATCAACCCGCGCACCGCCCGGCTCACATTGAAGAAATTCATCGTCGCCGTGCCGATGCACGGATGCTCCGGCCGCTCGTTCGGGCCACCCGCCCCTTGTTCGGCCTGCGTCACCACCCGACCGATCGTCCGCCCGCGCAGACCGCCGGTTCCGAATGCCAGCGTCTTGAAAAACCGGTCGTTCAACTCGCCCCATTCGCCGGCATCCACCAACTCGCCGATCGCCGCAGCGGCCACCTTGCTGGTCGTTCCTTCGAGCAGGGATTCGAGGTTCTTCTTCGCGGATTCCAGCAGCTTCCCATCGGAAACCGCGGCAGTGAGAGTGGATGAAAGTGAGCTCATTTCAGGGCGGGATCCTAGGGACTCCCCCCCGCATGGCAATCCTCCCCCTATGATTTTTTCTCCGTTTTCTCTGCCGCCAGGGAAATCTTCTCAGCCCAATCCTTCGCCCGCGCGCCAAACCCCCGCTCGTCGCCCGCATACAGGATCCCCCGCGACACATTGATCAAATCCGGCGCCGTCCGTTCCGCCGCGTCCAAATCCGCCAGATTGCCACCCTGCGCACCCAGTCCGGGCACCAGCAATGGCGCGTCCGGCATCTTCGCCAGCACGTCCGCCGCATTCGTCAGCCCCACCACATAGCCCACGTCCGTTTTCCGGCCCTCCTCCTTCGCCCGTTCGCCGAGCGCCGTCACCAGTTCAAACACCGAGCGCCCGTCCGCCAGCGTCTGCCGTTGAAAATCCGCCGATCCGGGGTTCGACGTCACCGCCAGCAGATACACCCCCTTGCCCTCCCAATCGAGGAACGGCTCCAGCGAATCATAGCCGAGAAACGGATTGAGCGTCACCGCATCCACATTCCAGCGCTCGAAATACCCCTGCGCGTAATACTTCTGTGTCTCACCGATGTCACTGCGCTTCGCATCCAGAATCACCGGCACATCCTCCGGCATCTCCCGGAGCAACTCGTCCAACAACACAATCCCGTCAATCCCCATCGCCTCGAAATACGCCATGTTCGGCTTGAACGCCGCCGCCCACACCGCCGTCTCCTCAATCACCTGCTTGAGGAAATTCCGCGCGAAATCCGCGCCTCCATCGCCCGGCCTCGGGTCCAAACCCACACAAAGCCGTGATCCCGTTTTCCTGACTCGTTCGTGCAATCGTTCCGCGTAGCGCATGCCCGCAGCATGCCTCCCACGCCCGCCGGGAAAAGCGCAAAATGCACCCATTCCCACCGTCTTCCGCCCACCGGCTTCCGCCCTCGTCCCTCAATCGTTCTTCCTCAGCGCCATCACCCCGGTCACCAGGAAAATCAGCGCCAACGCCGGAAAAACCACCAACAACAACGATCGCTCGTAGTTCGCAAACGCCGGATGCCCGCTCGCCTTCAACACCACATGCGCCATGTAGAGACCATACATCGCCAAAAACACCAATCCCTCCCAGCGCCTCACCCGGAACCCCGAGAAAAACACCGGCAAACACGCCACCGCCACCCCGATCATCACCGGAATGTCAAACCGCAGCGCATCCTGCGAAACCTCCAAACCGTCCGGCGCCACAATCGAGCCAAACCCCAGCACGCACAGCAGGTTGAAAATATTGCTCCCCACCGCATTTCCCACCGCAATGTCCCGCTCGCCGCGCACCGCCGCCACCACCGAGGTCGCCACCTCCGGCAACGACGTCCCCACCGCCACGATCGTCAACCCGATCACCATCTCCGAGACCCCGAACACCTTCGCAATCTCGATCGAACTCGAAACCAGCCACTTCGACCCCAAAACCAGCCCCACCATCCCGATCACCACCAATCCCAGATTCTTCAGCACGCTGCCGCCACCCTTTTGTGCGCCGAATTCCTCCTCATACTCCGCCTTCACCCCCTCATCCTTTTCCTTCCTGCTCTGGTAAATCAAATACACCGTGTAAACCACCGCACCGCCCGCCAGCAGCACGCCGTCCGTCCGGTCGATCAGCCCGTTCCACCCCAGCGGCAGCAGCAAAAACGAAATCACAATCATCACCGGCACATCGAACCGCACCAACTGCGCGTTCACCGAAAGCGGCACAATCACCGCCGAAAGCCCCAGTATCACCAGGATGTTGAACACATTGCTGCCCACCACGTTGCCAATCGCCATATCGGACTCCCCCTTGTAGGCCGACACCACACTCACCGCCAGTTCCGGCGCGCTCGTCCCGAACGCCACCACCGTCAGTCCCACCACCAGCGCGGACACCCCGAACGTCACCGCCAGGTTCGCCGCACCACGCACCAGATACTCGGCACCCGCCACCAGCAGCACCAACCCGAGAACCAAAAACACTATCGTCGAAATCGTCATGACATCATCCCGCCGAATCCCCGGGGGCGTGCTCAGTGTCCACTTCCCAAAGCCCCTGCCAATGGGAAAATCCCGCCCGCTTTCCAACTCCGCCCCAAAATCCCCCATCCACCGAAAAATCATCTCCCCACCCGCCCAAGCCACCCCGGCCGGGACGCACCCCGACCGGGACGTCCGTCTTCCCTCCCGTGGCTGGAGCATCCTGCCAGTAGTGTTCGGCATTTGAACTGCTTCTGTTTGCTCGGCGCTTTGTGACAAAAGCGTCACTTGTACTTTATGGCTAGTACTGGCACAAATACCGCCGGTGCCACGCAAGTCCAGAACCGCGATAACGG
>JAUTCT010000005.1 GCA_030673875.1 Verrucomicrobiota bacterium JB025 | reverse complement strand
CCGTTATCGCGGTTCTGGACTTGCGTGGCACCGGCGGTATTTGTGCCAGTACTAGCCATAAAGTACAAGTGACGCTTTTGTCACAAAGCGCCGAGCAAACAGAAGCAGTTCAAATGCCGAACACTACTGGCAGGATGCTCCCGGTTGGACAGTGGGCAATCCTGTCCTCGCCACAAAGCCCATCCGCCAATTTTCAAATCCACCCTGCTTGAGCCTCAGCGCGAAGCTCCCTTGTGCCTCGCCCTTCAAGGCCAAACAGGGTGCGCTTCGCGTCCAGACAAAACTCGCTAACGCTCCATCGGTTTTCTCAATCACCCTTCGTGTCTTCGTGTGAGCCCCATCTTCCATCCCCCGGTAGGGACGCACCGCCGGGGCGTCCGTCTTCCCGCCCATGCTCAGCCATCGCTCCGCCAATCCACCCGCGCGCCAGCTCATCCACCATCCCCAATCCCCAATCCCCAATCCCCAATTGCCAATTGCCAAGTGCCTCTCCTGCTGAAAGGCTTTGCGGGATGCGCTGCGCGGATCAGCAGGAGTCGCTAGCGCTCCAGAGGCAATCAACATTCAACATTCAACATTGCCGCGCAGCGGCCATCACCAGCCATGAGTTTCGACCAAGGAGAATTCAACTTCGACGCCAACGGCGACGAAAAGGGATACCAGCGCTGGCGCGACGAACTCGACCGCCGGAGACGCGAGTTTGAAGTCCGCTGGGGCGTCATCATCGGCGCCAGGGTCCGGCTCCAACTCGTCAATCACTCCAAGCCGGTCGAAGGCATCATCAGCCTCATCGAAACACGGGGGAAACCACAGGGCCTCAGTGCCCGCCCGATGTTCAGCATCCACGGCATCGAGTTCTCGCACGGCGAAATCGAGAGCGTCATGCGGCTCGACCAGCCCTGAGCGACTGTTGGAAAACTCCGGATGCTCCAGCGGGATCCCCCCGTCAGGGCCGGCCCCTGCACTAGCGCGCAGCGCACATGTTCCAACGCGATGATGAGGGTGCGGGCGCTGCGCTTGAGCCTGCCACTGGCGCGCAGCGCACATCTTCAATCCCCGCACATCAGCAGGCGGGGCCGTATGGTCTTTTCCAACTACCACCCGAGCGCCACGCCCTGCGGCAGACACGACATCCGCATCATCCGCAATGCCCGGTAGCGATTCCTATCGAAGCATCGGGGCCACCAGTCCATCATCATCCCGAATCCATGAAAACCTTCACCTTCCACATCAGCCACGGACCATGGAGTGCCGACCTCCAACTCACCGCCAATCACACGCTCTACGAACTCGCCGAAACCATCATCAAAGCCGTCGGCTTCGACCTCGACCATTGTTTCGGCTTCTATAACAACCTGGAACGCGTCACCCCCAGCTCCGAGGAATACACCCTCTTTGCCGACCTCGGGGAAGAAGCCAACGCCCATGACCCCGGCGTGGAAAACACCTTGCTGGACCAGGTTTTCGAACCACGCAAACCACTGCTTTTCCTCTTCGACTACGGCGACGCCTGGCGCTTCCTCGTCACCTGCACAAGCGAGGAAAACCACCGCGCTTTCAAACGACCGAAAATCCTCACCACCACCGGCACCCCACCCGTCCAATATTCCTACCCGAACGAGGAAGAAGAGGAAACCCCACCGTCAGGAGCCATCTACGCCATCCCCCACTTCACCCCGGCCGCGATGAAACGCTGGCTCCGCATGACTGAAAAAAGCCGGGAAGCCATCATCACCACCATCTGGTGCTCCACCTGCAATGACTCCCACGGCATCAGCAAAGCCAAAGGCAAACTTCATCCCTCCGGTGACATCATGCTCGAAGGACTCTGCCCGAAATGTGGCGGCCCTGTCGCCCGGGTGATCGAAACCGGCGAAACCCAAGGCCGGGCAGACGAATCCCCCTGAACACCCCCAATCCGGCACACATCTGCCATCGCAGATCTACCCCCACGCACGCCGCCCCCCTCAACCCGCGCCACCCACCGCGGTTTTCGTATAAAAATCCCGCACTCCCCGGCCTGCCCCCGCAGATGTCCCACCCCTTCGGATATACCCGGTCATGCGCAACCGCGCACCCTCCCCACCGCCACCGGCCCGGTCCTCCGCCGACCACTATCACAAACTCGTAATTTCACCTCACTTCGCCCACAAATCACACACCATCCTCATTCGCTCCCTTGCATCATTCGCCCGAATCACTAACATCCCTTCGTTAAACCCGTCATCTTCACCCGCCGTGCCCATCCACGCCCACACCAAACCAATACTCCTCCCCGGCAATAATAGTTTATCATCTTGTTAATATTCCACCCGAAAGTCATCAACACCCCCTAGTTCTGTCCAAAAACTCCACTCAAACTCGACACACCATGCCAGCTTTCGACTTCAGGAAAACCTTCGAAACCCTTACCGGAGTATCTCCTTTCCCGTGGCAGGAAGCTCTTTACTCAGGTTTCATCAGTGGACGTATTCCAGAATCAGCTCGAATTCCAACCGGTCTCGGAAAAACCTCCGTTGTCGCTATCTGGTTAATCGCCCTTGCGAGACATCCCGACCGCCTGCCGCGCCGCCTGGTCTATGTCGTCAACCGCCGCACCGTCGTTGACCAGACCACCACTGAAGTGGAACGACTCCGGAGCGCGCTTATGAAGCAAGAACTCGCTGATCTCCGCGCCTCCCTTGCCTCGTTGTATGCACTTCCATTGCCCACCTCCGATTCCCCACCTCTGTCAATCAGCACTTTGCGTGGTCAGTTCGCCGACAACGGCGAGTGGTGTGCCGACCCGAGCCGACCCGCAGTTATCGTTGGCACCGTTGACATGATTGGCAGCGGACTGCTTTTCAGCCGCTATACTCGAGGATTCAAGACCCGGCCTCTTCACGCAGGTCTGCTGGGACAAGACTCGCTCCTCATCCATGACGAATCCCACCTTGAACCATCCTTCCAAAAACTGCTCGAAAGCATTGTTGCCGCTCAGAAGGTGCAGGGTGATTCGCGGAAACTGAAGATCGTCGAACTCACCGCCACCAGCCGTGCGGAAGATATCGCAGGCGAACCACCACTCACACTTACCAAAGCCGACCTGGAACACGAAACAGTCAACAAGCGTTTCAACGCCATCAAAAGACTCGCGCTCGTGGCACTCGAAACCAAAGACAAACTGGAAAAGCGAATCGTGCAGCTTGCGGAGCATGCGTCCGGAGAACGTGCGATACTGGTATTCTCCCGCAGCGTTGAAAACGCCATGAAGATCGCCGCCGCATTGGACAAGGGCGAGCGAAAGGGACAAGTCGCCATGCTTACAGGCACCATGCGCGGCAACGAGCGAGACGAACTCGCAACACACGACCCTGTCTTCCAACGCTTCCTACCCGAAAATGACCGAGCAGAAGGCGTCGCACCGACTACAGGCACAGTATTTCTAGTTGCCACCAGTGCGGGCGAAGTAGGCGTCAACATCTCTGCGGACGATCTTGTTTGCGATCTCACAAGCTACGAAAGCATGGCGCAACGCTTTGGACGGGTGAACCGGTTCGGCAAACGGGACGACAGCAACATTACCGTAGTTCACGAAACAAAATTCGACACTTCCAAACAATTAGAGACCGCACGCGAACGCACGCTCGCTCTTCTGAGAGAGCTCGAGGGAAACGCCAGCCCAGCCGCCCTCGAAGAACTTCCAACCATCCAACGTACCGCCGCATTCTCTCCGGCGCCAGAAAGGCGGATCGCCACAGAAATCCAGTTCGATGCATGGGCTCTCACCTCCATCCGCAAACCCATCGCGGCTCGCCCACCGGTGGAACCCTACCTCCACGGAGAAGCTGAGTGGCAACCACCGGAAACCCACTTGGCATGGCGCCACGACTGGGATTTTCAATACATTCCCGATCCGGAGGCATTCCTCGATGAATTCCCCCTCAAACCCTCAGAATTGCTGCGCGACACCACCACACGCATCGTCAAAACACTCGGATCATTGCTTTCTAAGCGGCCCACAGACAAGCCGGATCTTCCCGACGCGTGGCTACTCTCGGAAAATGGCTCCGTTTCGCGGTTCAACCTCTCCAGTTTCGACAAGGACACAGCCGCAACGGCCCTCTCCAACACAATCCTGCTACTACCCGCTTCCCTTGGCGGTCTATCAAAAGGACTATTCAACGCGGCAGACGGAGCTCCCGCCCGCGATGTTTCTGAAGTTGTCCGCCATTTAAGTAAAAACGGTAGCGTGATCCCCTCCGGTCACCGGCTCGTTCACGCTGTCGAAATCACAGAAGAAGACGCCGACGAGCAAATATGCCTATATTTTCTAAAAAGAATTCCGGAATCCGCCGCCGTCCGAAGCTCCCAGAGGGAAACTCTCGCGGATCACACCACCGCCGTTGTCGCCAATGCAGCCGCAATCGCCGCCCAGTTCTTCCCCACTACCCCCGCCGTTCCCGACGGCGAGCCTGATCTTCATCGCTGCATCGTCGTTGCCGCGCAATTGCATGATCTCGGAAAGAACAGAGCCCAGTGGCAGCAGAACATAGGCAACCACACATACGATCCAACCAAGCCGGAAACCATTCTCGCAAAGTCCGATCCAGGTATGCGCCCCCGCTCAGTAGTGGAGCATTACCGCCACGAGTTCGGTTCGCTCAACGACGCGAACGCTAGCGCCGAGTTCACAGCCCTCAACGAGGACGAACAAGACATCGTTCTCCACCTGGTTGCCACCCACCATGGACGCGCGCGTCCTCATTTCCCCCACAACGAAATCTTCGACTATTCCGCAGGTGAAAATGGTCCCGAGGTGGCTTTCGAAATTGCGACTGAAATTCCGCGTCGTTTCGCCCGCCTCCAGAACCGCTTCGGCCGCTGGGGCCTCGCTTGGCTTGAGTCGATCCTCCGCGCTGCCGACTACGCAGCGAGCGCCGGGATCGTCGTTCCCGGCGAAATCTCGACCTATCCACCCAACCAACGAGTTAACCACTTCAAAGCACCCAAAACCACTGACGCCCCCTCTCCGGCCGTCACCCTCGCCGTAAACACCGCTAATCCTGGGCACTATTTTGCCTGCTGCGGCATCCTAGAACTTGCCTCGCGACTTGATCCGCTTGCGCGTGGATGGTTCTCCAAAGAGGGAAGCGCCTTCAACTTAGCATTCGTGGGAACGTCAGTTGACCAACTTATTGACTTCATCACTTCTGCTGAAGTTCGTGCTCTTGACCCAAAGGAACCACTAGCGTCACCACTACTTCTCGGCCCTCCATTTTTGATCAGGCTGGATTGGTGGCAGACCACAGCACCTGCCACCGCTTCACTCAAAACCTGGTCGGGGCAAATGAAATGCCAGTCTATCTGCATCGCGATGCAGAACGCAATCCGCGAGGAAAGACACGAACCGACCTTTGCGGCGGAGAAACTACTATCATACTATCGCGTTGCATACATCACAGACGGGAATAAGGCGAAAAAGGTTGAACCGTTCTATTTCGACGCAAATCGGGGCCCCAACGCTCACTCGCGCGATGTCGGATTCGCTCCGAATGACCTTGGACTGGAAACAATCGCAGCGCCGGCTTCGGAGCTACTTTGCCTCATCGGACTCCAACGCGCCATTCCATCACCCGCCGACAAGCCCCGCCTTTTCCGCTACCATCTCTGGCATGAACCCCTACCAGCCTCAATACTTGCATCATCGGTGAACGGACTCCTGCCTGATTCTGAAAATCATCAATTCTGTTTCGAAAGCTGGTTCCGAGACGGGCAGCACAAAAACAAGGCTTTCTTGACCGCTAGAGCCGCCCAACCGCTCGGCTAATTTTAACTTTTTCATAACTCGCCATATACTACCATGAAACCAAAAACTCCTGATATTCTCCAAAAATTCGACCACTACCTCGCAATTGATGGACCTCCCGCTCTCGTCATCCGCGAACAACTCATCCCCGTGGAAGGCAATGACGCGGTCTTCTTCCCGCCAACCTATGCCGCCTCAGAAGACAAAACCTTCAAGGGAGGTTACAACATCAACGAGTTTACCGACGGCTCGAACATCGTTCTCGTGGACAGTGTGGGCTCACAGGCCAATCGAATAGAGCCCCTCTTCAAAACGGGAGACTATGTGAAACTCGTGCCACAGATCACAATCAAGGCGGGCGAAAAAGAGATTAACCTGCTCGATGCTGGACACCGTGCAGGAGACGCCATTGTGCGCTGCTCGTCACTGCAGAGCGATCTCCAGAAAGCCTTCAAAGATCTTCTCCAAGGCGACGCCCTACCATTGGCCAATATCGCACCTACTTCGCTTGTCTTCGGCGTTTGGGATTCCCGAGACACACAGGCCAAAGCACCACGCCTCATTTCTTCGACTATCCGCGCCTTCGACGTGAAAGAACTTACCCGCTCGGCGCAATATTGGGCAGGAGCAAGTCCTGATCCCCTCACAGTGTATGACAATGAAAGCGTGCTCGGGCCGATCAAGGACGCTAAGGACCGGAAAGAGCGATCCACATCCGGCTTTACTCACGTCCCCGCCACCGGCACGCATGGCGGCGTCATCGCCGGGGCGAAGGGAATCCGTCGGGACGCAACACTTGCTCTTGCCGCATTGCGCTTGCTTTCCTCCAACTCTGACGAGGATTCACTCTGTCTCCGCCGCTACATTCTTGGCCTCGCGTTGGTTGCATTTACAAAACTCCCGGGCGGCTACTTACGCCAAGGCACGATTTTAGTGAACGACGGCGAACGCACCTTCAAGGAAGTTGCCGCGGACGGCACACGCACGGATTGCACGCTCACACACAAGGAAGCTTTGGAATACGCGACGGCGGCGGCAGCGGCGTTCGGAGTATCCGACAGCAGGGTGATTGATTTTGACGGCAAAGCCGCCAAAGCAGACCTTGCAGGCAAAGCCGCGGTAAAAGCAGCGAAGAAGGCAGCAAAAGGGAAAGCCTCCGCTGGTCCGGCGAAGGACACCTCCCAACAATCCGCTTCTGCAAACACACCCTCCGCCTAACGCTTGCCATGCACGAGCATTTCCGAATCTCCGTCCGCTTTCTCGACGGCGAATTCCATGGACGCGGTGACGGCGGCGAACCCGAATGGCCCCCTTCGCCCTTACGTCTTTTTCAGGCACTCACCAACGCCGCCGCCCGGTTGGACAGCGATGGGAACGGCGCAACAAACGCCGCCGCGCTCCGCTGGCTTGAGGAATTGACTCAACCACCGGAAATCATAGCTGACAATGCCACTCCGACAAACGGCTATCAACTCTACGTTCCAGACAATGTAGGCGACCTCGTGGCAAAGAAATGGGCTGCCGGCAAGTATTTCGATAGCAAGAACCACGTGAACGACCTCTCACGCTACCGCACCGATAAGCGCGTCCGACCGCTACACATCGAGGGCGACGCAGCCGTCCACTATGTTTGGACGTTCGAAGACGAAGATTTCGCCGCGCACCGGGAAACACTCATTTCCATTGCCCGCGCGGTCTCCCGTCTCGGCTGGGGAGTTGACCTCGTCGTCGTGGATGCTGATACAAAAACAGTGAACCACACAACGACTCGGCACACAGCCGAACGATGGCTCCCCGTTGAGTCTCATGGTGGAAAACTGTTGCGCACCCCCGTTTCAGGCACGCTTCAGGACCTGGTTGCCCGGCATTCCGCGTTTCTCGGACGTCTTCAACTTGAAACGGACGGCACGCATGTATTTCGCCCGGTCCCACCGCTCACCAAGTTCCGGGTCATCACCTATCGCCGTGAAACAGAACAAAACCTGCCTCCCCACGCTATCTTCGCCCTTCGCCTCCCCAACGACTCAGGCTTCGCATCCTTCGACACCAAATGGCGCCGCCTGCATTTGACCGGCATGCTTCGTCACTCGGCAAGCCAAGCGGATTTTGCCGCATCACTCGGCTGGACAAACGAGAAGGTGAACTCCTTTGTCTTGGGTCATGGCCCCGAAGCAGGTAAGCCATCGAGACCCACAAAGAACACCACCAGGCTGGTCTTTACTCCATTGCCTTCGATCGAGTGGCGAGGCGAGAAACAAGGACGGTCCATTGGCACAATCCGGAGAGTGATGCTCTCCGTTTCCGGAAATGCGGGCAAACATGACATCGCTGAGTTCGGCCGCATCGTTCGCTCGCTGGAAGGGCGCGAACTTATCGATGAAATGAATCAACAAGCCTGTGCGTTTCTCCGTCGCCAACCAGATAGCGAAAGCGCCATCACAAATTATTTCGGAGAGTCCGCAAGGTGGACAACCGTCACTCCGATGGTGCTGCCTGGCTACGATGATCCACGGAAACTGCGACGCCGCCTTGGTGCTTCGAAGCCCCCCCTGTCTGCAGCAGAAAAAGGGGAGATCGTTCGGAAACTGGACAGCCGTATCGACCGCCTCATCCGGAAGGCATTCCGCGAGTCGGGGATGCCTGACCCTTTGGTATCCAATGCCGGAATCGAATGGCGGGGCTCAGGATTTCTCCCGGGAGCCGCACTTTCGTCACACTACTCCGTGCCGAATCAGTGCCGCCATTTCAGGCGATTGCATGTTCGCGTGACGTGGCGTGAACGCTCATCTGACGGCACTTTCAATCCCATAGCGATCAAGGGGCCGCTCTGCGCTGGAAGCGGAAGATTCTCAGGTCTCGGCCTTTTCATCCCGTGCGAATAAGCCCCTCACCCCGCCACCCTAGCCACCTGCGGAAGGCGATCGAAATGAGCATCCCGACTGATCAAGCGACCGGCGCACTCATGGGTCATGGCAGCGATCCAGATATCGTTGGTCGGAAGCGGCGTGCCGCGTTGCTGCAAGCCAACGAGAAACTCGCCGTAGATTTCCGCACTGCGGCGGGTGGCAGCCATCACCTCCACCTGAGGTTCGCTGAGAAACTCATTAAGCCGCGCCAGGTTTTGCTCATGCTGCGATCCCTTGTGGAATCCATGGTAGAGTTCACCAAGCACGATGACCGGGACCACCACCCGGTCCGCAATGGCGATCCAATCGTGCCATCGTCCGCTGCGCCGCCAATCGCTGTAGGCGTTGGTATCGAGCACCACGATCAACTCCATAGGCTCTCATCGATTTGTTTGAGGTCTTTTTCCAGAAACTCCTCCCACTCCGGGCCGAATTCGGAATCGCCCGCGAACTTGTCCAGATTACTCCGCCGCACCGGTTCCACATCCTCACCCAACCCACGGCGCAGGGCCTCCTTGAGCACCTGGTTCATCGAAACCTTGCGCCGAGCCGCCTCCGCTCGGGCTTTTTCAACCCACGCTTCCTCAACTTTCCGGATGGTCACCTGCGCCATGCATGCAGTTTAGCCGAAAACCGCATACAGTCAATCCCACCCTCCTCTCCCCATGGGCAACGAAGTCTCCAGCACCCTCCCCGAAGATTGGGCCACGGTGGATATGGTGAACCGTTTCACCTTCTGCCCGCGTCTGTTCCACCTGATGTATGTCGAGGGCCGCTGGGAAGACAACTGCTACACCCATGAGGGGAAAGCGGTGCATCGCCGGGTCGACCGCATCGATCATCTGCTCCCGGAAACCGACGATGCCACCGAAGAACCTGCTGAGCCCGAGGGAGATCCGCCGCCCGAAATCGCCCGCAGCGTTTCCCTTGCGGATGATGAACTTGGCTTCATGGGAAAGCTCGACCTTGTATCGACCGACCCCGAAGGTGGCGAGGCAGTGCCGGTGGAGACCAAACGCGGCCGGGTGCCGAACATTCCGAACCGGGCTTATCCGCCCGAGCGGGTGCAACTCATGGCCCAAGGGCTCCTGCTCCGCCGCCATGGCTACCGCTCGGATCATGGCTACATCTACTTCGCAGGCAGCCGGACACGGGTGCGGATCGATTTCGACGAGGAACTGGAACGACAGACGCTCGACGTCATCGCCAGCGTGCGCGAAGGCCGCGCGAAGACCGTCATGCCTCCCCCACTGGAAGACAGTCCGAAATGCTGGGGTTGCTCACTCTGCGGCATCTGCCTGCCCGACGAAACCATTGAACTGCGAACCTCCGGGAACAATGACAGTTCCGGCCCAGATCCCCGTCGGCTCTATCCGGCCCGGGACCGAGCCACCCCATTCTACATTCAGGAGCAGGGAGCGCGCGTCGGCAAATCAGGCAAACGCATCACGGTCACCAAACAACATGAAACGATTGGAGAAGCACGCCTGATCGACATCAGCCAGATCGTCCTTTTCGGGAACGTGCAAATCTCCGCCCAAGCCCTCCACCTGCTGATGGAAGAAGGCAAGCCGGTCGTCCATTTCTCCACTGGGGCGTGGTTTCACGGTATCTCCCACGGCACGGGAGTAGAGAACGCATACAACAGATCCGCCCAGTATGCTGCCGCCGCGGATCCAGCCAAATGCTCCCGGTTCACCGTCCCCCTGGTGCGGGCCAAGGTTTCCAACCAACGCGCGCTCATTTTAAGAAACGGATCCGGAGACAATAGGAACCGTTGTGTTTCCGCACTTGCCGCACATATCAAAACACTCGATCCGGATGACTCGCGCATCCACGGCCCTGACTACCTGCGCGGCTGGGAAGGACAAGCGGCAGCCCACTACTTCGCCGCCTTTTCATCCATGCTCAAAACCGGCGAACTCCCGGACTTCGATTTCAAACTCCGCAACCGCCGCCCGCCCAAAGATCCGGTCAACGCCCTGCTTTCGTTCACCTACGCGCTTCTGGTAAAGGAATGCCTCGTTACCCTCTGGAGTGAAGGCCTCGATCCATGGTGGGGACTCCATCACCGCCCCCGACACGGCCGGCCCGCACTGGCACTCGATTTCATGGAACCCTTCCGCCCGATCATCGCCGACAGCGTGGTCATTACCGCCATCAATACCGGCATGATCAAACCGTCCAACTTCGAAACCAACAGCAACGGCTGCGCCATGAAACCCGCCGCAAAAAAAGCCCTCTTGCGCGCCTGGGAACAACGGCTGGACCAACTCCACACCCACCCGGAATTCGGCTACCGCTGTTCATGGCGCACCATCCTCCGCATCCAGGCCCGCCTGCTTTCCCGCTGGCTGCGCGGAGACATCCCCTCCGTCCCATGGCCCGTCGTTCGCTGACAAACAACCGCAGGATCTACCTCTGCACCTATGACGTGTCCGACGACAAACGCCGGACGAAACTCTTCGAACTGCTCAAAGACCATGGTGAGCATGTTCAGTTCAGCGTATTTCTGTGCTCACTAACCACTACTGAAGTGAAACGTCTCGGCGCAACCGCAATGGAAATCATCCACCGTGATGAAGACCAACTCCTCGTCATTGACATCGGCCCTGACCAATCCGACTGGACGGCCAATCTCGTTTGCCATGGAAAAACCTGGTCGCCAAGCGTCCGCTCTCAGATTATTTAACAGACTTCCCGGCAATCCCGACGCTCCGATTACCTCCCCGAGAGACCGTGGCCTCGCAATTTACCGGGAACCTCTCGCGCTCTTTGAAAATTAGAACCTTACAACAAGGATGATAGACTACCATCGAACACTCCTATCACCCAAAAAATCGGCTCTCGCAATCACCTTGTACCATCCCTACTCTCACAACGCTTTCGCAAGGAGGCTATTTCCGCGCCTTCACAGGCGCGGTCCCATTGAAGCGCGAGCTGCTGGCGGAAGAGCCCGGTATCGAACCCGCATTTCCGCGCCTTCACAGGCGCGGTCCCATTGAAGCGTGGTGGTGAAGTAGGAGTCGGTGACGGTGAGCACGGATTTCCGCGCCTTCACAGGCGCGGTCCCATTGAAGCAGCGTGCCTGGCTCCATGTGCTTGATGCCGAGCAGATTTCCGCGCCTTCACAGGCGCGGTCCCATTGAAGCGTGCAGAGGTCAGGGGTTTTGATACAGCCCAGGTGGAAGATTTCCGCGCCTTCACAGGCGCGGTCCCATTGAAGCCTGCCTCGCCCATATTTGCCCCGCGCCTCGAAGACCATTTCCGCGCCTTCACAGGCGCGGTCCCATTGAAGCTATGTGCTGCAGGATGGAGGGGAGGTGCTGAGCATATTTCCGCGCCTTCACAGGCGCGGTCCCATTGAAGCTCCTTCACGGCTTTGGACTCTTAGCTTCCTAAACCATTTCCGCGCCTTCACAGGCGCGGTCCCATTGAAGCATGGATGGCCGGTTACTATCGTTTCCGGGCCTTCGAATTTCCGCGCCTTCACAGGCGCGGTCCCATTGAAGCTTGGAGAAGAGCCCGATGCAACGGCAGGTGACGATATTTCCGCGCCTTCACAGGCGCGGTCCCATTGAAGCATGTCTCCGGTCTCGATGAGGCGGCCGTGGCCCTTGGATTTCCGCGCCTTCACAGGCGCGGTCCCATTGAAGCCCCTCCACCTGGCCGAGACTGGCGAGCACGCGCTGCGCATTTCCGCGCCTTCACAGGCGCGGTCCCATTGAAGCAGTGCTCCCATGCGGCGCGCTCGCTGGCGAGCATGGCGGATTTCCGCGCCTTCACAGGCGCGGTCCCATTGAAGCGTGTTGGTGTCGCTCGCTCGCTGCCCCCCCGGGGCGGATTTCCGCGCCTTCACAGGCGCGGTCCCATTGAAGCAGGGCGATGTGTGTCGAGGCGGTCGAGCCGGTGACGGTATTTCCGCGCCTTCACAGGCGCGGTCCCATTGAAGCATCCTGGACGCGTCCGCACGGGGTTTCCTTGTAGTCGATTTCCGCGCCTTCACAGGCGCGGTCCCATT
>JAUTCT010000004.1 GCA_030673875.1 Verrucomicrobiota bacterium JB025 | reverse complement strand
GTCGCCTTCGGCGACGGTGTCTCCGACGTTTTTCTCGATGTTCTGAACGATTCCTGCGAGCGGGCTGACCACGTCGCCAGCGCCGGCGACGGGAGCGGCTGCGGGTGCCGGAGCGGCAGCGGCGGCCGGTGCTGCGGCGCGGGCTGCGGTGCGCGGTGCGCGGGCCGGAGCCGGGGATGCCGTGGCGGAGTCGTCGCCGATTTTCTCTACGGTGACGTCGTATGTCTTGCCTTCAACGGTGATGCGAAGCTGTTCCATGGTGGTATGTGTATCTGTTATTTACGGATTCTATGAGAGGTGAGGACGGATTGGCGTCCGGCGGAGCCCCACTGGTTGTTGTCGGGGCGGATTGAGATGATGCGTGTTTTGGCGCCGACGGTGGCGGTGACTGCGGCGGTGATGGCAGCGATGATTTCCGGGGTGGGGCCGAGAGGCTCGATGGGAGCCGGGGCGGCCGCGGTTGCGGGAATCGGAGCGGCGGGTGCCGGGGTGAATTTCCGGACGAGTTTGGCGGTGAGTGCGCAAAGGCCCCAGAGGATTGCCAGGGTGGCGAACACCATGACCATGCCGAGCAGGTGGGGGAGGGCATCGGCGAGCGATGCCTTCTCCGCCGTCTGGGCGGCCGCCGTGGTGGCTGACGCGAGGAATGACATGAGTAGCATGTTGTGGTTGTGGGGTTAGAGCGGGATGTTGCCGTGTTTTTTCGGCGGACGGGTTTCGTGTTTGTTCATCATCCCGCGGAAGGCGAGGGCCAGGGTTCCGCGCGAGACGGACGGGTCGATCACGTCGGTGATCATGCCGTTTTGGGCTGCCTGGTAGGGAGATGAGAATTTCTCCGAGTAGGATGCGCGGAGTTCGGTTTCGAGTTTCTGCGGGTCTTCGGCTTCGGCGAGTTCCTTGCGGTAGAGGACCTTCATGGCGCCTTGGGCACCCATGACGGCGATTTCCGCGGTGGGCCATGCGAAGACGAAGTCGGCTCCGAGGTCGGACGGGCACATGGCGAGGTAGGCGCCGCCGTATGCCTTGCGGCAGATGAGGGTGATTTTCGGCACGGTTCCGGAGGCCCATGCGAAGAGCATTTTGGCGCCGTGGCGGATGATGCCGCCGCGTTCCTGGGCGAGGCCGGGCATGAAGCCGGGGACGTCGACGAGGGAGAGGATCGGGATCGAGTAGATGTTGCAGACGCGGATGAAGCGGGCTGCCTTGTCGGAGGCGTCGATGTCGATGCAGCCGGCCTTGACGGTCGGTTGGTTGGCGACGATGCCGATGACCATGTTTTCGAGTTTGGCGAAGCCGACGATCATGTTGCCGGCGTAGTCGGGCATGATTTCGAAGAAGCTGTCGGTATCGACGAGGCGGTCGATGACCTTGTACATGTCGAGGGGTGCCTTGGGGTCCTCGGGGATGATGTCGAGCATGCCCTTGTCGTGGTCGACCGTGATTTGGTCGTTCATCGTGTGGGGCGGGTTGCCGAGGTTGTTGGACGGCAGGTAGTCGAGCAGGCGCTGGGCGAGTTCGATGGCGTGGCTGTCGTCTTCGGCGATGAGGTGGATGTTGCCGGAGACCTGGGCGTGTGCGTCGGCGGTGGCGAACTGGTCGAGTGACGCCTGTTGGCCGGTGGCGGCCTTGATGACGTCGGGTCCGCAGATGAACATGTTGGCGTTCGCGCGGGTCATGATGAGGAAGTCCGTGAGAGCCGGCGAGTAGGCGGCGCCACCGGCGCAGGGGCCGGCGATGATGGAGATCTGGGGAATGACGCCGGATGCGATGACGTTGCGGTAGAAGATCTGGCCGTATCCGGAGAGGGCTTCGATGCCTTCCTGGATGCGGGCGCCGCCGGAGTCGTTGATGCCGACGACGGGCATGCCTGCTTTGACGGCGAAGTCGAGGAGGTCACAGATTTTCTTGGCGTGGATGGCGCCGACGGCGCCGCCGCCGACGGTGAAGTCCTGGGCGAATGCGGCGACTTGGCGGCCATCGACGATACCGGTGGCGCAGACGACGCCGTCACCGGGCATTTTGCGTTTTTCGAGGCCGAAGTTGGTGCACGAGTGGTGGGCGTGCATGCCGAACTCGATGAAGTGTCCGCCGTCGTAGAACTGGGCGAGGCGCTCGCGGGCGGTGAGTTGGCCTTTGGCGTGGCGTTTCTCGATGCGCTCTTTGCCACCGCCGATGAGGGCTTCCTCGCGGCGTGCTTTGAGCTTGTCCATTAATGTTTGGTCGATGGCCATGATGTGGATGGGGAAAGAATTAGGAGGTGGGTGGGATTAGTGTTCGCCGCCTTGGCAGAACTCGGTGAGGACTCCGAAGGTGGATTTGGGGTGGAGGAATGCGACGAGTTTGTCGCCGGCGCCGGCGAAGGGGACTTCGTGGATGAGGCGGGCGCCCTTGTCTTTGGCCTGGCCGAGTTGGCCGGTGATGTCGTCGGTGGCGAAGGCGATGTGATGGATGCCGCCGTTGGGGTTTTTCTCGAGGAATTTGGCGATCGGGCTTTCCTCCGAGGTGGGCTCAAGGAGTTCGATGTGGACATCACCGGCGGCGAAGAATGCGGTGCGGACCTTCTGGCTTTCCACTTCTTCTTTGCCTTCGAGTTTGAGGCCGAGCACGTCCTGGTAGTAGGGGATGGTTTCGTCGAGTGATTTGACTGCGACGCCGAGGTGGTCGATTTTGGTGATCATGATTTGGTTTACGGAGGACGGGTTGGTTTTCGGAGGTGATGATTGCAGGTCTAGCGGAGGTGACACCGCAGGAATCCGCTAACCCTACGCGTATTTTACCTCTCTAAAGGGAATGTTCGTGGAGAGGCTGAGAGCACTATCCGGGGGGGCTTTTGGGGTGTCGAGTCGATAGCAAGATTCGCCGTGGAATCGACGTGGGAGGGCTCAGGAATAGTTGCTATTTCCGGGGTCCTGGTGCCACGGGATTCTGGCGTTGGCGTTTCTCTGGAGTTCGGCGATGACCTGGGCTCCGAGGAGGAGGATGAGAGCGACGGCTTCGAGGGTGATGAGCACGATGAAGAGGGTGGCGAGGGAGCCGTAGAGCACGTTGACCATGGAGACCTTGGTGTAGTAGGCGACGACGAGGGAGCGGGTGATTTCCCAGAGGATGCCGGCGGTGAGTCCGCCGGCGAGGGCGCGTTTGAACGAGATTTTGGCGACCGGCATGATTTGGTAGAGCAGGGTGAAGAGCAGGATCAGGCCGAGCACGCCGATGGCATGGAGGATGATGCCGACGTTGGGGCGGATGATTTCTTCGACGCCGGGGATGGGGTTGGAGTGGTTGCTCTGGGTATCGATGAAGGCGTTGAGTGCGGAGATGGCGATGAGGCCGGCGGAGACGATGAGGACGAACAGGTAGGGGAGGAGTGCGGAGATCCAGAATCTGCGGCGCAGGGTGGGGAGCGGGCGGTGGAAGATGATGGCGAAGGCGTTTTCGAGGACGCGGAAGGCCATGGAGCTGAAGAAGATCAGGCCGATGGCGCCGATGCTGCCGAGGACCTTGCGGTTGGCGAGGAAGCCTTCGACCGCTTGTTCGAGGGGTTCGGCGAAGCCGGGGGCGATGAGCGAGATCTCGGTGTGGAGGGATTCCATCAGGAGGTCCTGATCGTAGAAGTGTGAGGCGACCACGACCGCCACTGTGGAGAGCGGGATCAGCGAGAGCATCATGTTGTAGGCCACGGAGCCGGCGAGCAGCAGGCCGTGGTTATGGAAGAAGAAGTCTTTGAGGACGCGCAGGGCGAAGCGGAACAGCTTGGGCGTGCGGATGTCCATGGCATGGATTGTGCCTTAGTTCGCGAGGTGCGGGCAACGGGAAAGCATGGCAATCGCGGAGGAAGTCGCGCTGGCGGCGGCGAGGGGGGACGGAAAAAGCCCCGGCTCGCATGGGGCGCGGGCCGGGGCGGAAGGATGGCCGGGGCGGCGGTGGCCCGCGGGTGGTGGCTCAGAGGGTGAATTTCCGCGACTGGCGGAGGAATTTCGTCGGGTTGTGGAGGATGAGGTTTTCGATGTCCTCCGGGGTGTGGTGGCGGGATTTCATGCGCAGCGCGCATTTGGGGACGGCGAGCGGGTCCGAGACGCCCCAGTCGCATGCGGAGTTGAGCCAGAGGCGGTCGGGGCCGTGGACTTCGAGCATGTCGATGGCGCGGTCGAGCGAGCATTTGCTCTGCGGGTAGAGGGTCATGCCGGCCCAGTATCCGGCTTCGAGCACGGGGGCGACGGTGTGTTCCTCGACGTGGTCGATGATGACTTTCGAGCGGTCGAGATTGGAGAAGTTGGCGAGTGAGTCGAGGGTGAGGCGGGTGCCTTTGAGTTTGTCCTCGAGGTGGGGGGTGTGGATGAGGATCGGGAGGTCGTGGTCGAGGGCGAGCTGGACGTGTTCTTCGAAGATGTCGAGTTCGTTGCGGGTGTTTTTATTGAGGCCGATTTCGCCGATTCCGAGGACGTTGGGTTTATCGAGGAACTCGGGGATGATGCTCATGACCTCGCGGGCGAAGCCGGGGTCGTCGGCTTCCTTGGGGTTGATGCAGAGCCAGGAAAAGTGGTGGATGCCGTAGGTTTGGGCGCGTTTGGGTTCGTATTCGGTGAGCTGGCGGAAGTAGTCGGCGAAGCCGGCGGCGGTGGCGCGGTCGAAGCCAGCCCAGAAGGCGGGTTCGCAGACGGCTTCGCAGCCGGCGAGGGCGAGTTTGACATAGTCATCGGTGGTGCGGCTGACCATGTGGGCGTGTGGCTCGATGTATTTCATTTTCTTGAGAGAGTGGGCGGGTTTCGGGAAACCAGGGGCGGGAGGCGGGTCAGTTGGTGGGTTTGGGTGCGCCGAATGCGCCTTGGAAGGCGGCCTGTGGGATGGGCTCCGAAGTGGTGTCCGAGAAGGCTTCGAGGATTGCCTTGGCGCGGTCCGGGCGGTCGGAGAGGAGGATGGGGAGGGCGGCCTTGAGGGCGTCGGTGCGGTAGTCTGGTTCGCCGGGGTGGCGGTCGATGCGGTCGAGGAATGCGGCGACGTCGAGGAGTTTGTGGCGGGTCTCGACGAACTGGAGGTCGATGAGTTGCTGCTTGGTGGGCATGCGCCAATTATTGCCGGATTGGGGCCGGGTGCAACGGGTAAATCCGTGCAAAGAATGCGGCTTGCGTGCGGGGGGCGGGATGGTGTGAGCTGCGGCGTGTTTGCGACATACGTGCATGATTTGGATCCGGTGTTGCTGCCGTTGTTCGGGAAGCTGGCATTGCGGTGGTATGGTTTGGCGTATTTGGCCGGATTTGTGGTTGGATTTCTGCTGTTGCGGAATCTGGCGAAACGGAAGCTGTGGGTGCTGAAGCCGGAGCAGGCGGGTGATTTCATTGCGGCGGCGGCGATGTTCGGGGTGTTTCTGGGCGGTCGGCTGGGGTATATTCTGATGTATCGGATTCCGGAGGCGGGCTGGGGCACGCTGGTGGAGGATCCGCTGCAGGTGTTGCGGGTGTGGGACGGCGGGATGGCGAGCCACGGGGGGATTCTGGGGCTGGTGATTTTCACGTGGTTTTACGCGAAGAAGCACAAGACGACGTGGACGGGGCTGGGCGACGGGCTGTGCGTGGTGGCGCCGGTCGGGTTGTTTTTCGGGAGGGTGGCGAATTTCATCAACGGCGAGCTGTATGGGCGGGTGGCGAACGGCGTGGCGTGGGCGATGAAGTTTCCGTTGTCCCTGGCGCAGCAGCCGGAGGAGGTGCAGCGGCAGGCGTGGGATGCGTGTATTGGCGTGGAACCGCGGCTGGCGGAGGCGCGGAGTCTGGAGGACTTGATCGTGGCGTCGCGCCAGAATGACGAGGTGCTGGGGACGTTGGCGGAGTATTTGCCGGCGCGGCATCCGTCCCAGCTGTATGAGGCGGCGTTGGAGGGGGTGGCGTTGTTTGCGATCCTGTGGCTGGTGCGGACGCGTTGCCCGAAGGCACCGGACGGCTTGCTGACGGGCTTGTTTTTCGCGATTTATGCGCTCGGGCGGATTGTGGCCGAGCAGTTCCGGGAGCCTGATGCGGCGTTGGTGGGCGCGTTGTCGAAAGGGCAGTTTTTCTCGTTGTTCATGTTCCTGTTTGCCGGGGCGTTTTTCGTTCACGCGTGGCGGCGGTGGAAGCAGGGCCGGAAGGGGCCGGGCGGGGTCACGGCTTGAGCTGCCTGACGCGTTGCCAGAAGAGGGTGAAGTCCCCGTCGCATTCGTCGAAGAGTCTGGCGAAGCGCGGGACGTCCTGCTCGTAGGTGGTGAATGAGTTGATGCGCGGGTTGTTGACGGTGTCTCCGATCCAGGTGCCGATTTCATGTCCCCAGTTCCTGCTGAGCGTCCTGAGTCTGGATTTGAGGCGGGCGATGGCGGCCGCCTTGCGGATGCGTTTGTCGGCGGGGCTGGCGTCGGTTTGATAGACGGTCTCGAGTTCGGCTGCGCATTGCTGGATGGCATCGAGTGCTTGCGAGATCCGGCGCAGTCTTTCGTCGTAGCGTTTCACGAGTTCCGGCCTGCCGGTGTGGACGAGCCACTTGCGCACGCCCTCGCGGCAGACGGCTTCGGCCATGGCTTCGTTGAAGTCGGTGTGTCCCGAGACGTAGTATTTCTGGTGGGCGAGTTCGTGGAAGATGAGTTCGGCGAGATCGACTTCGGGGCGTTTGATGTAGGTATTGAGGAGCGGGTCGCGGAGGTAGCCGAGTGTCGAGTAGGCGTCGACTTTGGAAGTCCATGTTTCGTAGCCTTTGGCGTGGAGGCGGCGGGTTTCGGCGCTGGCGGCTTCGGGCGAGAAAAATCCGCGGTAGGCCTGGCATCCGACGATGGGATACCACCAGCGTTTGGGTTCGAGTGAGAGTTCGGGGGCGGCGTGCACGACCCAGACGACGTGGTCCCGGCCGAGGTCGGCGTAGCGGGTGAAGGACCCGTTGGCGGGCATGTCGAGGTGGGCTTCGGCGAATGCGAGGAGGCGGGTGGTGAGCTGGAGTTGGGAGCGGAGGGTGTCGTCGGGGGTGGTGGCGATGACGGATTCGACGGGTTCGGCT
Source organism: Verrucomicrobiota bacterium JB025 (assembly GCA_030673875.1). Lineage (GTDB taxonomy): Bacteria > Verrucomicrobiota > Verrucomicrobiia > Verrucomicrobiales > Akkermansiaceae > Luteolibacter. Next base: position 16,147 of record JAUTCT010000004.1, on the reverse strand, counting down.
TTGGCGAAGATTTCGAGTTGGCCGGAGACTGCCTGGGCGTAGAAGTTGGTGGTCTGGCAGGATGACAGCGCGAGCGCGAGGACGAGGGCGAAGGGTGCGACGTGCAGGAGGTGGAGGAGACGGGGGAGGGTCATCGTTTTCTCAGAAGAGTTCCGGCTGTGAGGTGGATTGGTTTTTGAGCGGGCTCGGGCAGGGTTCCGCGACGAGTTTTCCCTGATAGGGATGGAAGGACGGGGTTTCACCATGCAGGAATGCGAGGGCCGGGGAATGGTCGAGCACGGCGATCATGCGGTCGTGGATGGGGCGCATCCATTCGGGCGGTTCGGTGGTGATGGTGGAGTAGCAGGGGCCGAGTTCAGCGTGATGCTCGAAGATGGCGGCGATCCACATCCAGCCGCGGTCGGGGCGGAGGAACCGGTAGGCTTGTTTGGCGCCGCCGGGGTGGTGGCGCCATTCGTAGAACTCCGAGATGGGGACGAGGCAGCGGCGGTGCGCGAGCGAGTCTTGCCAGATGGGGGCGTCGAGTTTGTCGGAGCGGGTGTTGTTGATGGCGTTGGAAAACGGCCGGGCGAACCCCCAGCGCATGGTGGCCGGTTTGAGGTGATCCGCATCGAGCGCGACGACGACGCCGGTGCCGCCACGGCGGACGATGGGCGACGGGAGGCGTTCGATTGCCGCGGCAATCTCGCGGTCGGTGGCGCTATCGGACGAGGGTTGGCTGTTGCTTTTGCCGATCCGGTATGCATTGCACATGGCATGAATGATCAGCCGATGGCGTGAAATGTCACCATGTTTTCCGGAACTTTATTGCAGCGGCGTGCGGCGGGAAAACTGGTGGCCACTCGGAGCTGAAGTGTCCCGGCAACCGGAGCCAGCGGTATATTGAGACTTTGACTGGTCTGAGAGGGGCGAATTACCCCGAAACCAGACCAATGAAACGCAAGAGAAGACACTTCACCGCCGAGTTCAAAGCCCGCATCGCCGCCTAGGAGTTCAAGGGTGAGAAGAGCGTGCAGAAGCGCTACTACCTCACCACCCATGAACCCGACGCCCAGTGGCTCCAGCAGCTGATCCGCCAACACTGGTCGATCGAGAACCAGTGTCATTGGGTGCTGGATGTCACCTTTGACGAAGCCCGGTGCCGGGCCCGCAAGGACAACGCGGCCCAGAACCTCGCCATGTTGCGTAAAGTCTGCCTGTCCCTGCTCAAGCAAGACAACAGCATCAAGGACAGCCTGCGGGGCAAGCGCTACCGGGCCGCACTCGATGAATCCGTCCTTGAGGGCATCCTGTTCCCGGTAAGCTCAAAGTGAGGTAGCCCTGTTCAAAGTCGAAATCGTTGAACTCGCCTACCATGCCACGAATGCATAGTCATTGCTCGCAGGCGACGAGGATGTATTCCCGGTCGTCTTCCAGTGTTTGGATGCGGGCGAGCGTTGGGTTTCCCGCCAGCAAAGGCCCCTCGAACTCATTCAAGAACTCGATGATCCGGGCCTTGGTCAGGCGGGCGCCGCTTGATCCCCAGTCGAGAACCCGGCCACCATACTTGGGGCTCTCAAGCAGGTTGCGAGCGGCAATGCATCCCGGCAGACCAGTGCCTCCCAGATTCAGGATGACTTCGGGAATATTTCCGCTGTAGTCGCCCCCGTCCCAGTGAAACTTGGTATCGGAAGCATCGCCGACGTAGAGATGATAGTATGCCATGAGATTCAGGAGTTTGTGATGTGTTCGGCCCATGTGGACCAGTGATTCTGGAAAACAACCGGAACTCCGAATGTGCGACAAACGCGGATGGTATGACCGGTCCCTCCGGCCTCGGGATTCGCTGGGTCCACGAAAAACAGTGCCGCGGCGGGTTGGGAGAACTGATCGGAAAGGCCAGCGACTTTCATGGTGTCACGAATCAAGTATGCGGCTTGGGCTGCGAGTCTTCCACCGCGCTGATACCATTTCATGAGGCCCTTGTTAGCAGGCGTGGCGGCGATGGTGATCGCCTGAATATTCTCAAGCGCCTCCAGACTCAGGGATTCCGGGGAATCGTAGTGAGCCAATGGATGCCGTTGCTTTTTCCTATGGCTGGCATACGGGGCGATGATCTGGAGGCGCTCGGGTGCGATCTTGAGCACTCCTGCGGTGAACGCCTCATCCGCTCCACTTGCGTTGCCCGAGCGAAATTTCAGGATGGGAAACCGATGCGCCAGCATGGCAGCAAGAAGACTGGCCGATTCCGCATGCTCTGGCGTGATGGTGCGGCGGCCTTCGATCAGGATGACCGGATCGGGAACACTGGTGATCAGGGCGGTGAATTCTGCAAATGTCATGGGATGGGTAGTGTGGTTGGTTCTATTCAGATGAAGGAGCACTGCAGCGAGGCCCACCGGCTTTTGTCCGGCTCCAGATCCCAACCGGTGAAGGGTTCGTCGGAGAAGTCTTCGGTAATCACCTCGCGGCAGACATCTTCCGCGCAACTGAGGAACGATTGAGCGAAATTACTCGCTTGGAATGCATCGCCGTCCCGGTAATCCGAGCCGACCTCGAAGACGGCTTCCGTGTCGGCATCGCCATCAATCCAGGTGCCGCGACTGAGGGTGAAGATGTCATCCTCCATGCGGATTTCGATCCAGTCTGATTCTCCTCCTTGATCTAGGCGGAGAGCGAGGCTCATGAGGATGCCCGGTGTCATGAGCGGCAGGCGCTCCATGGCGAAGAGGAACACCTTGATGTTCTCGGTGGTCTCGGTGGGGAGGTCCGGACGATTCGTGAGAAGCCGGATCGCATCAATGAGTTGGCCAACCGGGTAGGAATCCTCGGAGTAGAAGGCGTAGCAATCCGGATCGTAGCCATCTCCGTCTTCATCGTCGTCGTCGTCGATGCCATCTGGAGCAGATTCATCCTCCTCGTCTTCGGAAACCGTTGGCAAGGCGGGAGCCGTGTTCAGGATGTTTGCAGCGGATTCCATCACAAGAAACGACACAGACTGACTGGCTGAGCCGTTTTTCACGGCAACCTCCACGGCTTCGACGCATTCGGTGATGGACATCATCACATGGAGAATCCTCGGCCGGATGCGTTCTTTCCAGCGATCGAATCGTTCAGGCTCGGATTCCAGCGATTCAGCCGCCTCAAGAAATGCGTGCATCAGGTCATGCTTGGTTCCGATCAACTCATCGCAAAGGCTCCCAATGCTCGTGCGGAGATCATCCGGCATGTCGAGGCCTGGGAGTTCCTTTTGGATGATGGCTGCGTTTTGCATCATCTGCATGGCGCATGCGTGGGTCTCCGCGAGAAATTGACTGACGTTTTGTGGAGTGTTCATGAGTGGCTGATGTAGTGTTCGGGTTTGATGCGGGCTTCGCCCTTCCAGCGGTAGGCGACGAGCGGACCTTCCTTGGCCGCGGAGTGATCCAGGCAGGCGACGTTGTGACGCTCTGGATGGGCGGGTGAATCGGCGGGCTTGAAGAAGTGGCCGATAAACACTGGCGGCGCATCGAGCGCATAGCCGGGGATCTGTGCGAAGGATTCCTCGCTCACAGGATCGGACGGGATCGACGGATTGGCCGGAAACACGAGTCCGTCGTATCCGATGCCGCTATCAGGCAGTTCCCACCAGCGGGCACGGATTTTCTTATGCCATACGCCCGTGTGGCCGTAGAAGCCTATGCCCTTTGGCAACTTGACCTCGACGCCCTTGAGCAGCGTTTCCAGAGCCTCACCTTCGGGAGTGAACTTGTTGGAGGCGGCGATGAAGAACGCTTCGTCTTCGAAGGTCCTATCGATAAGGCGTTCGACGAACTCCGGGTGCCATGTGGCGTGAACCGCACGGAAGCCGCCAAGTTCAAGAAAGAACGGCAGGCGCTTCATCCAGGGTATCCAGATCTGTTGCCATTCGCTCGTTGGATCGTCGTAATCCGGGAAATCATCAAGAGTGCCCTGATGCATGGTGATATTCTTGGAGCCGCGGATTCGCAGACATTTGCCGTCCGGTCCCTTGCTGTGGAAGTAGATCGCGTTCAACTCGTGGTTTCCCATGATGCAGAGCGCGTGGCCGGCATCGATCATCGCTTTCACGGCCCGCAGGGTGGCGCGAACGCCACCGGGAAGGGCATGGCCGGGTTTCGGGTCGATCAGGTCGCCGAGGAAGAGCGCCATGTGACCGGCAGGAGGGATGAAGCTTTCGCCGGCGCGGCAGTAGCCCATGCGCTCCATGAGGGCTTCGAGTTTGTCGAATCGCCCGTGGATATCGGCAATGATGTCGTAGTGGATCAGGTCATTCATACGTGCGGAGCATGGCGTAAAACAACGGATCTTGTAATGGAGGAAATCGCATGTAATCTGACTACGTAGTCATGAATGGATTTGAACGCCTGTTTGCTGTCTCCGGTCTATCGCTGGATCGACTCCGAACGTTCCTTCGAGTGAGCGAGGCCGGAAACCTCGCAAAAGCAGCCTTGGGCGATGTCACGAAGCAGTCGCAGTTTTCCCGTCAGATCAAAGAACTCGAGGCCTTCTTCGGCGTGGCATTGACGCGCCGGGTGGGTCGTCGAATCGAGATTACGGAAGAAGGTCACCGGCTCGCTCTGATCATCCGCCGCCAGTTCGGCGAACTCGATAATTTCCGGGAATCCATGGCGGGGCGGAGCGTGAACGTTCGCTTCGGGTCGCAGGGAAGCGTGATTGACTGGCTATTGGTGCCGCGCTTGCCGGAAATCCGCGAGGCCCTCGGTTCAGCCTTGGTCGAACTGGAACAGATGCGAAGCGCCGAGGTTGTTCGCTCAGTCGCCGATGGGCGGCTTGACTTCGGAATCGTTCGCAGTGACGCGGTGCCAGGGGAGGTCAAACGCTGGAACCTGGGGGAGGTTGGTTACGCTGTGTTCGCAGCGAACCGTTTCTGGAAAGGTTGTTCGTCGCCGGAGGAATTGGTTCGGAACGCTCCCGTCGCAGAGCTGAAAAGCGGAGGTCAATTCTCCGATCGGTGGCAGGAATGGCTCACGGCAAAGCACCTCGCGCCACAAGTGTTCGCACGGGTTTCATCGTTCAGTGATCTGGCAAGAATCGTTCAAGCCGGGCAAGCCGCCGCAGTCTTGCCAGATTTAGCCGCGGTTGATTTCGAGCCGAAGAGAATCAAGCATCAGCCGATTGCTACGTTGAAGAACCGTCCAATGGTTCTGATCGCGAACGCACGGAGCCTTGATCGGTCGGGGATGGCTCCCAGCATCGGCAAGAAGTTGGCAGAGGTTCTGCACCGCGTTTGATGCTGCGCGCTAACGCGAAATTTGCCAAATCAGGGAGGGCTGGAACGTTACAGACCAATAGAAACCTTGGTGGATTTGTTCCCGTTTTCGTTCTCAAAACGACCTTTTTTGAAGGCTTTTGATTCACAACCCTTTGAGAATAAGGGTGGTGGAGCGTAGCGGATTCGAACCGCTGACCCCCTGCATGCCATGCAGGTGCTCTACCAACTGAGCTAACGCCCCTTTTGAAGGGATGCCCCTTGCGGGTGGGGCGGATGTGTATCGGCGGACCCGCGGAGGGGCAAGCTGATTTTTGGGAAATTTTTCATTATTGGGTGTGCGTGGGGAGTGATGGCCAGGCGGAGGGGCTGGAGAGGGAGTCGGGCGATGGGGGAGATTCGCGCGGGCGGGCGGCGAATGGTGGGAAAAGGCGGGGAGGATTGTAATTCCCCGGGGAGGGTCGGGCGGGGTAGGTTCCGGCACTATGAATCCACCACCGATACCAGATTCTCCGAGTTACACGCTGCAGGACTTCATCAAGGCGACGGCGCAGCAGGACAAGGGGCAGGGGATGTTTGAGAAGGAGACCGAGCGGCTGCTGGAGGTGAATCTGGACGGCCGGGTGAACACGAAGATGGGGTCGATGGTGGCCTACCACGGAGACATTCGTTTCACGCGGGAGAAGATGCTCGACCAGGGGATGGGCAGTTTGCTCAAGAAGGCGTTCACGGGTGAGGGGATGCGGATCACGTATGCCGACGGGCGGGGGAAGCTGTATCTGGCGGACGCCGGAAAGAAGGTGAGCATCATCCGGCTGAACGGTGAGAGCATTTTTGTGAACGGCAACGACGTGCTGGCATTCGAATCGACGCTGCAGCACAAGATCACGATGATGAAGCGGGTGGCGGCGATGATGGCTGGCGGATTGTTCAACATCCGGCTGGAGGGATCGGGGATGCTGGCGATCACGACGCATTTCGAACCGCGGACGCTGGTGGTGGAACCGGGGCGCCCGGTGACGACGGATCCGAATGCGACGGTGGCGTGGTCGGGAAATCTGCAGCCGCAGTTCAAGACGGACGTGTCGCTGCGGACGATTCTCGGGCGTGGGTCCGGCGAGAGTTTCCAGATGCATTTCGAGGGGTCAGGGTTTGTGGTGATCCAGCCGTATGAGGAGGTGGCCTATCAGCCGCAGCAGGGCAGTTAGGTGCGGGGTGCCCTTCGCGTTGTCAGGCCGGGATCGGCCGATGGTCAGGCGCGGGGTGCCCACGGAGGGCGATCAAGCTGGGGAACAACTCACTCAAGAAGCGCCAATAAGAACCACGGATTTAGACTGATTAGACGGATTTCACTGATTTTTTAAGACCTTTGAGGGTGAAGAACTCCCCACTCGCGAGAGCTTCGGAGCACCATGCCTTCTCAGGCAGAGAAGCATCAGTGAATTCAGTGTCATCAGTGGTTCTGCTGCCGAGCTGATCAAGCGTTTCCCTCTAGCTTGATCTCCCTGGGGTGGCGGGTGGCTTTTTCCGGTTGCCAGCGGCGGCGAACCGGAGACGATGGCGGCGTATGGCATACACTGAAGAGCGGGCGTTCGAGTTGCTGTCTTCCGCATACGGGAGGGGGCGGCTGGCGCATGCGTTTTTGATCAGCGGGGCGAAAGGAGCCGGTAAGGAGCATCTCGCGGCACGGGCGATCCAGATGGTCAACGAACCGGATGAGCCCGCGGGGATGAATTTGTTCGGCGAGGTGGAGCCGGTGGCGACTCCGCCGCTGGACGAGTTGGAAAGCGGTTGGGTGCGGGTGGTGCGGCCGCGGATGAAGTCGCGGAGGATCGGGGTGGAGGAGATCCGCAATCTCGAGCAGACGCTGCATTTGGCTGCTCCGGGAGGAGCGATGAAGGTGGGGGTGATCGTGGAGGCGGACCGGATGAACGATCAGGCGGCGAACGCATTTCTGAAGACGCTGGAGGAGCCGCCGGAGCATACGATGTTGATCCTGCTGACGGCGAATCCGCAGCGGTTGTTGCCGACGATCCTCTCGCGTTGTGTGCGGGTTCCATTGATCGGGGGGACGGCGCTGCTGGAGGAGGGTGGCGCGGATCTGGTGGCGGCGTTGAACCAGGCGGCCGCGAAGGGTTTTGGCACGCCGGTTTCGGCATTGCGGTTGAAGGCGATTTTCACGGGGTTTCTGGCGGCTTGCCGGAAGTCGGTGGATGCGGCGGCTAAGGCGGCGGAGAAGGAGGAGACGGCGGCCTACAAGGATGCGACGGACGGGACCTGGCTGAAGGAGAGGGAGGCCTTTCACAAGGCGGCGGCGGAGGCCGAGTATCTGGAGTTGCGCAACCGGTTGTTTGACGTGCTGCTGGCGTGGATGGCGGACTTGCTGCGGCTGAAGGTCGGCGGCGGCGGCTTGGATTTCCCGGATTCGGCCGACAAGCTGAAGGAGATCGCGATGCAGGAGACCGAGACGAAGTTGTTGCAGCGGTTGGAGGCGCTGGACTCGCTGCGGCGGACGCTGGAAACGAATGCGTTTGAGCCGCTGGCGATCGAGGTCGGGTTCCTGAAGGCGTTCGGCTGAGGCTGGTTAGAACTCGCTGCCGGACGATTGGCTGGCGTCTTCGGGGATTGCGACGGATTCGAGCCATGGTTCGAGGCCGTCGAGCACGCGCATGAAGCCATCGGTCCAGCGTCCGGTTTCCCATGCGGGGCCGGCGAGTTCGAGCAGGTGGCCGAGTGCCTCGTCGGTGAAGAATGGTTCGAGGCCGTAGCCGGGGATGACGGCGGATTCCTCGCGGCGGGGGTCGAGCGCGATCAGGATGGAGTGGTTGTTTTTTCCGCGTTTGGAGTCACCGGCGAAGCTGGCGGCGTTGAACATCCAGAAGACGTGGAGTGAGAGCGGGAGGCCGTCGGGGAATTCGTGGATGACGATCTGGAGGACGAGCTCGGGGAACTGCTGGCGGAGTTCGTTGATGCGGCGGCGGAGTTTCGTCTGATCGGCGGAGCTGAGGCGGCGGGTGGTGTCGGCGACGGTCGGGTCCATGCGCGGCAGGGCGCCGAGGATTTTTTTCGCGCGGGCGAACGAGAGTTGGCAGTTCGGGCACTCGTATGCGCTGTCGTGGAGTGCGGAGTTGCAGTAGGGGCAGCGCATGGGCTGAGTGTGACCGGGCGGGGCGCCGGATACGAGTGAAAAACGGTGCTGGAGGGGCGGATTTGCGGAGCTTTGCGGAAATGATCATGCGCCTTGCGAAGCGGGCGAAGGTGGTTTTTAGTCGCCGCATGCAAGAAGAGATTCAGCTGAGCCGTGAAGTATCCGCCATTCAGATCCCGAGTGGTGATTCTGTGACGCTGCCTGCGGGGACGCCGGTGTATATCACCCAGCGGCTGGGAGGCACGTTTACGGTGGCGACAACGCAGGGTTTGGCACGGATTTCGGCGGATGACGCGGATGCGCTGGGCGTGGATCTGGCGGCGGAGGCCGAGAAACGCGAGCAGGTTTCCGCGAAGAAGGACGGACCGCTGGAAGAGCAGGTGTGGGAGCAGCTGAAGTGCGTGTATGACCCGGAGATTCCGGTGGACATTGTGAATCTGGGGCTGGTGTATGACTGTGTGCTGGAGGAGAAGGATGGTGAGACGAATGTGGCGGTGAAGATGACGCTGACGGCACCGGGGTGCGGGATGGGTCCGGTCATCGCGGCGGACGCACAGGCGCGGATCATGACGGTCGAGGGGATCGGCAACGCGCAGGTGGAACTGGTTTGGGAACCGGCGTGGAATCAGGACATGATCACGGAAGAGGGCAAGATGAAGCTGGGCATGATCTGATGACGGTTGCGCGACGGGGCCGGGCGGGTGCGCGTGGATCCGCCCGGGTGCGCGTGGATCCGCCCGGGTGCGCATGGATCCGGGCGCGTGCTGTGCTCGGGGTTGGTGGCGGGAGGAATGAGCGGGTGGCAGTGCGGACTTGCGGAGGGGGAGATCGGAGGTCATGATCCGGGGCATGGACCCGGTGACCGAACGATTGAGAAATTTCCTGCAGTATGTGGCGATCAAGTTGATTGATGATCCGTCGCAGGCTCAGTTGAAGGTGGCGGAGCTGGGGCCGAAGAAGGTGCGGTTCAAGCTGGTGCTGGCGCAGCAGGACGTGGCGATGTTGATCGGCAGGAATGGCTTCACGGCATCGGCGATCCGCAGTGTGCTGAAGGCGGCGGCGGAGAAGGAGGGAGTGCAGGTGAATCTGCAGATTCACTCGCATGAGGAGGAGGCGGAGATGCTGGCGGAAGAAGAGGGTTAGGACCGGCAGGAGTGGGAACCAAGTGGGGCGCGCGCCCCCGGAATGCCGCGGGCTGACGTCCGGGCTGCGAACAAATTTTTACCAACATGAGTGCGGAGAAAACGAACGAGGAGGCGGGCTTTTCCGTTGCGGATTTGCCGAAGGCGGCGGGGCTTCTGGTGGTGGGTGTGGGGATGGCGTTTGTGGCCGACTACAAGCTGGATCTCGGGACGGTGGCGAGCGTGATCATGGCGCTGAGTATCTTCGGGGTGGGGATGTTTTCGCTGGTGAAGTTGCGGGGTGCGCCGAAGGAGATGGGGGTGACGTTCGGGTTGAAGCTGTTGAGTGTGACGGCCTACAAGATCCTGAATTTCATGCTCTCGATGTGGCTGATCAAGGATCTCGGGTTTGACGAGAGTTGGTCGGGGGGCATCATCATGACGTGGGGGCTGTTCATGACGCTGGCGACGCTGGTTTCCGGGTCGCTGACGGATGCGATCGGCTTGCGGAAGACCTTGTTTCTGGGGGTGTCGATTTGTGTGATCACCCGCCTGGTGATGGTGGTGACGAGCAGCAAGGTGGTGGCGCTGGCGTGCGGCTTGTTTCCGCTGGCGATCGGCGAGGCGCTGTGCACGCCGGTGTTGGTGGCGGCGATGCGGCTGTATTCGAAACCATCGCAGCGGACGGTGGCGTTTTCGTTGTTTTACGGGTTGATGAACTTCGGCTTCATGTTCGGGTATTTCATCTCGGACGGGGTCACGGGGCAGCTGGAGGAGGGTCAGCAGGTGATGCTGCCGGTGGTGAGCGAGCCGTTGAGTGTCTATAGCCTGTTGATTTTCGTCAGCATGGGTGTGGACCTGCTGATGATTCCGTTGATTTCGTTTTTGAAGCCGGGCGTGCGGATGACGGAGACGGGGTTTGTGGCGTTGCCGTCGCACGATCATGTGTTTCCTGAGGGCTTGGGGCCGGTCGGGCGTGTGGGGATAACGATCCGGAATGCGGCGTCGGACACGGTGGAGACGCTGGTGGGCTTGTTCCGTTCTAACGGGTTTTCGAAGCTACTGGTGTTCCTGTTGATGATCGGTCTGTTGAAGATTGTGTTCAACCTGATGGACTATGTGCTGAACCCGTTTGTGGCGCGCGAGATCGGTGAGGCGGCGGTGAGCAAGGTGGGGCGGCTGAACTCGACGAACAGCATCATGATTCTGGTGCTGGCCCCGCTGGTGGGGATCATGACGCGGAAGTATGCGTCCTACACGATGGTGATTCTGGGTGGCTTCATCACGGCGTCGTCGTTTGTCTTCATGTGTCTTCCGGTGTCGGCATTCGAAGGGTTGGCATCGGGGTGGCTCGGCAAGGGGATCGGCAACGGGTATCTCAAGATCGCGGGTGAGGTGCATCCGTATTTCGTGATGATCTTCCTGTGGCAGGTGGTGTTTTCGGTGGGTGAGGCGTTTTACTCGCCGCGGGTGTATGAGTATGCGGCGTCGATCGCGCCGCCGGGGCAGGAGGCCTCGTATTCGTCGTTGTCGTATGTGCCGTTGTTGATCGGGAAGATTTCCACGGGGTTTGCATTTTCGTTTTTGCTGGACCGTTATTGTCCGGAGTCGGGGCCGAGGAATTCGAGCATGATGTGGTTGATCATCGGCTTGATGGTGCTGCTGGCGCCGGTGGGATTGCTCGCACTGAAGCGGTTCATCCGGGTGAAGGAAATGGACCGGGAGGAATGATGCCGCGGGTCTCGGTGGTGATGCCGTGTTTCAACGCGGCAGCGAGTGTGGGCCGGGCGGTGAGGAGTGTGCTGGGGCAGACGCTCGACGACTGGGAACTGGTGGTGGTGGATGACGGGTCGGACGACGGCAGTGCGGAGGCGGCGGAAGCGGCGGCCGACGGGGACGAGCGGGTGCGGGTGTGGCGCAGGGACCATGAGGGCGTGGTGGGGGCTTCGAATTTCGGTTTTGGCCGGGCGCGCGGCGAGTTGATCGCGCGGATGGATGCGGATGATGTTTCGCTGCCGGAGCGGCTGGAGAAACAGGTGGGATTGTTGGATGCGGCGGGTGATTTGGGCGCGGTGTCGTGTCTGACGCGGTTTGCGGGAAACGAGGTGGAGGCGGGTGGCTACGCGCATCATGTGGCGTGGACGAATGAGGCGGCGAGTGCGGAGGAGATTGCGTTGCGGAGGTTCGTGGACCTGCCGGTGCCGCACCCGACGCTGATGTATCGGCGTGAGCTGGTGGAGCGGTTCGGCGGGTATCGGGACGGTGGATTTCCGGAGGACTATGAGATGGTGCTGCGGTGGCTGGATGGCGGAGTGCGGATCGGCCGGGTGGCGGAGGTGCTGTATGATTGGCATGATCCGCCGGGGCGGCTTTCACGCACCGACGAGCGGTATGCGATGATGGCGTTTCACGAGACGAAGGCACCGTATTTGGCGCGGGCGATCGAGGCGGCGGGCTGCGGCGACCGGGAGTTGTGGATTTGTGGTGCGGGGCGGCCGGCGCGGAAGTGCGCGAGACCGCTTGAGGCGGCCTGGAAACCGGCGAGCGGGTTCATCGATGCGGACCCGGCGAAGGTCGGGCGGGTGATCCATGGCCGGGTGGTGGTTTCCGCGGAGGATCTGCCGACGGCGGAGCGCGCGGTGATCGTGAGTTATGTGGGGACGCGCGGTGCTGGCGGGCGGATTCGCGCCCAGTTGTGTGCGGCCGGGCGGGTCGAGGGGGTGGACTTCTGGCTGGCGGCCTGAGGCTTGCGGGCGCTGGCGGGTGGTCGTTTTCCGGTGGCCGGTGCTTATTCGGCGGTGGTGGTGTCGCGTTGGCCGAGGTCGGCGTTGACGAGGACTTCCCGGGATTTGTTATCGACCGCCGTGTTGGTGGTGTAGTCGTCCGGGACGAGGCCTCTTTCGAGCACCAGGCCGGGTCCGTTGTTGCGGGTGGCGGTGTTGCTGCGGACGGTGACGCCGGCGGCGGCGGTGCGGATGACGATTCCGCCGAGCAGGTTGCCGCTGGCGGTGTTTCCGGTGACGCGGCCGGAGCCGGCGCTGTCGAGCACGAGGCCGAACTCGCGGTTTTCGAGCAGTTGGTTGTTTTCGATGGAGGCTTCGGCGGTGAGGTTGTCGGCGTGGATGCCGTTGCGGCTGTTGCCGGAGCAGAGGTTGTTGGCGAGGATGACGGCGGCGCCCTGCCAGGATTCGATGCCGTGTTCGAAGTTGGCGAGGGCTTCGGATTCGCGGATTTCGAGGAAGGATTTGCGGCCGATGGCGGCGGCGCCGTTCCAGCCGTTGCTGGCGAAGCGGCAGCGGTTGGCGATGACCTGGCCTTTTTCGATGACGGCGAGGCCGTGGCCGCTGGCGCCGGTGAAGTGGCAGTCGAGGAAGGTGGCGGACCCGCCGCGGACGAGGGCGGCGGAGTAGCGGTCGGCGCCCTGGGCGTGGAACGATTCGTGGCGGAAGGTGATGCCGGAGACGCGGGTTCCGGCGGCTTCGGGGCCGATCGTGAGTGCGCTGGCTTCGGTGGCGGGGCACTCGATGATGGTTTTCCCGGATCCGGCGCCCTGGAGGTTGAGGGGTTTGGCGATGGTGACCGGGCCTTTCCAGGTTTGTGCGGCGAGCACGATGCGGTCGCGCGGGCGGGCGGCCTCGATGGCATCGGCCGGGGTGGGGAAGTCTTCCGGCACGCGGAGGGTGCGGGAGTAGGACGCCATGGTTTCGTAGCGGGTGGCGATCTCGGTGTTTTCGGGAAACAGGGTGGCGGCCTCGCGGAGGGCGTTGAGGGCTTCCTCGTCGAAGACGCCACGGTCGCGCGAGATGGCGAAGGCGAGCAGTTCGTTGGCGCGCTTGTGGTCGGCCTCGATCCTGGCGAGTCCGGCGCGGGCGCGGGTGATGATTGTGCCGACGGCGGGATCGTCCGGGTGTGATGCGCGGAGGGATTCACCGGCGGTGAGGGCTTGCTGCCACAATTGCTCGTCGAGGAGTTTTTTGGCGCCGGCGATGGCGCTGGCGTATGCCTGTTTTTCGCGGGCTTGGTCGAGGCGGGCCTGGAGGGCGGGGAGTTCCGGTTCCCTGGGGAAACGGTCGCGGATTTTGTTGATGGCGGTTTCGGCCTGGTCGATGCGGTCGGTATCGAGGTCGGCGATGGCCTGTCCGGTCCAGTAGCCGACGAACTGGCGTTGTTCTTCGGCCATGCCGGCTTCGATGCTGCGCAGGCCGATTTTCGGCAGTTCGGAGTCGGGGTCGAGTCCGGCGATTTCCTGATAGGCTTCGGTGGCGTCCTGCCAGCGGCGGTTTTCGATGTATTTGGATCCGAGGCTTTCGAGCAGGGTGATGCGTTCGGTGTTGCGGAGGTGCTGCCACTCCTGGTTTTTGATGTAGAAGATGGCGGCGGCGGTGGCGAGGATCAGGATGGTGAAGACCGCGACGGCGCGGGAGAGGGCCCGTTTGGGTTTGGCGGCTGGCTTGGCCTCGACGAGTTTGACCGAGCTGGCCGGTTTGGCGGGCGGCGCCATTTGCTCGAGGCGGATGGTGGCTTCGAGGCGGGAGACGATTTCGAGGTCGTCGGGGTCCGGCACGGGGAGGCCCTCGGGGATTTCATGTTCCGGGGGGTCGTCGGTGAGTCCGAGCGAGCGGAGGTGTTCGCGGACGGCGGCGAGGGCCTGGTCGAACTCCATGAGGCCGATCTGGTATCGGTCGCCGAGGGTTTCGTTGGGGGCGTTGCGCACCAGATCGGCGATGCGCTCGCGGGCGGCGCGGAATTCCCTGAGGTGCAGGCGCGGGTCTTCGTCCGGTCCGAGACCGAGGATTTTGCGAGCGGCGCGAAGTTCCATGTGGGGGAGGTTTCGTGAATGGGGATGCGGCTATTCGATGAAGCGCTGCACGATGGGCATGCGGCGGCCGATGCCGAAGGCTTTGGAGGTGACACGCAGGCCGGGAGCCGCCTGGTGGCGTTTCCATTCGTTGAGGTCGACGCGGCGCTGGATCCAGCGGACAACGGCCTCATCATAGCCGCGCGAGATGATTTCGTCAGGTGAAAGATGATGTTCGACGTAAAGTTCGAGGATCGCGTCGAGGAGGTCGTATTCGGGCAGGGTATCCTGGTCTTTTTGGTCGGGCCGGAGTTCGGCGGACGGTGGTTTTTCGATGGTGTTCCAGGGGATGATTTCCTCGTTGCGGTTGATCCATCGGGCGACTTCGTAGACGCGGGATTTCGGCAGGTCGGAGATGACGGCGAGGCCGCCGCACATGTCGCCGTAGATGGTGCAGTAGCCGACGGCGAGTTCGCTTTTGTTGCCGGTGGTGAGGAGCAGGTGGTTTTCCTTGTTGGAAAGGGCCATGAGCATGAGGCCGCGGAGGCGGGCCTGCATGTTTTCCTCGGTGACGTCTTCGTCGCGGCCGGCGAAGACGGGGGCCATGGTTTGTTTCACTGCCTCGAAGCCGGAGGCGATCGAGAGTTCGTCGCAGCGGATGCCGAGGGCTTTGGCGAGGGCGAACGAGTCATCGACCGAGCCGCGCGACGAGTAGGGGCTGGGCATGGTGAGGCCGCGGACGTTTTCCGGGCCGAGTGCGGCGGCGGCGATGGCGGCGGTGAGGGCGGAGTCGATGCCGCCGGAGAGGCCGAGGCAGACGGATGAGAACCCGCATTTCCGGACGTAGTCGCGGACGCCGAGGACGAGGGCCTGGTAGAGTTCTTCGGGTGGGTTTTCCTCGAATGGGACGTCCTCCAGCCATTCGTTGAACGGGTTGACGACCATGTTGGTGGTGGAGAAGCCGGGGAACTGTGCGGTGATGCGGCCGTTGGCGCTGGCGACGAGCGAGTGGCCGTCGAAGACGAGTTGGTCGTTGGCGCCGATGGCGTTGCAGTAGACGACGGGGACGCCGGCCTTGTGGGCGATGCCGGCGATCATGGCGCGGCGGATGGCGGGTTTGCCGAGGCTGAACGGTGAGGCACTGAGGTTGACGATGAGGTCGGTGTGCTGGCTGGTGAGTTCCTGGACGGGGTCGCGGTGGTAGAACGGGCGCTGGAGGTGGTCTTCGGTCCAGATGTCCTCGCAGATGGTGACGCCGATGCGTTTGCCCTTCCACTCGATGGGTTTGGAGGATTCGCCGGGTTCGAAGTATCGGCGTTCGTCAAAGACGTCGTAGGTGGGCAGCAGGGTTTTCCAGATGCGGTGTTTGATTTCGCCATTCTCGAGCCAGGCGGCGGCGTTGCGGAAGGGTTTGCCGGGATGGGTCGGGTGGTTGTGGTCGACGTAGCCGACGAGCAGGGGGACCTCCTTGGTTTCATCCGCGAGGTAGTCGAGCGCCTGGAGGCACTTGGGGACGAACTGGGATTTGAACACGAGGTCGCGCGGTGGGTAGCCGGCGAGCGAGAGTTCCGGGGTGACGACGATTTCCGCGCCTGCATCGAGGCATTCGCGGTAGGCGGCGAGGATGAGTTTGGCGTTGCCGGGGAAATCTCCGACGACTGGATTGATTTGCGCGATGCCGAGCTTCATGGACAGGTGTAGGGAAACCCGGTGAGGGCCGGTTGCGGAAGGAAAAAACCGGGGGTGGTGAGGGATTTGAGGCCGCTGCGCGGCGGATGGGGATTGTGGATGGGAGATTGTGGATGGGGGATTGTGGATTGGGGATTGGGGATGGGAGATTGGGGATGGGA
>JAUTCT010000003.1 GCA_030673875.1 Verrucomicrobiota bacterium JB025 | reverse complement strand
CACCAGACAGCACCTAAAAAGCAAGGTCGCCTCGGACATCAAGTCCATCTTCAACGCCGACAACCGCGCCCACGCTGACCAACGCCTCAAAGACTTCGTGCAAAGCTACGGTGAGAGCCAGCCCAAGCTCGCCGCCTGGGCCGAGGAGAACCTACCCGAAGGCTTCACCGTGTTCGCTCTTCCCGAAGCCCACAGGAGGCGCCTGCGGACCTCAAACTCCTGCGAGAACGTCAACGGCCAGATCAAGAAGCGCACCCGTGTCGTCGGTCTCTTTCCCAGCGAAGAGTCACTGCTCCGGCTCGTCACCGGCGTCCTCATTGAAATCTCCGAAACCTGGGAAACCGGAAAAACCTACCTCACCCTCAGCTAACAAAAAAACCAACTAAAGAAACCAAAACCACCACCTTCAGAAAAAGTCATCAGCCACTTTTACAGAAAATTATTTGCGCAGCCTCGTGGATCAGGAGGCTCTCGCTTAGGACAATGAAATATTTTAATACGGTATTATTCAGTTCTCTTATATGCTTCATTTCTGCATGTGATGATGAAGAGACTCAGGCGCATAGCGTTTTGTATGATATAGAGAATGATGGTGAAGGGGTGTTGATTAATTTTGTGGATCAAAGCAGGCCGGATGTGCTTTCGAAGCCCGGTTTTACATTTATTAATCGCGGAGATTTTCAAGCCTCATTTCAACATGAAAACGGATTTTATTCAGGAAACTATGTTGTGCTTCCAGATCAAGGTGTCTGTGTAGCTGATGAAAATGGAGATGGTCTGCCTGATTTGTTAATACGAAAAAAATCTAAAGATAGATGGCGGATTGCTTGGGATGCGTCAGGTGAGAAGCCGGAAGTTTTGATTTCCATGGAGGTGTTAGAGTAGTGAACGAGGATGTATACGGTAAGTGAGGTGCCCTTCACTCGTTCTTTTGGATGAACGGTGGCGGTCCTTGGATTTTAGTGTCCGGTGGGTATGTTAGTGAATGGAACCGAGTCCTAGCGGCTTCACATCAAGTGGTGTTAGGTGGCCTCCTGGCCGCGCCCGCCGCGATTGCCTTCCGTCGCAAATCGTGGCTCCGCGCCGCCGTTCTTGCGTAAGCGTCCGAGCGGCCCCATGAGGTTTTTGGGGCGGTGGATTCGGTTGGGTTCACGAGCGCGGATCAAGCTGCAGCTTGCGCTTTGTCGCTTGTCTTCGCCTGAGCGCTCTTGTGGGTGGCGGCCCAGTTCGCGGGGACTCTGGTGATGAGGTCTCGAAGGTAGGCTTCGGGGCCGGAACTGCGACTCGAACGACACCAAGCGCGAGGTTTCCGGCGCCTTCGGGTAGAGCGGTCTGAGCGGTCTGAGCGGTCTCCGGGTTTGTTTATTGGCCGGCGGATGGTGGCGTGTCGGTCAGGTGGGAAAGGATGAAGCGGGCGGAGGCGGCGTTGATTTCCTCCATGGTGGGGGAGATGTTTTTGCCGCCGAAGCTGTGGGTTGCGTTTTTGACGGAGAGGAGTTGCACGTTTGCGCCGGTTTTTTCCGCGACGTCCATCATGTGGTGGGAGTTTTTGATCGAGAGGATGGGGTCCTTTTCGCCATGCAGGAGGAGGATGGGCGGGCTGTCCTTGGTGAGGTATTCGGTGGGGCTGAGGAGGCGGGCGAGATCTGGTTTTTCGGAAAACAGTCCGTCGAGGACGTGGCGGAGGACTTCCGGGTCTTCGAATTTCGAGCCCTCGAGCACCTCGGGGTTGGTCAGGGTGGTGAGGGGAAAGTAGGATGCCACGCACTGGAACGAGAGCGGGATGCCGGCGAGGTTCGGGTCGCCGGTGAAGTCGGCGTTGCGGCCGAGCGCGGTCATCAGGCTGAGGTGTCCGCCGGCGGAGCCGCCCCAGACGCCGTAGCGTTCGGGGTCGAGGTGGAAGCGATCCGCATGTTTGAGGAGAAAGCGGGCGGCATCCTTGCAGTCGACGACGGATTCGCGGGCGGTGATGCCGTTTTTGGTAAGCCGGTAGTCGAGTGAGAAGCAGGCGACGCCGTTGGCGGTGAGTTCCTCGAGGGTTTTGCGGTAGGCCGGGCGGAGGATGTTGTATTTGTTGCCGCCGCGCCAGCCGCCGCCATGGACAAAGAGCATCCAGGGGGATTTTTCCGCGGGTTTCGTGTTGCGGGGATGAAAGTGGAGCAGGTTGAGTTTTCTGCCGTCGACCGTTTTGAAGGGGATTCCGTCCTGGTGCTCGAAGGCCTGCAGTTGTTGTTTTTCCTCAGGCTTTTGGGCGAACAAAGACGCCGCGCAGGTGATGAGGCACACGGTGAGGAAAACGGCGATCCATGGTTTTTTGGGTGTCATCGGGGTTGGGTCACTGGGTTTGGCGGGAGGGCGGGAACGTCGGGTGGAAAACGGGGAGGGATTTTCTCCGGGGAGCTTCCGGGACGCGGTGTCCTGCTGGTGCCGATTCTGGCGGATTGTCGGGTCATGGCAATCGAATTGGGGATGCGGGCGAGCCATCGGTTGGCATGAGGGTGAATGAAACGCGGGCGAGCGGGCGTATTGGCGGGATTCCGGGTGGCAAGCTGCTGAAAACCAACCCAAGTGAAAATCAACATGAGGAACCGAATCATATCAACGGGCTGTGCGCTGCTGCTTTGCAGCGGGTTTCAGGGCGGCATGGCGCGCGAGACAGGCGGAGTGCCGGACCGGACGTTCAGCGCCAGGGAGTTGAAGCTTCCCGGCAAGAAGGGTGTGGGGATCACGCTGCGTGACCCGAACTCCAAGCAGGGCAGGAAAGCCGGCGGGACGTGGGACAAGAACATGCGCAAGGTGGAGTCCCTGGATTTGTCGTGGAATTACAGTTGGGGGACGAAGCTTGCGCCGGGGCAGCCCGGGGCCGTGGAATTCATTCCGATGACATGGGGGAGCGGGGGAAGTCCCGAGAAATTCGAAGCCTTTCTGAGCAAGAACGTGGTTCCCGACATCCGGTCCGGCAAGGTGAAGCGGTTTTTGGGATTCAACGAACCGGACAAGAAGGATCAGTCTAACATGCCCTACATGAAGGCGATCGGCTATTGGCCGGCCCTGATGAAACTGGGGGTGCCCTTGTGCAGTCCGGCCTGTGCGAATCCGGAGGGCGTGAACGACGCCAGCGCGCAAGGGGTGCCGGGGACCTGGATGCGCGACTTCATGCGGGAAGCCGACGCGCGCGGGTATCGGGTGGATTACGTGGGAGTGCACTGGTATGGCGGGACCAGCGCGAAGAGCTTCAAGGCCAAGATGCGCCGGATTTACGAAAAGTATGGCAAGCGGCCGTTGATGATCACCGAGTTTGCGCCGGCCGACTGGCAGGCGAAATCCGCGAGGCAGAACCGGCACAGTCCGGCGCGGGTGCTGGCGTTCATGAAAGACGTGCTGCCGTGGATGGAGCAGCAGGACTGGATCGCCGGATACGCGTGGTTTCCCTTCGGGATCGACAGCCGGGTTGGCACCTCCTCCGCGTTTTTCCGCAAGGACGGGACGCTGACCGCCTGCGGGCGGTATTACAAGAGCGTGACGCCGGAGAAGCCGGCGGGTGATCAGGGCATCCAGCCGGATCCGCCTCATCATCGTTAGGCGGGGAAAATCCGCGAACTGTGCGTTCTCTCTGGTATTTGTCGCGGATTCCATCATCCGTGCATTGGAACCGGAGAAAATGTCATTTCGAGGCATTCACTGATTGAATTCGGACGCCCGGCCTGATTTGAGAACGCCATGATTTCGAACCAACGGACCGTTTTCATTGCCTCGCTTGCTGCCCCGTTGCTGGCGGTACAGGTTTCCGCTGAAGTGGAGGGAGAATCGATTGCAGAGCTGCCGCCGCTGATCGTCGAGGGCGAGGAGACGGCGAACACCCGTCCGGTCGCGACCTATGAGACTCCGGTTTCCAATCTCGATTTCGACCCGCGGGTCGACCTTCAGTCGCGCAACATGGCGGAGGCGCAGGGAGATATCAGTGTGCGTGGAGGGATTTTCGAGAACACCGGAATCCGTGTCGGCAGTTCGTCGCTGATGGATCCGCAGACGGGGCATTACGTGGCCGAGTTGCCGATTGCTCCGGAAATGCTGGAGGCGCACGAGGTGCTGACGGGAGCGGACAACGCGCGGCTCGGCTTCAACAGCAGCGTCGGAACGATCAGCTATGGCTGGTCGCGCATCGAGGATGGCGGCAGCCTGAGTGCCGGATTCGGTGATCACGGGCTGAACTTCCAGCGGCTGCACTCCGGGTGGACCTCAGCGGTGGGAGACTCCGGCGACTGGAGTCTGGGCATCGAAGGTGAATACTCGCGCTCCGAGAGTGACGGCACGATCGACTTCGGCGATCACGATTTTGCTCGTTCGAGCGGGCGGATTCAACTGATTGGTCCGAGTTCCCAGACCGACATTTACGCCGGCTATCAGGAGAAATTCTTCGGCTGGCCGAACATGTATACTCCGTTCGGCACCAACGAGACGGAGAACCTGAAGACCCGACTCTTCATGCTGAACCACAAGCAGGAATACGGGACATCCAGTTTCTGGGAAGTGACCGGCAGCTACCGCCGCAACAGCGACCATTACGTTTACTCGCGCGAGACGCCATCGATCTATCAGGCAGTCCACGAGACCGATGTCATTTCCGCCGGGTTGTCCGGCTATCATGCGGTCGATGATGCACTCGGGGTGAATTATTCGGCACAGTTCACCGCCGACTCGATCGACTCGACCAGTCTTGAGAACAGCTTCACCTCGCGCAGCTACTACAAGGTGAACGTCCTGCCGGAATACCGGATTGATCTGGCGGCAGGGGAGACCCTCACCGTGAGGGCCGGGGCGAGCTACGACGATACGAACCGCGACGACTCCGAAGTCTCGGCGATCGGCGACATCACATGGAAGCGGGTCCATGAGGGCGGCGTTTCCGAGAGTATTTACCTGTCCTACGCCGAGGCGAGCCAGGTCGCCGGCTACACGGCCATCGGCGGGAGCACCACCGGCGGACTATTCCGCAGCAACCGCGATCTCGGGCGGGAAGTCAGCCGGAACCTGGAGCTGGGAGCCAAGCTGGAACGGAGCGACTGGAGCCTTGAGTCGGCGGTGTTTTACCGCTGGGACGACGACCTGACGGACTGGACCTATTCCTACGATTACACCTCCGCGCGGATCGCGGAGCCGGTGGACATCGAGACCTTCGGGTTCGAAGTGATCGGCAGCAAGCGCTGGAAGCAGGTCGAGGTGGTGGCGAGTTATGCCTACCTGCACAAGGACGAGGACTACGGGTCGGACGACATCGATGCGAGTTTCTACGCGTTGAACTTTCCGAACCACCGGGTGACGTTGGGTGCGGTGTGGAAGCCGGTCGACTGGTTTGAGGCGCGGGTCGACAACGAGTGGCGCAAGCAGGAGGACAATGTGCTCCGCAGCGGCGGCGACGACGCGTTCTACACGAACCTGAGCCTGAGTTTCCATCCGCCGCAGCTGGACGGGCTCGAGATCTTCGCGGCGGTGGACAACCTCTGGGACGAGTCGTTCCAGGATGTGCCGGGCACTCCCGGCCGCGGCGACCAGTATTCGGCGGGCATCATTTACCGTTGGTAGGGACAAGGCCGGTGCCCGTTCATGAATGACGTTGTCCGGGCGCTTCAGCCACGGAGTGGATTATGGTTTATCTAATCGTTACATCGCTGATCTGGGCATTTTCGTTCGGCTTGATCGGCAACGTGCTGAAGGGCCTTGATCCGCTGTCGGTTGCCAGTGTCCGGCTGGTGGTTGCGCTGGTGGTTTTCCTGCCGTTTGTCCGGCCGGGCAGGGTCGCGGTGCGCGACCGCTGGTTCCTGATGTTGCTGGGGGCGATCCAGTTCGGGCTGATGTATGTCTGTTACCTTTCTGCCTTCCGGTTCATTCCGTCCCATCTGGTTGCGTTGTTTTCCGTTCTGACGCCGGTGTATGTGGTGCTGATCCACAGCCTGCGGAAGAAGCGGATCAGCGCGCACTATTTGTTAGCCGCGTTGCTTTCGGTCGCGGGGGCCTCGGTGATCAAGGTGAAAGCCGGCGAGAGCGGGCAGTTCTGGGCGGGTTTCGGGCTGATGCAGCTCGCGGGTCTGGCGTTCGCATACGGCCAGGTGGAGTATCGGGATTGGAAGCGGAAGCACGCCGCGCTGCGCGACCGGGATGCCTTCGGGCTGCTCTACGTCGGCGGAGCGGTGCTGGCGCTTGTCGCGTCCAGCGTGTTGTCGCCCGGAGCCCCGGCGATCCCGCAGGCGAGTCCGACCCAGTGGCTGGTGATGTGTTATCTGGGTGCGGTTGCGTCCGGGCTGGGATTCTTTTTCTGGAACGTGGGAGCTGCGCGCAGCACGCCCGGCGCGCTGGCGGCCTGCAACAATGCGGTGGTTCCGATGGCGATGTTCGCCTCGTTGTTCGTGTTTGGCGAGATCAGCGATGTGCGGGCGGGTGATCTGGTGAGGCTGGGTCTGGGCGCGGTGCTGATCGCCGCGGCGGTCGTGATCGGCCAGCGGGGTCAGCCGACGGCGCGCGAGTAGGTGGACTGGATCGAATAGTCCTTGGCCGGTCCGGAAACCGAGTAGCCGACCTCGAATTTCCCCGAGAAATCGACGCGGTATTCCACCTTGTAGTAATCCGCGCCGCAGAGGTGGATGTGGCGGGCCACGGCGAGGCCGTGCTCGGCCGCGAAGTTGAGGTCATGCATCGCCGACCATTCGGAGCGTTCGTTTTTGAGGACGCCGATGCGGTCGTGGTGCAGATGGAATTGATAGATCTGGCTCGAGTCGAACCGGCCGCCATCCGCGGTGTTCATTTTTCCTGCCTCCCGGTAGTGCAGGCAGCGCGGATTCTGCGGATCCGCGGAAAAGCGTGCGCTGCCGGAAAAGCTTCCCGCGTAGCTGCCGCAGATGGAGCGTTGCAACGACCACTCTCCCTCGAAGAAGGCAAATACCTGCGGGTTCAGCGTCTCGGCGGATTCCATTTCGCGAAACATGACCGGTGTCCGGAGAAATGACAACCCGCAGTCACCCGGTCGGCGGGATGATGTCCCCGCGGTGGTCCCCGGCGTGATTCCAGGTGGTGACGCTGACTGCCGGGGGTCACTCGACTTCGACTTTGAAGAAGTATCGGTCGGTGTGTCTTTCGACTTCGTGGTTGTTGACCGGTGCCGTGGCGGGGATTCCGCTTTCGATCAGGTTCCAGCCGGCCGGGGCGAGGTGGTCGGCGCCCCACAGCGAGTAGGTCCGGTTGTTTTCGCTGCTCCAGTGGATCGCCACGTTGCTTGCGGATGTGGTGATTTGGCCGCATTTGAACAAGGAGGCCGGGTCGTTCGGATCGGTTCCGGCGAGGATTTCCTGCCTGTCGCCGGTGCCGTCATCATCTGAATCGGCGTCTTTCGGGTCGGTGCCGATTGCGGCTTCGCCGGTGTCGGTTAGTCCGTCGTTGTCATCGTCGACGTCGAACAGGTCGAAGACGCCATCGCCGTCGGAATCGACATCGGGCAGTTGATCCGGGTCGTGCGGGGGATACTCGATCGCGCCGATATCCCCGAGGCTGCTGACCGGTCGGGCGGTCCGGGTCTGGTCGAGTGCGGCGAGTTGGGCGTAGTAGGTCACCGACCAGATGGAGAACGAGATGACGTGGTCATCCGCGAGTGCGCCGTCGTCGGAGAGCGCCTGCCACGCGGTGTCGCCGAGCAGTTCGGGGCCCATGCCGGGGATGTTCTCCGCCTTGAGTGCGGTGTCGAGTTGGTGCCAGAACTCGATGTATGGGTAGTTTTCGAGTTGCGACGGCCATGTCGTCAGCGGGCCATACCAGAGGGCGTCGTCGAGCGTCAGAATCGGGTTGTCGTCGGGGTCGGTGTAGGGCTGGTTGCCGGGTGTTTCGTCGTCGGTGTCCACTGCGGCGAGGAACGATTCAAACGCGGCGGTGAAGGTGCTTGCGAAGCCGGTGAGGCCGTATTCGTTTTCGATTTGGTCGAGGACGATTGCGGTGAAGGTATCCGTCCTGCCGGTGGGGAACTCGTATTCGGCCCGGGTCATTTGCTGCGAGTAGCTGGTGGTCGGCACCTGGTCGACCGCGGTTCCCAGCGGCATGTAGCGGAGCAGGGCGTGCTGCGGTGCGTCCACGCCGACGGATACGATGTCCGCCGAGCGGACGGCGCCGCCGGTGAGGTCGAGCACATCGGCGGGCAGGACGCCGTCCTCGTCGCCTTGTTTGGGATAGTGCTTGCGGCAGATGGAATACCAGGTTTTCACGCCGACGGGGACCAGCATGTGGTCGAAGTTGATGACGCCGATGCGGTTGTAGCCCTCGCTGAGAAACTCGAACAACGATCCGGTGAAGACGTCCTCGTTGTAGGAGGTGCCGCCGAATGGATGGACCATGTTGCCGGCGATGATGCATTGGCCGATGGTCATTCTCTCGACGGCGTGGGCGTTGCCGATGGTGGCGACGACACCGCCCGCGAGGTTGGGTTTCGAGAGGTCGTCGGTGCGCGGGACGCCGGTCACCTCATTGCCGACGATGGTGCAACTGCGCAGCACCATGTAGCCGTTCGACATGTAGACTCCGCCACCGCGCCAGTAGCCGCTGCCATAGAGGAATCCCGGCCCGTAGATGCCGACCTGGTTGTTGGCCACCGTGCAGTTGACCAGTTTCAGCGGATTGAGTTTGCCGATGCCGCCGCCGTCCGAGTAGACGCCGCCGCCGTAGGCGAAAATGCCAGCGATCGAGTTGCCGGTCACCGCCGACCGCTCGATGGTCGACTGCTCGGTGTCGGTGCTGCGTCCGCCCACCGAGAAGACACCGCCGCCGGAGACACCCGCGCCGCTGAGCGAGTTTCCGCTGATCACGCAGTCGTTGATCTGGACGACATCCGCGTAGATGCCGCCACCGAAGACACCTCCTTCGCGGGTGTCCCGGACCTCCATGCTCCACAGTTGGAAGCACGAGTTGTCATAAAGACGGCAGTTTTCCAAGTGCGCGACACCCCAGACTGCGAGGCCGCCGCCGCGCGCGCGGGTTGATTTCTGCGGGTATTCGTCCGTTTCGTCGGGCACCAGTTCCACCGAGACACTGCGTCCGCCGGTGACCGAGACATTCGTCATGGTCAGGTCGCCATAGACGGCGAGCACGCGCGCGGGGTTGGCATCGCCGCCCGTCCATTTGATCGTGATGCCGAGAGGCAGGGACGAGGCGTCGATCACGACGTCTTTTTGAGCGTAAAGCGCGGAGCGCCCGTAGTCGCGTTCCTGGTATCCGATCAGGTAGGAAATGTAGCCGCTCGGGGTTTCCTCGCCGCCCATGAGTTCGCCGACGAGCGTCGAGTGTTCCTGCCCGACAATCGACAGTTTGATGGTGCAGCCGTTCAGCGACGGGTCGAAGACGATCTCCTCACCGGAGGCGGCGAGGGCAAGTGCCGAGCGCAGCGTGATTTTTCCCGGTGCCGGCTCTTCCACATCCTGCAGGCTGTTGACCACGATTGTTGCTTCCGCAGACATCAGGCAACATGCGGTCACAACGAGAGCGGCGGATTGGTGGAGGAGCTTCATGGCATTTCATTGCATACGGCCATATTCGGTTTCGCTCAAGAACAAGGAATCCGGCGGGGGCGATCCGGTTTTCCCGGGCATGCGGGCTCCGGCCGGCCGGTTTGGCGGGGGAATACGGCCGGAATTTCCGCCGTGCATGATTCCGCATGAAACAAATCCAGGCCGAACCGTGTAATCAAAGGTTGTCCTCAACGAACCATTTCACACCATGTTGCACCGAATCCTGATCGCCAGTGTATTCACCGGGCTATGCCTGCAGGCGAACGCATCACCGACAGTGGCGGCCCGCGGGCCCTTGTTGAATGACCCGGAACGGGTTGAGGAATTCATGGACTGGGGGCTCGGCATGTTCGTGCACTGGTCGATGGATTCGCAGCTCGGTTCGGTGATCAGCCATTCGATGGTCGGGGCGTCCGACGACTATCTGGAGCGCTACGTCAACGAGCTGCCGAAGACGTTCCATCCGCGCCGCTATGATCCGGACGAATGGATGGAGATCGCGAAACTGGCGGGGGTGAAATACATGGTTTTCACGACCAAGCACCACAACGGGTTCTGCATGTGGGACACCCGGACCACGGACTTCAACATCATGAACACTCCGTATGGGAAGGACATCGTGAAGGAGTATGTCGACGCCTGCCGGCGCCATGGCCTGAAGGTGGGGTTCTATTTTTCGCCGGAGGATTTCCATTTCCAGCGGGAGATGGGGTTGGAGATCCGGCGGGTGGGGAGGACCGAGGAGGAGAAGCCGCCGCTCGGGGCATACAACAAGAAGCAGCTCGACGAGCTCTTCGGCAACTATGGTGCGATTGATGTGGTGTTTTTCGATGGTGGCGAGAAGGAAATGCTGACGCAGTATATCCACGCGAAACAACCGGAGTGTCTGGTGACGCGCGGCGAGATGGAGACACCGGAACAAAAGCTGCCGAAGGAACCGCTGCCCGGGCCGTGGGAGTCCTGCTTCACGCTGGGCAGCCAGTGGCAGTTCAAGCCGACCAATGAGGCATACAAGTCGGGCGACAAGTTGATCAAGATGCTCATCGAGACCCGGGCGAAGGGCGGCAACCTGCTGCTCAACGTGGGGCCCGAGCCGTCGGGTGTCATTCCGTTCGAACAGGAGCGGGTGTTTCGCGAGCTGGCGTTGTGGATGTTCATCAACGGCGAGGCCATCCACGCTGTGCGGCCTTGCCCGGTGGTCGGCGGCGGGAACACCTATTTCACCCGCTCGAAGGATGGAAAGTCGGTCTATATTTTCCTCAATGAGTTCACCGGAAAGAACCGCTGGAAGAAGGGCGAACGGAAGGAGATACTCCTCAGGGAGCTCAAGGCGACCCGGGATACGAAGATCTCGGTGCTCGGCCAGAACAGCCGGGTGGTGGAATACAAGAAGGACGCGGATCCGGAGAGCCGCTTCGAACAGAAACCGGAGGGGCTGGAAATCTCCGTCGTGCGCGCCCAGCGGATCTATAACAACCATTCGTGGCCCAACACGGTGGTGGTGAAGCTGGAGAACGTCGAGTTTTCCGGAAAGTGAGTGCGGTGGATGGTGGCGCGGTGCGGACTCCGGATGGTGCGAGGATGCTGGATGAACTCATGAATGCGTTTGGAAAACCGGGCATGCGGATGGCGGGAATCGGGCGGGCCGGCGCGGTGGTTTTCGGTCTAACGGTGATGTCGGGGGGCGCGCAGGTGAGTCCGCAGCTGATGCCGCGCGAGACGGATAGCACGTCGATGTGGTGGGCGGAGGGGTTTCCCCGGTTTTTGCCGGAGGCTCCGTGGATCCGCTGCATTCAGACGGGGACGTATGCCTTCGTGCTGGATACCGAGAAACTGACGGTGCCGCATTTCGGACCCTTGGAGGATGGCGGGGATTGGCAGGCGCTCGAGCCCGCGGAGCTGGCGGTATCGGTGACGGTGGGCGGGAAGACCCACCGGTGTGTGGAAGGCGCGGAGTGGGGCCGGTTCAGCGGTCCGCGGTTGGTGACGTCCGGGCGGTTCCAGCAACGGGCGGATGTGACCGGTCTGGTGCTGGTGGCCGGGGATGGCGGCAAGCTGGATGCCGAGGCGCGCTTTGAAACGGTGGCGTGGCCGGACCGGCTGGCGCTGGTTCTCGCGGTGCGACCGAAGTCGGAAAACTGGCCGGACGCCACGATGGCGGTTTCCCTGACCAGTGCGATGGGCGCGCTTTCGCTCAGCAAGCAGTGGCAAGTCCCGGACGGCGAAACATGGGGGAAGGGGGAGTGGAAACAAGTCGCGCTGACGATGAATCCCGCCAACTTTGAAGCGGGGGAAACGGCGAGCCCGCTGGTCGTTTCGGCGGTGGATCCGGCAAAGGGAAGCAGGTGGTCGGTGCGCTACGATCCGGACATGATGTGTCATCGGATTGATATCAGTGGAGCTACGCCCATCGCTCCGCCGGGCGGCAAACTCCCGAGCAACGACGCGATGGAGCGCATCAAGCTGGTGCTGGAGAATCCGACGTCGGGCGAGCAGGTCGCGCGGTTGATGTTGGAGAAGGACCGTGGTGGTTTCAAGGGGCGGCTCGGCTCGGCGATCACCGGCGTCTCGGCATGTTTGCGGGACAGCGACGGGTTTCCCACCGGCATTCCGGTGCAGATCAGCAAGAACTGGCACAACCGGCCGGAAGGCGGGGTGTATTCCGGTTCGTGGTTCAAGGGAATTTCCCAACTGCGGCTGCCGGCGAACTCGAAAACCGAGCTGGAGTTTGTCGTCACCAACGGCCACTGGGGCGGGGTGGGTGCGGCGTCGCACGCCTAGCTCTGCCTGATCGGCTGGGGCAACAACCAGCTGTGGGAACAAAGCGCGATCGGCGCCTGGGGCGAGAGCATTTGTCATGAGCCGGACCAGGGTCAGGCACGCTGCCTGATCACCGACGTGCGGCCGCTGATGCTGATCGCGGCCGGCAGTGAAAAGGAGTGGGGGTGGACGACCAATGTCGGCGGCGGCGACTTCTTCCGCTTGTTTGACGCGCAGGGCGAGCGGCAGCCGTATGCGTCGATGAAGGCGAGCACCTGGAGCCATGGCCCGTGTTTCACCGAAGCGACCTACGGCGGGCGGGTGGGGGATGGTGTTTCGCATTCGATCTCAGTGAGCCTCGGGCGGACGGATGACATCGTGCGCGGGCTCTATCAGATCCGGATGGAGGTTTCGAAACCGGTGGATTTTTCCCGCTTTGTCATCTTCCAGATGGGTGCGGATACCTATAACTCCAGCAAGGAGTTGAAGATGGCGGTGGGTGACGAAAACGGCTTGATCAGGGAGTGGGACACCGAATGGGGAGGTAATACGTATCGCGGCGAAGCGATCGAATGCACCGGTCGCATTCCGTGGGCGTCCCTGCACGACGTGGCGCCGGAGCCGAATGACAAGATCGACACGCCGGCCAACCGCGGGATGGTGATCCGGTCGTGGAGCGCGCGGCTCGGCGGCAAGCCGGCGGCGCCGTGGATGGCGGAGCACGGGCTGGTGCTGCACCGCAAGGACAGCTCGACGATGGACATCGTGCCGCCACCGGGAGTGACGCGTCTGGAGAAGGGCGACTATGTGGAAGCGGTGATCGAATACCTGGTGATTCCGAAAACCGCGGACAGCTATTACGGTCCGAGTGACGCCTTGCGCGATGCGCTGGGCAGAGATGGGAACACGTGGAAAATGGTCAGCCGCGAGGCGCTCGGCAATGCGCGGGAGGCCACGGTGACGGCCGGAACGCTCGAGCGCGTGCATCCGGACGTGCGGGTGCGGGCGGAGCGGGACACGGCTGCTGTGACGATTTCCCGCGGCATCGGCTACGTGCCGGTGACCTTCACGGGTTTGTCTTCCTATCGGGGCTACAAGGTGACCGTCAACGGCGAGCCGCTCGATCAATCGGTGCACGGCAACGATTTTTGGCAGACGACATACGAAGCGCAGGACAAGACCTGGAGCCTGAGCTACAACATTCCGACGAATGGCGGCGGGGGATACACGATAGAGATCGCACCGAACCGATGAAACCGAGCCGAAGCATGTTCCCGGGGGCGGATTTCAGTGCGTCCCGCGAGATCCGTCCCGCGCGGATGCGGTCGGGCTTGTCACGGGCGGCGGCGGGGTCTTGCATCTTGACGGGAAAAGAGGTGGACTTGTGATCCAGCCTCCGCCCGTGACCGGAGCCAGTCCGCAGCGGGTTGCCCTGCAGAGGCGATCCACCCGTTTTCAGAAACCCCAGAATCGTTACAAACAGAAATAGACTTATGAAAAACCCATGGATGAATCGGATGGCCCCCGCATTGCGGGCGGCTTTGGTGACATCGGCACTGGCCGGAACGGCGGTGGCGCAGGAGATGGAGAAAATGTGGGGCGAGAACGTCGTCAAGCTTCGGGCCACGGATGCGGAGCGGGGCCAGCTTTTCGATGAGGGCAACTACGCGATGTTCATCCACTGGGGGCTCTATTCGCAGCTCGCCAACAAGGTGGACGGCAAGACGTATTACGGGATTGGCGAGTGGATCATGAACAAGAACATGGCGGGCATTCCGATTGCGGAATACAAGGAGCTGGCCAGGACATTCAACCCGGTGAAATTCGACGCAAAGGAGATCGTGCAACTGGCGAAGGACGCGGGGATGAAGTACATCATCATCACCAGCAAGCACCACGACGGCTTCGCGATGTATGATTCGGCGGTCAACGACTTCAACGTGGTGGATGCCACGCCGTTCAGCCGGGATCCGATGAAGGACCTTGCCGCGGCGTGCAGGGAGGCCGGCATCGGTTTCGGATTCTACTACTCGCACAACCAGGACTGGACGTTTCCCGGCGGCGGCAACGGGCCGGGCAAGGACGAGGACGGCAATCGCGCGACCTTTGACGACTACTTCGTGAAGAAGTGCCTGCCGCAGGTGGAGGAAATCACCACCGGCTACGGACCGATCGAGATCGTCTGGTTCGACACGCCGGGCAAGATGCCGAAGAAATACGTCGAGCAGCTTGTCGAGGTGGTTCGCAAGAACCAGCCGAACGCGCTGGTGTCCGGTCGGGCCGGGCACGGACTCGGTGACTATCAGTCGCTGGGCGACATGGAAGTGCCCGTGGAGAATGTCGAGGGCATGTGGGAAACGGTGGACACCACCAACGACTCGTGGGCGTTCGCCTACTACGACGAAAACTGGAAGACGGCGAAGACCATTCTTGAGCGGGTGATCGCGACCGTGGCCCGCGGCGGCACCTACATGCTCAACATCGGCCCGCGTGGCGATGGCTCGGTGCCCGAGCGCGCGGCAACGGCCTTGCGCGAGTCCGGTGCATGGATTCACAAGTATCCGCAGGTGGTCTACAACGCCCAGGCGTCGCCGTGGGAAAAGGCGCTGCCGTGGGGCGACGTGACGGTGCACGAGAATTCGCTTTTGCTCTCGGTGTTTGATTGGCCGGTCTCCGGGAAGCTCTATCTGCCCGGTCTGAAGACCGAAGTGAAGGCCGCCAAACTGCTGATCGGCGGGGAGAGCGAGCCGCTGACGACCTCGGTTGAAAACGGCTGGACGGTCATCGACGTGCCGAAAGTGGCACCGGAAAAACTGGTTTCGGTGGTGCAGGTCGACCTCGCCGGCGCGCCGGACGTGGACCCGACCGTCGGTCTGGACCCGAACACCACGACCACGATCCTCGCGACCTTTGCCGAGGTGGAGGGCGCCACGCTCGAAGGCAGGCGGTGGATGGAGAAGTTCGGCGAGTGGAAGCACGTCGACCAGGTGTGCGACTGGACGGCGGAGGGCAGCGCCGCCTGGGAGGTGGAGGTGCTCGTGCCGGGTGACTACGCCGTCGATCTCAAATACTCCGGCAAGCCGCGGGTGGTGTGGAAGGTCGCCGTCGACGGCGGCGAGGTGATCCAGAACCAGCAGAACGCATCGCCTAACTATCAGACGTTCCCGATCGGATGGCTGAACTTCCCGAAGGCGGGACGCTACACGGTGAAGGTGAGCTGCGTGGAAGGCAGTCCGGAGAAGAAACCGACCGAGGGCTACATGGAAGACGCCAGCTTGAGTTCCATTTCGTTCACGCCGGTGCGCTAGGGTCAGGACCCACATCATCACAAACCCGTGAAACCCATCACTCTCGCCGCGGTGGCGTGCGGGGCGCTGCTTGCCCCGGCCGACGCCGCGCCCCGTCCGGAAAAGCCGAACGTCGTCCTCGTTTTGACAGACGACCTCGGTTGGCAGGACGTGAAATGCTATGACATCGACGAACCGAGCCCTGCGGAGACCCCGAACCTCGACGCGCTTGCGAAGCGGGGTGTGTTGTTCTGGCAGGGGTATTCGCCGGCGCCGACCTGTGCGCCGAGCCGCTGTGCGATCCTGAGCGGAAACCATCCGGCCCGGGCGCAGAAGACCCATGTGGTCGGTGGTGCCCCGCCGAAGGCGCGGGCCAAGGCGTCCCGGATGATGTCACCGTGGTATAGCGGGCGGATGCCGGAGGATACCTTCACCCTGGCGAGAGCGCTGAAGACGAACGGATACACCACTGGCCATTGTGGCAAGTGGCACATCGCGATCAACCACAAGGCGTTTCCGCAGCCCGGGGATGTGGGGTTTGATTTCACCCGATCCGACCGCGGGGCGAGGACGGGCATGGAGGACCGGTTGTCCGGCTTCGCGACCAAGGAGGAGGGCGATCCCTATCAGCTCGATGGGGACGGCTTTCCGACCCATCAGAACAGCCTCGACGCCCTCGGGTTTCTGGAGGCGCACAAGGACAAGCCGTTTTTCCTCTACTATGCGACCTGGCTGGTGCATGCGCCGATCCACACGCGATCGAAAGCGCTGCTGGACAAGTATGTGAGGAAACTCGGAACGGACCCGGCGAACACGCCCACGAAGGATACGGCGGGGCAGTTGAATCCGTTCTACTTCGCGATGGTGGAAGAGCTCGACCACTATCTGGGCCAGCTTTTCGACGCGCTCGATGAAACCGAGGACCCACGTTGGCCGGGGCACATGCTGAGCGAGAACACCTATCTGATTTTCACCTCCGACAACGGCGGCATGGAGGGCGGGCCGGAAGAGCGCTACACCGACAACCGGCCGCTTTCCCGCGGCAAGATCTCGGCGATGGAGGGGGGAACCCGCGTGCCGCTGATCATCACCGGTCCCGGCATTCCGGCGGGTGTGCAAACCGACGTGATGGCTAACGGACTGGATTTCTATCCGACCATTCTCGCGATGACCGGCACCCCGCGCAAGGCGGGCAAGAACCTCGACGGCTGCAACCTGCTGCCGCTGCTCCACGGCGATCCGACCGACCCGGCGCTGGTGAAACACGACGACGGCCGCACGCGCGACACGATGATGTGGCACTTTCCCAACAGCGGGGCGCTGGAAAGCACGATCCGGATCGGCGACTACAAACTGGTCCGCAACTACGACCACGTGAACAACTCGTGGACGCCCGAACTCGAGTTGTTCCGGCTCTACGAAACCAACGGTGGAAAGGTGAAACGCGGCGACATCGAGGAAGCGAAGAACCTGGCGCAGGCGATGCCGGAGAAGGTGCGGGCGATGAATGCGCGGCTCACCGGGATGCTCACCGAGATGGATGCCAGCTATCCGTATTACAACCCGGATCCCGCCGCCGGCATGCCCGGCCACGACAAGGTGCCGGTGGTGCTGAGCCACCAGCGCGATGGCCGCACGGTCGGGTTCGTGGTGCGGGAAAACGGCGCGAGGGTCGTCCGCGCGGACTTGATTTCCACGACCAACGGTGGTTTGCGGTATGAAGAGTGGTTCCGCACGCGGGCGGAGCTGGATGGCAAGGGCGGGGTGACCGTGGAGCTGCCGGAAGGGACGACCCACTACTACCTGAACGTGATCGACGAAAACCAGTTTCTGGTTAGCTACCCCGAGGTTTCCCGGAATGGCAACTCCTACATCCAGGCGGCGCTGACGACGGATGGCGCGGTTCAGGCGGTGCCGGCCAAGGCGCGGAAGGGCGACCGTAACGTGCCCTTCAACCGCTGGGACGTGAACCATGACGACATCCTCACACTGGAAGAATACCTCTCTGGACAGACGGGCACGAATCTCGAGAACCGCTACAAGCGCTTCGATACGAATGGCGACGGAAAGGTTAGCCGGAAGGAATACGTAGTGGACTCTGCACACTGAAACGCAGCAATGATAAAACACCCGTCCACCCACACGCTCGCCGCCGGTCTCACGCTCGGTGCCACACTTGCAATCACCCACGCAGCAGCCTGGACGATCGGCAAGGACGACTGGAAGCAGGCGGTGGAATCGTCCGATGGCATCACGATTGAAGGCGGATACGCCGCGCCGACCGGGAAGTCGGGAACGCTACGGACGACCATGCGGACGTTTGCGGAAAAAACGTCGGCCAAGTCGCTGGTCGTCCGCCAGTCGCCGGTGTGGCAAAACTGGAACCCGACGGCAAACATCGGCCCGGCGAACCTGAATGACGCGCCGGTGCTGCTCGTCAAAGGGCCGAACGACTACTGGATCTTCGGGCGCTACGGGAGGCCCGCCAAAACGAAGGGCCAGCCGGAATTCGAGCCGAAGCCTGCCGAGCTGGCGGGCTTCGACATCCCGCTGCAGACGACTCCGTGGGCGAACCAGTATGACGCGCCGGGCGGCCTGAAGGGGACCCTTGGCGGCTACAACGCGTGGCAGAGCCGCGACATGAAGAACTGGGTGCATCACGGGCCTGCCACGGAGCGATTCGCCAAGTGGGTGGTGAGCGCCGAGCAGGTCGGCGACAAGACGCTGATCTACTATGATTTTCCCAATGACCAGGACCCCCACGTCTATGTGGACGGTGACCTGAGCGACGGGAAACCCGGCAGGAACATGGGCATGGCCGTGGCGGATCCGTCGCATGGGTCGGACGCCGCGTTCATCCGCGATTTGGATGGCAACATGCATGCGATTCTCGAGGACTGGACGCCG
Organism: Verrucomicrobiota bacterium JB025; assembly: GCA_030673875.1. Lineage (GTDB taxonomy): Bacteria > Verrucomicrobiota > Verrucomicrobiia > Verrucomicrobiales > Akkermansiaceae > Luteolibacter. The sequence continues at coordinate 29,575 of JAUTCT010000003.1, read as the reverse complement.
ATCAAGGCCAGCGTGCGTTCGTGGGATTCTCCGTTGGCGCGTCGCCACGTCAGCAAGGACGGTATTTCGGGATTCGAGTTCAAGAACCATCCGGTCGACAACCGCACCAAGCCGACCGGCAGGACGGGGACCTACAAGCACCCGCACTGGGCGAAGGAAGACCCGGAGAACTACAAAACCAACGTGGCCGAGTATGAAATCCACGAACCCGAGCAGGAAGCGTATGGCGACTGGGCGGCGATCGCGATTGGCGGGCAGTATTATCTGTTTGGCGACTACGATCCGATCGGCGGCCACCAGATGAGCGTCTGCTGGTTCACGTCGTCGTCGATCGACGAGCCGTTCAGTTGGTGCGATCACGTAGGCGAAGGTCATCCGGACCCGGATGTTTGTTTCGCGGAGGGGAAATTCTATCTGGCGACCCAGCAGGAGCAGGACTTCACCAGCCCCGGCCCGTGGGTGGAGACGGTGACGGCCCGCGTCGGGGTGGACACCGACAATGACGGCAAGGTCGACCAATGGGGCGACTGGCAGGAGGTGAAGGAGAGTTACGATTACATTCCGGGGTTCTCCAAACAAGTCAGCCGGACGCCTGCGGCGCTGGATCTGTCCGGTCTCCCCGAGGGATTCGGTTTTCAGGTCGAACTGAAGGTGGAAGATTCCACCGAAAACAAATCCAAGCCGATGATCGAGTCGCTGAGCGTGTCGTTCTGAGTTGTTGCGCATGCCGGCGACCGCTGGGATTTGCGGCTGCCCCGGCCCGGGTCACCAGAGTGACTGATCTGTCAGTTGTTCGTCGTGGAGGTGGCGACAATATGACAGGTGCTTGGGAGACGGCGCGTCATGCAATGGTTGGCCATGAGCGGCTGAGGACCGATGAACATTCAAAAAAACACCATGAAAAACGCCACTCGAATACTGGCTGTGACGATGCTGGGTGCGGGAATCGCCAGCTCCGCCGAGATCTATCAAGATGGATGGATCGACCGAAACAAGAACGGCCAAATGGACCCGTATGAGAATCCGGAGCTTCCCGTGGAAGAGCGGGTGGCGGATTTGCTCACGCGGATGAACATGGACGAGAAGACCGCGCAGATGGGAACCATTTACGGTCACAAGCGGGTGTTGAAGGACACGCATCCGACGGAGAAGTGGAAGAAGCGGGTGTGGAAGGATGGGATTGGAAACATCGACGAGCACTGCAATGGCGTGCGCGGGGTGATGGACATGACCGGCCACGAGGAGCACGCGGATTTGCTGAACATCATCCAACGCTGGTTCATCGAGGAAACCCGCTTGGGCATTCCCGTTGACTTTACGAACGAGGGCATTCGCGGGCTGTGCCACAGCCATGCGAGCAATTTCCCGACCCAGATCGGTGTTGGCGCCACCTGGGACAAGGGGCTGGTCCGGCGGATCGGCGGGATCACCGGCAAGGAAGCCAAGGCGCTGGGATACACCAACATCTATTCGCCGATCCTCGATGTCGTGCGCGACCCGAGATGGGGCCGCACGATCGAATGCTACGGGGAGTCGCCCTATCTGGTAGGGGAACTGGGCATCCAGCAGGTGCTCGGGATTCAGGAGCAGGGCGTGGCCTCGACGGTGAAGCACTTTGCGGCCTACAGCACGCCGAACGGCGGGCGCGACGGCCATGCGCGGACCAATCCGCAGATCCCCTACAAGGACATGCACGAGCTGCTGATGCATCCGTTTGAAAAGGTGATCAAGGAGACGAGTCCGCTGGGAGCGATGAGTTCCTACAACACCTACGACGGCGTGCCGGTGAGCAGCAGTTCGTATTTCCTGACCGACCTGTTGCGCGGCGAGTATGGCTTCAAGGGCTACGTGGTGTCCGACAGCGGGGCGGTTTCCCGGCTGCATGCGCAGCACGAGGTGGCCGCCGACTGGGAGGAGGCGATCGTGCTGGCGGTCAACGCCGGCCTCAACGTGAGGACGAATTTCAAGAACACCGAGGACTTCGTGCTGCCGCTGCGCAAGGTGGTGTCCGAAGGACGGGTCAGCGAGGAGACGATCAACTCGCGGGTGGCTGACGTGCTGCGGGTGAAATACGAACTCGGGCTGTTTGACGAGCCGTTTGTCGATCCGAAGGCGGCGCCCGGGAAGATCCACACGGCGGAGCATGAGGCCACCACGCTGGAGGCGGCGCGCAAGGCGATGGTGCTGTTGAAGAACGACGGGATTCTGCCGCTGGACCCGGCCGCGCACAAGCGGGTGCTGGTGACCGGTCCGGCTGCCGACGACATTGTCCCGATGATCAGCCGATACGGTCCGGGAGCGTCCGACGTGATTTCCCCGTTTGCCGGGATTCGCGATTTCCTGGGTGACCGGGCGGAGGTGAGCACCACCGAGGGTGCCTACTATCACGACCAGCGCTGGCCGATTTCCGACATCCTGCCCGAGCCGCCGAATGCCGACGAGCAGGCCAAGCTCGACAAGGCGGTGGCGATGGCGAAGGAGTCCGACCTGATCATCGCGGTGCTGGGCGACAACCACGACACCTGCGGCGAGTCGCGCTCGCGCAGCGACCTGGATCTTCCCGGCTATCAGGAGCTGCTGGTGAAGGAGATGGTCAAGACCGGCAAGCCGGTGGTGGTCGTGCTGATGCCCGGCCGCGCGGCATCGATCAACTGGATCGACGAGAATGTGCCGGGGGTCCTCTGCGCCTGGCACGGCGGCGAGAAGGTCGGGCAGGCGATAGCCGAGACCTTGTTTGGCGAGAACAACCCGGGCGGCAAGCTGCCGATCACCTTTCCCAAGACGGTCGGCCAGATTCCGCTGGCATTTCCCCACCGGAACGGTTCGTGGGGCGGGCAAAGCACGGGCCACGATCCGAACGGCTGGGGGACGACCCGGGTGCTCGGGCCGCTCTATCACTTCGGCCACGGCCTGAGCTACACGACCTTTGAATACGGCGAGCTGAAGGTCTCTCCCGAGGCCCCGCAGGCGGGTGACGAGATCACCGTGACCTGTGAGGTGAAGAACACCGGCAAGCGCGATGGCGATGCCGTGGTGCAGCTCTACGTGAAGGACGTGGTGGCCACGGTCACTCCCTTCGAGCGTCTGCTGCGCGGGTTCGAGCGGGTGCCGCTGAAAGCCGGCGAGAGCAAGACGGTGAGCTTCAAACTGAAGCCCGGGCGGGACCTGAAGATGCTCAACCGCAAGAACGAGTGGGTGGTCGAGCCCGGCAAGTTCGAGGTGATGGTCGGCGATTCCTCAGCCGACGAGGGCATCAAGCAGAAGGCGGATTTCACGATCCAGTGAGGAGAAAGGCAAGGCGGTCAGAACCGGGCCGCTGAAGTTACGATAGTTGATTGGGCGCGGTGGTCAGCCGCGCCCTTAATGTGTCTGCGTCCTGGGAAGCATGGGTGGAGTTGTCAGGTGCAGTCCTTTTCCCTAGAACCGTGTAACTCCTTACCCCTAACCATGCGCATTCGTCATCAGTCCATTAATCTGAACCCCATGATTACGCTCGGCTTGATTTGGTTCGCTTTGTTTCAACCACTGAGGGCCGAGTCCATCGAGGTTCGATGTATTGAGAAAACAGTGGCTTCCCGGCCGAAAGGGAAACCTTTGGAAGGTGAATTTCCCCGCTCGGTGCTGATGTTACGGCTTGAGGAACGAGGCGAGTATGTCAGCGATCCGTCGAGGTCATCGTATTGGGTCTTTGATCCCGAGGATTCCGGTCGAGGCTTGCGCAAAATCTTTGGTGGACCTGGCAGCGGACAATATCTCCGTTTCCTTACGCCATTACATTCTGGTTGGGGGCTAGCAAGTGGACGGCTTGATTCGGAAAAGGAGCCCGAATCCGAAGGACCTTGGTTCTGGTATAATCTGCTGGATGGTGAGGTGGGTCCGGAGGTGGATCTCGGTTTATGGACACGCTGGAACCGAGACGACCAGTTTGTCGGAGAGCAAAGCGTTCCGGGTGGAAGCAAAAGGATCACTAGCTATCTGCCGGACAAGGCGATGGCCCGGACACTTGATCTGGATTTTTCCTATCTCAACTGGTTGGAGTATCCAGTCGTGATCGGCGTGACCAAACTGGGAGGCAGTGAGCGTGTGGTACAAGTGGATGTGGAGAAGCTTGTCTATCAGGTGGTGGGGTCTCCGCCTCCGGATTTCACTTCAGCTCATGGAAGCCTCCGGCGTTCGGAGATTCTACCGGCGGGAAAAGACTGTCGTGATGGTATCTATGCGATTCAGGGTTTTTCGCTATTGTATCAACCTAAGGGCGGTAATTGGAAACGACTGATCAATGACGTTCCCGTTTCCAAAACTTTCGGAGGATCGTTTCCCTGGCTTCCCGTCCACTATGTCGGAAACAATCGCTTTGCCATCGCCAAGACAGTGAAGAATGAGGTGGATGTCCCCGATGAATGGCCGGAAAGCGAAAAGATATTTGGTGCGGCCGAGGCGGTGACTTGTCTGGTCGATGGAATGACGGGGAAGATTGTCAAAGGGTCGAAACCGTATGTCCATAATCACAATCCGCCGCTTCGAATTCCGGAGTCGTGGTGGACGGGGGGAGAGTCGCCGGAGAAGGAAAGCGAAAATGAGGACTGCCAGGAATCCCTTTTCAGATGGAGCGAGAACGCGAGGGAGATTCGATTTGGTGACGGGCAGGTTGTCCGCCTTGGGCCAGAAGACGAACGGTTGGAATCAGATGATGGCAGGATGATGTTTGTTTTCCAAAAGTGCCCGAGTGGATCCGGCAAAGGTCCTGCCAAGATGCCTTTTCGAATCCTAGATGGAGACAAGGGGACCACTCACAAGTTTGAGTTAAAGTCCCGCTATCACGAGGTTTGGACCGAGGCGCGATGGCTCGATTTGGAGGAATAGAACGGATTCTCAGTATTTGTAGTCGGCGCCGTCGCGGCTGAGCTGGCAGCTTTGTTCGATGGCTTCGAGGCGTTTGGCGAGGAGTTCGACGGTTTCCGGGTTGGCGGCGGCGATGTCGTTTTCCTCGTGCGGGTCGGCGGCGAGGTTGTAGAGGCGGAGGCGGCCGCCTTTTTTCGCCTCGCGGAGGAGTTTGTAGTCGCCGTGGATGATCGCCTTGCCGTCGGTGCCCTGATAGAGGCGGCGGTAGCCGAAGAAGAGGTCTTTGCCTCGCTCTTTCATGGAGCCGGAAATGACGGGCATGAGGTCGATGCCGTCGATCGGTCGCCGGTCCTTTTTGGAGAACTGGAAGCCGGCGAGGCCGGTGACGGTGGGGAAGTAGTCGACGGTGGCGCAGCGGACGTCGGTGGTGGTTGCGGGGCGGATGGTGCCGGGCCATTCGGCGCAGGCGGGGACGAGGGTTCCGCCTTCGTACATGGTGTGTTTGTGGCCTTTGAATGGTCCGGCGGAGGCGACGCCCTTGCGGGCCAGCGAGTCGGCGGGGCCGTTGTCGCTGCAGAAGAAGAGGACGGTGTCCTTTTCGATCCCGAGTTTCCTGAGGTGGCTGCGGAGGCGGCCGATTTGTTCGTCCATGGCGGTGATGCAGCCGTAGTAGTTTTGGCGCGCCCTGCCGGCTTTCGGATAGAGTGCGCGGTATTCGTCGCCCGCGACGACCGGTTCGTGGGGAGCATGGAACCAGACGGCGGCGAAGAAGCGGGAGTCCTTGTTTGCCGAGATGAACGGGATGACGCGGTCCATGATGATGCGGCTGTCGTCACCGGCGAGGTTATCGGTGACGGGTTTTCCGTTCCGGAGGTAGGGGGATCCGCCTTTCCACGGCTGGCCGGGTTTCGCGCCCCAGCTGTCCCAGCCCTGCGGGGTGACGGTGGGGTCCCAGGTGGGGACGGCGCTGGTGGTGGCGAAGGTTTCCTGGAAGCCGTGCCAGCGCGGGGGTGAGAAGAACCCGCGGGATCCGGCGTCTTCCTCGCGGATCCAGCCGAGGTGCCATTTGCCGAAGAAGCCGGTTTTGTATCCTTGTTTGGCGAGGGCTTCGGCGAGGGTGATTTCACCGGCGCGCATGCCGGCGGTGTGGGCGGCGAGCACCCCGAAGCGGAACGGATACCTGCCGGTGAGCACGCTGCCGCGGGTGGGCGAGCAGAGCGGGGAGGCGGCGTAGAAGCGGTCGAAGCGCACGCCGTTGGCGGCCATGGCGTCGAGGTGAGGGGTTTTGATGTCGGAGTTGCCGTTGAAGCCGACGTCGCCCCAGCCCTGGTCGTCGCTCATGACGAGGATGACGTTGGGTTTGGCAGGTGCGGCGGTGGTGGGGACGGATGCGAGCGCGATGCACGCGCTGATGAGGAATGAAATCCGGCGATTCATGCGGGGGAGTGGACTATCTTTCGATGAGTGGGGCGACTTTTTTCGCCACGAGGTTGGCGATGATGGCATTGCCGGCCGGGCTGGGGTGGATGCCGTCCTTGTGCATCCACTCGGGGGTTTCGAGCAGTTCGCGGTTGAGGTCGACGACCGGGAGTTGGTGGGTTTTCGCGGTATCGAGCGCGGCCTGGCGGTAGGCGTTCCAGAGGTTGGCGAGGCCGCCGGCGGCCTGGTAGTCGGCCCGGTCGTGACGGGTGAAGTAGGTCGATTCGTTGACGGGCGGGAGGGTGCAGATGACGATTGCGGCGCCGGTGGCGCGGATTTTCGCGACCATGTGGTTGAGGTTGGCCTGATAGGTGCGGGGGGTGGCATGGACGCGGGGTGCGTCGACGCGGGCGTCGTTGGTGCCGAAGAAGATGACGACGACGTCCGGGTGGTGGGCGAGCACGTCTTTTTCGATGCGGCGGAGGCCCTGGGCGGATGAATGTCCGGCGACTCCGGCGTTGATTGCGCGGACGCCGAGGTTTTCCGCGAGGATGGCGGGGTAGCCGCGTTTGGTGATGCTGTCACCGAAGCAGACGACGGTTTTGGTTTCCTCCGCCCGGCTGTGGTGGATGGAGACGACGGCGAGCAGTGCGAGCAGAGCGAGCAGCAGGGATTTCATGTGAGCGGGGCCGCAGGGCGGGTCACCACCAGGTGATCTCGATGCCGATTTCACGTGCGAGGGCCTCCATGAAGAAGTAGTCGCCCCAGCTGGTGTAAACGGATTGTGCGCGGCCGATGCCATCGCCGACTTGTCCATTGCGGATGAGGCCGGCGACCTCCGGCGACGGGTCGAAGTAGTCCGGTGAGCAGAGCTTTGCGAGCATGGCATCCTTGGCGCTGCAGAGGGACGGGGGTGCTTCTCCCTGGAGTGCGAGTTCCTGAATGCCGCAGGCGGCGATGGCGGCGGCGGAGGAGTCGCGCAGCGGGGGTTCGCCGGGGGCGAGCGAGAAGTCCCAGACGGGGACGACTTCATCGTCGAGGCGGGCGACGAAGTGGTCTGCGAGTTTGAGTGAGGCTTCGAGGTAGCGGGAGTCGCCGGTGTGGCGGTGGCTGAGCGAGAACCCGTAGATCGCCCATGCGGTGCCGCGGGCCCAGTGGGAGTCGATGCTCCGGCCGCAGTAGTTTTCGCCGCCGACCGGGTTGTTGGATTGGGGGTCGAAGCGGTAGGCGTGAAAGACCGAGCCGTCCGGGCGGAGGAAGAGTTCGAGGGTGGTGTCGGCGTGTTTGACGGCGATGTCCCGGTAGTGCGGGTTGCCGGTTTCCGCGGATGCCCAGTAGAGCAGGGGAAGGTTCATCAGGCTGTCGATGATGGCGACGCCGTCGTAGTCGGTGCCGGATTCGTCCATTCTACCCCATGCGCGGATGTAGTTGCCGCCGGCGATGAAGCGAGCCGCGAGTTGGTCGGCGGCGCGCAGGGCGGTCTGGCGGTGGTGCGGGTCCTGGGTGACCTTGTAGAGTGCGACGGCGTAGAGCGAGTAGAGGAACCCGAGGTCGTGCATGGTATCGGCGGCGTGGGTGCCGATTTTTTTCTGATACCATGGGTCGAGCGGCTGGAGGGCCTTGCCGAACCGGGGGTCACCGGTGTGGAGGGTGGCGATCACGGCCATGCCGGTGAAGAACGAGGTGGTCCAGTTGCCGATGTCGAAGAAGCCCTCGTTGAGGTCGGAGTAGTTGCCGTTCCGATGGTAGGCCCAGCTTGCGGGATTTTGTGCGAGAGCCGGCAGGTTCCGCTGGGTTTTGGCAACCGCACATTCGAACGGCCCTGAGTAGCCAGGCAGGCCGGACACGATTGAGGGTGCGGTTTTGGAGATGCTCATTGGATCAGGAGAAGGCGTTGGTGGCGCTTGATAAGGGTGGTATGTCAGGCGCGGGATTTCAGAGTATTTCTAAGTTTCCTTGTTGATATTCGCGTTTGCTGGGATTCGGGGCGGGCGGACGGTCGTCCGGGGGATCGATCGGGTGAATCCCGGGCGATCGGTCGGGTGGTCGGGTGGAGGGTTTGTCAGGGGGCGGACCGGGGGGTTAGGGTTTTGGCGGGAGGCTTGAGCCATCGACCCAGCAGCCTTCGACTAGGATTTGGCGGAAGATTTCCGGGATGCCTCTGGAGCCGTCGTTGATCATGGAGTTGAGCATGAGCAGTCCGACCCGGCCGATTTCCTCCGGGTGTTGGTTGATTCCGGCGGTGATGGTGGTGTCGAGGATGGTGGTGGCGGCGAGAGCGATGTCTTCCGGGACCCGGAGGTTTTCTTTGGCGAGCATGTCCGGGAGCTCGGTGAGGGAGGTGAAGATGGCGTCGGGTTTGTGCTCTTTGATCCAGTTTTTGAGGAGGATTTGGCGTTCTTCCTGGGGGGTGGCGCGGGTGAAGAGGAGCGGCGGGAGTTTGGCGGCGTCGTCGAACAGGCGCTGGCCGCCGAGGTAGCCGAGTTCGAAGATGATGCCGTTGCGTTTGAGTTCGGCGTTGGGTGCGACGAAGCCGATCCTGCGGTATCCGCGGCGGTAGATTTCCTCGTAGGCGAGGATGGTGTTGGCGACCTGGTCGGCGGTGACGACGTGGCAGGCGGGGGTGTGCACGGTGCGGCCGAAGCGGACGACCGAGTAGTTTTCCCACGGGAAGTCCTGCCAATCCGGCTGGATGCGGTGGGGCGGGAGGAGGATGCCGCGGATGCCGCGGGTGCTGAGGATCTGGTGGAGCCGGCGTGGCGAGAAGTTCGAGTCGAGGCGGAATTCCTCGAGCCGGTAGCCGAATTTTTTGGCGGACTTGGTGGCGCCTTTCCAGTAGCAGTCGAATTCGAGGTGGGCGCGCAGGTCCTTGGGGTCTGGCCAGGCGTTGATCCACGCGAGTGAGGAGGTGATTGGTTTGTCGCTTTTGTTTCTGCGGTAGGTGGCGAGGGCGGCGAGCATGGGGTCCGGCGTGTAGCCCATTTTCTGGGCGGTTTCGTGGACCTTGTTGCGCATGGTTTCCGAAATCCGGGGGTGGTTTCGGAGTGCGAGTGAGACGGTGGAGTGGCTGACTCCGATGGCTTTGCCGATGTCTCGCAGGGTGATGCGCTGGCCGGTGTTGTCTGGGGCGTTCATGAAGTCAGGTGCTTGGGTTTCGGGAATGAATCATGAGTCAACCGGGTGACTCGCAGGGTATCCAGAAATTTCGATGGGTTGGGTATTTGATCGGGGGGGAGGGTGGCTGGGCGTTGGCGGGTGTTTCGGGGTCACTCGAGGCCCCATGACGGCTGAGGTGTGGAGCCGAGTTCGAGTTTGAGGGTTCCGCCGTTGATGAATTCCGCGTGGGGGATTTGGAACGAGTTCCACGGTTTGCCGTTCAAGGTTGCGGACTGGATGTAGATGTTCTCCGGGGAGGCGTCGGGGGCCTCGATGGTGAAGGTGCCGCCGGGGTGGTATGCGGGGTCGAGGTGGATGGTGACTTTCTTGAACAGGGGGGCGGTGAGGTCGTATTCCGGCTTGATGGCTGCGCCGCCGTTCATGTCGAAGAGGCCGATGGCCATGAGTGCGCTGAGCGCGCCCATCTGGCCCTGGTCCTCGTCGCCATTGTAGCCGCCGTAGGGGGTGGTGTCCGAGAAGGTGTGGTGCTGGACCTGGCGGACCCAGTATTGCGACCGCCATGGTTTGCCGAGGTGGGAGAAGATGTGAGCCATGCCGGTGGACGGTTGGTTTTCGTAGTCGACCCAGGAGATGGCGTGTTGGCCGTGGTCGGCGATGAACCGCCGTGAGGAGGCTTTCTGGAAGTTGCTTTCGAGGCGTTCCGCCATGGCGCCCGGGCCGCCGAAGAGTTTGGCGAGACCGGCGAGGTCGTGGGGGACGTAGAACGAGTAGATGGCGGAGGCGGACTCGGTGAATCCCTTGGCGGTGAAGCCTTCGGCGATGGGGGCGAAGGGTTCGTACCACGAGCCGTCCATTGTTCTCGGGCGCATCCAGCCGACTTCCCTGTCCCAGAGGTTGGTGTAGTTTTTCGAGCGTTTGAGCAGGGTTTCCGCGTCATCGGTTTTGCCGAGGGCCAGGGCGAACTGGGCGAGGCACCAGTCCTGATAGGATGATTCGAGGGTCATGGCGGCACCGTTGCGGTGGAGGCCCCTGCTCCCCGGGATGTCCTCGGGGACGTAACCACGATTGATGTAGTATTTCATATATCCGCCGGCCGGATCCTTGTCGTGTTCGTAGCCGGCGTGGTCGCGGATGCCGCCGATGCCGGCGTTTTTCGTGAGGCCCTCGTAGGCTTTTTCCGCGTTCCAGTTGCGGATTCCCTTGTTCCACGCGGCGGCGAAGAACGAGGTGGCGGGGTCGCCGATCATCACGTAGGTCGGGTTTCCGCCGGCGGGGCCGCGGGGGATGAGTCCGCCGTTTTGATACATGTTGACCATGGTTTCGGCGAAGCCGTCCATGACGCCGGGCCAGGCCATGGGCCAGAGCACGTTGAGCGACCACTGGGCGCCCCACAGGGCGTCGAAGTTGTAGTGTGGGAGGGTGCCCTTGCGGATGACGGTGGAGTCTCCGGTGTTGTCCGGGTAGCTGCCGTCGGCGTCGCTGATGATGCGGCGGCCGAGCAGCGAGTGCCAGACGTCGGTGTAGAACTTGGTCATCTGGGAGTCGCTGCCGCCCTCGACTTCGATGCGGCCGAGCCATTGGTTCCAGTCCGCGGTGGATTCGGCGACGATGCGGTCGAAATCCCAATGCGGCAGTTCGGCGGCGAGGTTGAGCCGGGCGCCATCGATGCCGGTGTAGGAGAGGCCGACCTTCATGAGGAGCGGGGCGTCGAGTTTGCCGAAGTCGAGGATGATCCGGCCGTCCTGCGCGCTTTCGATGCGGGTGAATTTGCGCGGAAACGAGGCGACGAAGTGCGCCCTGAACGGCTTGGGCCGGCGCTTGGTGGGGCTCATGGAGAAGCTGCCCTCGATGGAGGTGCCGTCGGCGCCGGGGCCGGCCTTGATGTCGAGCATTTCGCATTCCATGAGGGGTTTCGAGAGATCGATGATGACGCGGGCGGTCTTGTCCCCGGGGTAGGTGTAGCGGTGCAATCCGACGCGGGTGGTGGAGGTGAGTTCGGCGGTGATTCCGTGGTCCTTGAGGAGCACCTTGTGGTAGCCGGGGCGGACGGTTTCGTCATCGTGCGAGAAGTGCGACGCGTATGCGGCGGGATCGGTTTCGCCGGTGACGGGCATGACGGCGATGCCTGCGAGCTGCCAGCCGTGGATGTGGCTGAAGCACTCGATCGAGTCGTCATCGTAGCGGTAGCCGGCATCCCAGTCGCCCTTGGTTTGGGTGTCGGGGCTGAGGTTGACCATGCCGAAGGGGCGGCAGGCGGAGTTGAAGTAGAACCAGCGGGGTTTGACGGTGTCGATTTGCGGGTTCACCCAGTCGACCGGCTGGCGTGGACCGGCAGCGGGTTGGGCATGCGCGAGGCCGTGGAGCGAGCCGATGAGAATCAGGAGGAGTGGGCGGATCATGGTGTGGGTGAGATGGGTTGTTCGATGAGACGGCCTGTGGGCAGGTCATGACGGCTCAAGCTGGATTCAATGAAAGGGCTAGCCTGGCAGGAGACGCGGAGGTCTCAAGGGGTGCATTGTCCGTTGTTGAATTTTTGTATGCAGACAGGGTGGTTTGGAGGGTGGAAGTGGCGCAAGAGGTGGACAAGTCACTCTGTTGACCTGGGCGGGTGAAAAATGCCGGAAAATCCGGGGAGGATTCCGGTTTCGGGGATCGGCCGCGATGGGGTTTTCGTGGGGTTCAGCCGGGTCGGGTCAGCATCGGCGCGAGGATCCGAATCGGGATCCGCGCCGGGGCAGGGTGACGGGGGATTTGCGGTGATGCGGGTGGAGGTCCCATTGCGGGCGGTGGCGTCCGCGGGTGGCGGGTGGCATCAGTCGGCCGGGTCGAGCGTCCAGAGTCCGAGTGGTTTTGAGGTGCTGCCGCTTCCGGCTGATTCCTCGCGGGTGAGTGTTTCGATGTGGCCGTCGGCGAAGACGAAGTTGAATTTTCCATCCGGGTTGAGGTCATCGCCGGTGAGCGGGTCCGGGACCAGCGCGCTCATGTCCATGAACGATGCGGACTTGAAGCCGACGCGGTTGCGGCCATCGGTTCGCCACGGGTGTTCGCCGAGCATTCCGGTTCTGGATGGGTCGTCGATTGCGGCGATGGAGACATCCGACAGGACGCGGAGGTAGACGAAGGTGCGTTTGGCCGTGGGGTAGTTCGCGGTTTCGATGGGGTCCGGATAGTCGTTAGGATGGAAGAAGATGCTTTCATAGCTTTGCGGGACCTGGGGCGGGGTGCTGGCGATCACGTCTGATGCGCCCATGTAGGCGAGGACGTATCCATCCCAGGAGGTGTCGGCCGGCGGGTCGTCTTCCGGGTTCGGGTAGTCGCCTTCGTTCGGCATTTTGCCATCTTCCTGGGCAAGTCCGAGGACGAGGCTGCCCAACTGGCGGAGGCTTTGGACCGCCACCGCGGAGTTGGCTTTCTGCCTCATTTTGACATAGACCGAATTGGAGACGAGCGCGAGCACGCCGATGATGAGGATGACGACGAGGATTTCGGTAAGGGTGAATCCTTTCCCTGGATGCTTCCGCGGTGATCCGTTCATGGATTGAGTGGTTTTCATTCGTGATATGCGCTGGGGATTCGTTGGTGGATTCGATTTCACATCATATGTGATGATGACATTACCAATACTGAATGAGTAGCCGTGCCCGCCGGTCGAGGGTAGTTATTGTGCATTCACCCAGTTGAACCGGAGTTGTTGTCATTCAATGCATCATGGAACCAGTTGTCGGTTGTGGCTGGTGCCGTCGATGCGTTCCGGTCTGGCATGTGGGGTTACCCGGGGTGGCAGCGGGGGGACAAAAAAAGCGGCGGTCTTGCGACCGCCGCTTTGGGAGTTTCAGGTCAGTGGATTCACTGGGCCTTGACGCGGACGAATGCCTTGTCGGTCGGAAGCGGTCCGGGGATGGTGACCAGGACGCTTTCGTTGTTGGCATCGATTTCGGTCGCGACCTGGGTCGTTCCGCCATCGACGCTCCAAGTCACGAGGTCGAGTGAGAACTCGACCTCATAGGTCAGGCCGGTGAGGGCCGCCTTGCGACGCTGGTAGGAGAAGGTGCCTGAGGCGGTGTCAAATTCCGCGATGTAGGGGTTCACCGAGGATCCGCTGACCGGGTTGAGGCCGTAGGCGTATTCCTGTTGGTTGGTGAGGCCGTCGTTGTCGTTGTCGCCGGTCATGTCGGTGAGGTCGGCAGGCGCGTAGAGGGCGGCCCAGACATCATAGTCGGTTCCGGCTGCCGGCCCAGTGGTCACGTCGAGCACTCCGGTGCCCGTGAAGTGGACATCGTCGATATTGTCTGCGCCGGATCCGGTGGCGCCATAGGTTCCGGCCTCCACTTGGGTGCCGTCGAGCCAGAGTGCGTTGACGGTGTCGGTGACGCCGTCGGCGAGCTTGAGGATCGAGGTGGTGCCGTCGATGCTGACGGTGGAGGTATCAGCCAGATCGCTGGTTGCGCTGAGTTCGAGGGTTCCATCGTTGATCGTGGTGTCTCCGGTGTAACTGGCGGTTCCGCTGAAGGTCTGGATGAAAGCACCGTTTTTGACGATGTTCATGTTTCCGGAGACCGTTCCGGGGAAGGTGGCGTCCGCGCCCGCACCGAGGAGGGTGAGGGTGGACGTCGTGCCGGCATCACCGTTGGTGACCACGCCACCCGGTTCGGTTCCGTTGGAGGTGCTGAGCGCGCCGAGGCTTTCGCTGAATCCGTTGAGGTCGAGCGTGCCTTCGTTGATCTGGTGCATGCCGTTTCCATCGGTTTGGTTGCCGATTTGATCACCAGTGTTAGTGAAGGTGACCGTGCTGGCTGCATTGTTAATGATCAGCGGGAAGCGGGCAACGGCTTCGCCAGCGGTTTTGGCCAGGATCACGTCGCCTTCATTGACGGTGAGGCCGTAGCGGCCGTTATCCTGGTCGCCGCCGAGGGTGAGGGTGCCGGTGCCGTTTTTGGTGATACGGCGGGTGACGCCGTTGGTGCGGCGGATGTTGTTGACGATGATGTCGCCGTCTCCTTCGAAGGTCGGGTTGCCCTGATCCACGATCTCGGTGAGGATCTGCGCGGTCGCGCCAGTGTTGCTGTTGATGAACTTGGAGCTACCGCCGACATTGACGAAGGTTTCGTTGACGGAGAATCCGTTCAGGTCGAGCGTTCCGGAATTCATGTTGGTTCTGCCGGCGACTTCGGTTGCGGTGCGGCTGAAGGTGACTGTGGCGTCGGTGGCGTCCGCGATCGCGGGCAGGCTGAGGGTGATCAACATGCCATCGACGTCGATGGCATCGACCACGGATCCGTCCTGGATGCCGGGGCCGGAGACTGCGTCACCGAGTTCGATGCCGGTGAGGTCGTCAACGTCGATGCCGTTATCGTCCAGGTAGACCTGGGCCAGCGGCGAGTTGGTGATGGTCACGCTGGTTTCGCCGAAGGTTCCGAGAGCATTGGCGTCTCCGAGTTTGACGGTGACGTTGGCGCTGTTGAGGAAAACCTCAGCGTTCATGGTGGCGCTGTTGTCGGCGTTGAGGTTGACGGTGCCATCGCCCTGGAGGCGGAGCAGGCCGTCCGTGGGAACGGAGCCGTAGCCACCGGTTTGTGTTTCGATGCCGCCGGATTGGAAGGTGTCGTGAACCGGACCATTGATGGTGATGACGTTGCCGTTGAGCGGCTGCAGGATCATGACCTGGGCGGCGGTGCGGCTGGTAAGGAAGACGCCGGCACCGGAGACGATGAATTCGCCACCGCCATCGACGCTCCATGCGCGGCCGTTGTTTTTGGTGTAGACCATGCCGCCGACTTCAAGATCTCCAGCGCCGACGAAGCTGGTGCTTTCGTTCCAGCTGATGGTGCTGTTGACCATGTTCGCACCGGTGAGGTCCATGTCGTTGAGGGTGGTGAGGACCTGGTTGCCGGTGTTCATGCGGATGCCGCGGAGGTTGGTCGAGTCGACGTTCGGGTTGCCGAGGGCGGTCGGGCTGCCGAGCACGATGGTCTGGCCGTTGGTATTGAGGCGGCACATGGCGCGCATGACGTTGTCGCCACCGGTGAGATGGGAGTGGCCGTCACCGGTGTTGTTTCCGCTGAGGACGACGGTGCCGGCACCCTGGGTGGGGAAGAGCCAGTCGTTGGCGAAGTCGATATCACCGCTGAGGGTCAGGGTGCCGCCTCCGGTGGCGGGGAAAAGGATGGTGCGGTCCCTGAGGCCGCCGGAGAGGTTGATATCGAACGCGATTTCCTGATCGGCGGTGCCGAGCAGGCTGACGATTGCGCTGTTGCCACCGGAGCCGATACCGATTGTCACGGGGCCGACGATGCCGTCGTCTCCGAGGACGAAGGAGCCAGCGGTCTCGGCGATGGTGATCGCGGGATCACCGAGCGCGGTGATGAAGTCGTTGGTGTTGGTGAGGCCGACGCTGCCGTCGAAGACGAGGGTGTCGTCGATTGCCGCCGGGGCGAGGTCGCCGACCCAGTTTTCGGGAGTTGACCAGTTGGTGTCGGCACCGCCGCCGTCCCAGGTGAACTCGGCGCCGTGGACTGCGACGGGTGCCGCGACGGCCATGCAGAGGGTGAGAAAGCGGGAGGAATTGAGGAATGGGGATTTTAGTTTCATCTGGGTTTGTTGGTTCTCAAGTCAAGGATCCACTGGAAATGAAGCGGATGATTGCATCCTAAATGGATAGCATGAGTTCGGACCCGATGGCTGGAAAGGGAAAGGGATAGACGGGTTTCACTGGTGACCTCTTGAGGTTACCCAGTTGAACTGTGGATTCTCAGCGGGTTCTGCGGCGGGTCAGTAGCTGACGCTAAGGCGCATGAAGCGGGTGGGGTGCGCGGAGATCGGCTGGATGTCTTCGACGGTGACGGGGCCGGCGGTATTGGAGGGGCCGGTGCTTGACCAGATGGGGGTCCAGGGAGACTGCACCAGGGTATTTTCGGCTTCGACGGCATAGCGCAGTTGGGGGTCGGCGATGCGGTTGAATGTGAGGGTGAGAGTGGTTGCGTCGGGTGATGCTGCGAGTTCGATGACGGGGCCGGTGTTGGGCAGTGCCGGGTCGGAGCCGATCGCGTATTCGAGGAGGTTGGGGATTCCGTCGGAGTCGAAGTCGGCGTGATCCGCGCCATCGCCGCTGTCATCCGGGCTGCCGAAGTGGGCGAGCCTCCAGGATTCGAGGAGCGAGTAGGGGGCGGCGGTGAAGTCGATGTAGAGGTCGCCGTTGGATTCCGAGAGCGAGAATTCGCCGCGGTCGACCGGGTTGTTGGCGATGAAGGAGGTGGGGTCGATGGCAAAGCGGTCCGGCGAGAAGCCGCCGGAGATTCCGCCGGTGGAGACGATGAGCCACGATTGGTTTTGGGATTTGTCGAATGTGAGCGTGGGCGCGGTGAGGCGGATGAGGAACGGGTCCTGTGGGGTGATGCCGGCGTCGAGCGTGAGGGGGCCGGTGATGACGAGTTGGTCGTGGACGAGTTCCGGCGGGTCGGCCATTTCGATTTCCAACTCGGCGCCGGCGTTCCATATCTGGGATGCGGTGGTGAGGGTGCCGGTGCTGGTGCCGGGGGAGATGACGGCGCCTGTCTCCAGGGCGATCGGGCCGTGGATGGTGCCGGTGCCTGACAGGGCGGCTCCGTCATTGACGGTGACTTCACTGGAGGAGGGCAGGGAACCGGTGACGGAGAGGGTGCCGCCGTTGACGATGGTTGCGCCGGAGTGTGAGTTGGTTCCGGAGAGAGTGAGCGTGGCCGCGCCGGATTTCACGAGTGAAAGCGTGCCTTGGATTTCTCCTGAGAAGGTGCCGTCGGCGGAGTCGCCGGTGACGTGGACGGTGTGGGTGGCGGCGCTTGATGTGGCGGTGATGGCTCCGGTTCCAGCGAGGGTGCCGATGTTGACACTGTATGGGTTTGCGTCCGATTCACTTCGGGTATTGAGGTCGAGGGTGCCGTCGATGGTCGTGAACTCGTCGGGTGATTGGTTGAGTGCGAGGTTGCTGTTCTGGAGGAATGAGGCACCGGCGGCGACCGTGAGATCGTTGTTCGCCTTGCCGGTGCGGGCGGTGATCTCGCCTTCGGCGACAGTGAGCGAACCGGTGAAGGAATTGGCGGTAAAGCGTTCCATGACCAGTTTTCCCGGTCCGGTCTTGGTGAGGTTTCCGGTTCCGGTGACGGGACCGATGAGGAGTTGGTTGGCTGCGGTGCCTACGCCGATGGACGCGTCTCCGGTCATGGAGAGGGTTCCGTTCGCGCTGTTGATGCGGGTGGAGTTCGAGGTGGCTCCAGAGCTGAAAATGGCGCCCTGACCATCGGTTCCGGAGCCAGCGAAGGTGATGTTGCCGCTGGGGTTTTCACTGTCGCCCTGGAGCCTGAATCCGGGATTGATCTCCAGAGTGCCGCCGTCGCGGATTTCGATTTCGGATGATTCCACCCAGGATCCGCCGACGTCTTCGAGGTGATCGACGTAGAGCAGTCCATCATAGACGAGATAGGGTGCGGTGGGAAGGATCTGGTTGCCTTCGCTGTCCCACTGGGCCCAGGACACGTCCATGGGGTTCGCGGGTGAGCTCCAGGTGTCCTGGACGGTGGTGTGGGGGAGGACGATGGTGGTTCCGGTGTAGGTGTTGCCGGAGCTCTTGTTGACGATGCCGCCGGCGGATTCAATGGTGTTTCCGGTGGCGTTCGGGCCGATGATGACGGGGATGGAGCTGTGGTTGACGAGGGTCGTGTTGGTGGTGTTTTCGGCGTAGGCACCGGAGGAGTATTCATCGATGTCTTCGGCCGGGCGGTGGCGCCACTCGCGCCATTTTTGCGAGAGGTTGATGTAGGCGTCATCCGGGTAGACGCCAGGCGCGGCGGAGCTGGTGAGCGTGATGTGGCTGCCGTCGCCGCTGATCAGGGCGATCGGCCAGGTGCCCTTGCCGGGGGAGTCTCCGGTGAGCTCGATCTCCATGGTGGCCGGGTGGTCGACCGAGCGCTGGAAGTAGATGAGCGGTCCGTTGAGGGCGTCGCCCTTGCAGCGGGTGTAGGTGGTTTCGGTGCCGTATCCGCTGGGGGCGTAGCCGAATTCGCAGCCGACGACTTCGGTGTCCGAGACGCGGAGGAATCCGGTGGCGTCCGCGCAGGAGACGCCGGTGCGCATGCGTTCGACGCGGCAGTTGGAGATGGTGATGTTTTCGATGAACTCCGGGAAGCCGTTGGTTTCGAAGTCCGAGTTTCCATAGACGCGGAATCCGCCTTCGTGTTTGGAGATGTTGATGTCGGTGGGGATGGGTTCCTTGTAGGTGGCGAAGCCCCACTGCTGATAGACCGGGTGGGCGATGATGTCGTCGCTGTCGGCCATGTCGTCGCCGAGGCATTGGCAGTTCGAGAAGGTGATGTCGCTGGCGCCCTGCTGCATGAAGAAGCCGTGGCCGTAGCTGCGCATGTTGAGGGTGACGTTGTCGACGAGCACGTTGTTGGCGCCGCCGGTGATGAGGAAGCCGCTCTGCTTGACGTGGGAAATGAACGCGGCGTTGGTGTTTCCCTCGCCATCGGTGGGCCGGGCGCCTTTGCCGAAGGCATCGCCGAAGCCGTAGGGGTAGGAGCCGCCGGTGGTGATTTCGCAGTTGCGGATGGTTGTGTCCGACCCCGTGACGCGGACGACCTGGGAGCCCTTGTTGCCGGTCCACTGGCGTGGGTAGCCCCACTGGTCGGTCTCCCGGAGGGTGAGGTTCCGCATGTGGAGCTTGAGGCCGTCGATGATGCTGCCGTTGCCGCTGACATTCATCACGTTGATGGCATAGTTGTTGAAGTAGGAGAGTTCCCGGGTGTCGACGTTGATGGTCACGCCGTCGAGGTTGTAGGTGGAGTTTTCACCGGTGAACTCGAGGAAGGTCCAGATGGTGCCGCTGTTCGGCGTGTAGGCGGTGGACGGGCCGGTCATCCAGTAGGTGCCGGGGGTCATGGTGACGGTGACGTTGTCCTCGGCGGCGAATTGCCGGAGCTCGGCGATGCTGGAGACGGTGACATTCGTTTCGAGGTATGGCGGGCCGGCGGCGGTGACGGTGAGGCGTTTGTTGGTTTCGTCGATGTCGAAGCTCCAGATGCCGGTATCGACTCCCGGAGCGAGGGCGAGGCCGTTGTCGGTGACGCTGCCTTCCCATTCCATGACGGTGAAGGTGCCGCCATTGGTGAAGTTTCCGGTGAAGCCGACGTCGAGGAGGGCGCCGTTTTCGAAGGTGACGTTTCCGGCGGAGCCGTCGGTGGTGTCCACTTCATCGATGAAGATCGGGGTGATGCCAGCGGGCGTGGGGCTGATGCGTGCCTTCAGGGTGCCGCCGGAGCTTTGGTGCCATTCTCCGTCGATGTTGTTGGTGCTGCCGACATGAATGAACTCGGGCGCGTTGCCGATGACGGAGAAGGTTCCCGAGGGGCCGACCTCCACGCCGCTGCGGGTGATGAGGGAGCCGCCGGAAATCTCGAAGAGGCCGGTTCCGCCGTGATCGACGATCAGGCTGTAGTCGGAGCTTGCGCGGGAGATGTTGAGGTGGCCGCCGGTGACGGAGAGGGTGCCGTTTCCGCCGGTGAGGCCGATCTGGATGGCGTTGATGGTGGCGCGGCCGGCGCTCATGGTCCAGCTGCCGATGCCGCCGCCGTGGCCGATTCGGCTGGTGGCCGAGGCGTTGGCGGACGCGCTGAGTGTTCCGCCGGATTGCACGAATTCGCCGGTGTCGCCGTCGTAGCCGACGCGGATGGCGTCGGAGTTCGGGGGGGCGCCGGTGCTCAGGATGGCGCGGTCGTTGTCGGCGAGGCCGATCACCAGGGTTTCGCCGGCGGGAAATGAATCACCCTGCCAGTTGGATGGGTTGGTGAAGTTGTTGTCGGCGTCGCTGTTGTCCCAGATGATCTGGGCCCATGCGGTGGCGGAAATGACCGCGAGGACACCGGGGACGAGGATGCGGGTCGCAAGGGGAAGGGGCCGGCAATGGTTCATGTGCTTGGGGATCGGGTGGCCTGTCGGGAGGGGCGGACGGCGGTCCACTCTCTGGCGGGGCTATTTGGTGAGTTGAATGTAACGCAGTTCCTGACCCCGCCAGACGCCGAGTTTCACGTTTCCTTTCGGCGCGATGTGCCAGTGGCCCTGGAGCTCGGCGAAGGTATCGGTTTCCTTGCCGTTGCAACTGAGGATGACGTCTGATTTTTCGAGGCCGGCTTTGGCGGCGGTGGATTTTTGCGGGACATCGAGCAGGCGGATGCCGGTTTCTTCGGGCAGGCCGGTGGCGGAGACTTCACCCATGCCGGTGATGTTCTTCACTTTGGCACCGAGCCAGGTGTGTTCGCGGCGGTCGCGTTTGGATTTCTTTTCGGCGGGGTCGCCGGGGATCGGGAGTTTCGGCGAGCTGGCGAGTTTTTTCAAGTGAGGGCTGGTGACGCCGAACTGGTCCATCGGGAAGTTGCGGAATCCGAGCTTGAGGGCGGGGGAGTCCTCGGCGACGCGGTAGTCGCCGGTTGCGGGGTCGAGGAACTTCGGGTCGGCGAAGATCGAGTGACCGTCGCGTTTGCTCTGGCCGGCGAGCGGGAGGGCGGGGCCGGTTTTGGTTTTCGAGACGTAGAGGTTGTGGTCGAACTCTTTGCCCCACGGGGTTTCCGGCATGATGGCGGGGCGGTAGCTTGTGAAGACGATGTTTCTGCGGAACACGTCCTGGCTGTGCTGGTACCAGACGTGCGGGTGCAGGCTGTTGTTGACCATGATGTTGTTTTCCACGGTGCGGTGGAATCCCTCACGGTTCTTGATGCCGCCGTTGAGGCAGAGGTTGTTGTAAATGTGGTAGTTCGACGAACCGTCGTCGAGGTCGATGTCCCAGCCGTGGTCGCAGCGCCAGCGGCTGTTGGAGATGGTGATCGGGTGGATGACGTCGAGCAGCGGGGTGTCCTTGAATTTGCCGGCACCCATTTCGACGTTTTCGACGTCCTTGAGTTTCCAGAAGCGGTCGCGGCCCCACGAGTTGAAGGCCCCGTGGTCGCCGGTTTCCATGACGGTGTCGAAGACGTCGCAGAAGTCGATGACGTGGCCGCCGAAGCAGCCGTTGCCGATGTTGATGCCGGCACGGGGGACGTCGTGCACGGTGACGTGGCGCACGGTGACGTGCATGGCGATGTCGATCCCGACGCCGGCGGTTTGTTTTTCGACGCGGCCGATGTCGCGGATCAGGCAGTCCTCGACGAGGATGCGGGCGGGGTAGTTGTCGGTTTTCGGGCCGGGGGTCTTGTCGAGTTTCCCGAAGGTGCTGCGCGAGCCGTAGCCGACGAGTCCGTCGCGCACGGCGGCCTGGTCGCCGATGATCGCGACGCCGTTGCCGCCGGCCTGCTCGATGTGGCAGCCGGTGATGGAGATACGACGGTTGTAGTGGTTGACGAAGATCGCGTTTCCGCCGACCTCGCGGACGTGGCAGTTCTTGATGGCGACGTCTTCGGCGCCGTTGATGAAGACGGCGGCGGTGCGGGAGATCGTCCAGTCGGTTCGCAGCAGCCGCTCCTTGTTCTTCATGAAGGTGCGGGCGGCGTGGCTGAAGGTGAGGCCGCTGAAGTTGATGAACTTCGCCGGGTTTTCCCCGCTGCCGCGGAACTCGACGAGGTTCTCGAGGCGGGCGGTCTGGAAGAGCGCGTTCTTCAGGTCGAGGTCCTTCGGCGGGTAGAAGTAGAGGGTGTCGGTTTCGGTGTTGAGAAACCATTCGTTCGGCGCGTCGAGTTCCTCGAAGATGTTTTCGACGAAGCGGATGTCCTTGTGGGGCGGAGAGGGTCGGTTGTTCTGCCAGCCGCCTTCGTAGGTGAGTTCGCCGTTCTCATCCTTGCCGGTGATGCGGTAGTGCATGCCGCCCCATTTCGCCTTGTGCATGGCGTGCATGAAACCACCTGCTGGATTCGTCCAACCGGCGGCCTTTTCCCTGCTGAAGGCATCGGCGGCGATGCCGTTGAAGTATTGCGCCTGGGGGTCGAAGTTCGGGTAGCGCGCCATGGGCATCGTCCGGTCGTTGACGTAGAGGATGTCGATGGCGGTGCCCTCGGGGACTTTCGCCATGACGATGCCGTCCTGCCACGGCTGCCAATCGAGTTTCCCGAGATCCGCGCCGCCGCTGATGACGGCGGTTTGTCCGTCAGCGGCCCTGTAGGTGACGGGGGCCTCCTTGCTGCCGGAGTCTGCGGCATCGAGGACGAGCGGTTTTCCGAGGTAATGGATGCCACCGGAAAGGATGATGGAAACCGGTTCCCTTCCGAGCAGGCCGGACTCGCGGGCGAGGTGCTGCGCGGCGTGCAGGCTGGCGAGCGGTTGGCCGGCGGTGCCGGGGTGGGAGTCGTCGCCCGCCGGGCTGACGTGGAGGGTCAGGGCGAGGGCGGGAGTTGACAGCGCGGCGAGGATCGCGAGACAGGATGGTTTCATGAGGGAGGACTATTGGGCGGGCGTGAGGATGATGGCCTGGCCGCCGTTGTGGGCCATGTCCGCGGTGATGACGGATTCGGAGGTGACCACTTGCGTGGTGTTGGCGACGGCCTTCGGGTTGCTGCCGTCGGGTTGGGCGTCGGACTTGATGGACGCGGTGTATTCCACGCCGGGCTTGAGGAAGGTGAGCGGGATGTCGAGCTTGCGGGGTTCTCCGGCGTTGATGGTGCCGACGAACCATTTGTCGCCGGTGCGGCGGGCGATGGAGACGTATTTCTCCATTTCGCCGTGGAGCACCGTGGTGTCGTCCCAGGTGGTGACGAGTTGTTTGAAGACGTCCAGTTCCGGTTCGTTTTTGAAGTGTCCCGGTTTGTCATACCAGAACAGTAGCTGGATGGGGCTGTAGTAGACGATGGAGGCGGCGAGCTGGTGGGCGCGGGTGGATTGGATACGAGGGCTGTAATAGCAAACCGTGTAGTCGGCGGCACCGCAGAGGAAGCGGGTGAAGGGCAGCAGCACGTTTTCCTCCGGGGTGGGCATGGTTTCGTTGCCCTTGATACCTTCCTGGGTGAGCAGGTTCGGGTAGGTGCGGCTCCAGCCGGTCGGGCGGTAGTCGTCGTGGATGTCGACGATCATCTGGTAGTCGGCGCATTTTTTCACCGAGTCGTGCACCCATTTGGTCCACTTCTGCGAGCCGACCTGGACGAAGCCGAACTTGATGCCGGCGACGCCCCATTTCTGGAACAGGGGCAGCAGGTCATCGAGTTGTCTCTCGAGGGCGCGGCGGTTGACGTAGAGGATGGTGCCGATGCCGTTTTGCTTGCCGTAGTCGATGACCGCCTGCAGGTCGAGTTCGCCGCTGTAGCGTTTCGGGTCGATGGTGACGGTGGTGGCGTCGGATTTCTCGCTGTTTTCCGGGCCGTACCAGCCGGCGTCGAGGAGGATGTGGGCGGCGCCCATTTGTTTCGCCCAGTCGATGGTTTGTTTGGCGGTTTTGGTATTGAGTTCGGAGCGGATCACCTTGCCGGGGCGGATCCACGAGGTGTCTTCGATCGCGCAGGGGTCGTTGAGGTTGGGGATGAGGTCGTTGTTTTCGAGCAGTTCGCCGGGGGTGCCGCCGATCATGGCGTAGCGCCAGGGAGTGGTGTAGGGGGCGGTTGCGGTGACGTCGCTGCCGAGCGTGATGCCGAAGGTGTTGGCGGCGGGGGTGTTGAAGCGGAGGCGGGCGTAGTCGACGAGGCGGGCTTCGCCGAGGGCGACGAAGGGTGCGGCTTCGACGACTAGCGGGCGTTCGATGTTGCCGCCGGCTTTGGAGATCGGGACGCGGCGATAGACGGCCTGCGGGTCCTTGGTGTCCCAGCAGAAGTGGTCGCCGGCGAACTGGAAGCGGGAGAGTTCTCCGGAGATGGTGAAGGAGTTCAGGTTTTCCTGTTGCGGGATCGTGTAGCAGAACGCGGCGCCTTCATTGTAGGCGCGGAAGGTGATCCGGAGTTGGTTTCCGTTATTCTGTGCGAGGTCGACGTCGAGTTGGTTGTAGTGGTCGCGGACCACGCTGCGTTCGCCGGTGACGGGTTTCCAGGTGGAGTCGTGGCTGGTGGTGTCCGACTTGGACACGGAGAAACCTCGGTCGAGGTCGCCGCCGGACTTGAGCTTGAGGCCGAGTGCGGAGTCGAGGATGAGGGGCTTTCCCTGGTAGCTGACCGAGTAGGTTGGCGAGCCGTTGTCGGTGAGTTGGAATGCGACGGTGATGTGTCCGTCCGGAGACGATACGGTGAGTGGAGCGGCGGAAAGCGTGGCGACGCTGGCGCCGATTGCGAACAGGGGGTGGAGGAGGCGTTTCATGAGTTTGTTGTTAGTTTTTCCCGGGTGCGATGATGGATGAGAGTGTGTTGCGGAGGGTGCGCTCGGTTTCCGCATGCGAGGGTTTCCCTGCGAGGTTGCGCCACTCGTGTGGATCGGCGCTGAGATCGTAGAGCATGGTGCCGCCTTTGAGCTCCGTGTATCGGTATCGGTCGGTGCGCAGGGTGACGCCGTTCTGGAGCTGGGTGAGTTCCCAGTCTTTTCCGGGCCGCGCGGCGTCGTGGAGCCGTGGGGCGAGGGAGGTTCCGGAGAGCGGGTGTTCGGGTGGGATGCCGGCGAGATCGCACAGTGTCGGGTAAAGGTCGATGAGCCCGCAGAGTCCGGCGGAGCGCTGGCCCTTCGCGGCGGCTCGTGGGTCGATGATGATGAGCGGCACGTGGCAGGAGGGGTCGAAGGCGGAGGTTTTGTGCCAGTAGTTGTGTTCGCCGAGGTGGAACCCCTGGTCGCCGGTGATGACGATGATCGTGTTGTCAGCGAGGCCGTTGGTCTTGAGTCCTGCAACCAGCTTTCCAATCTCGTGGTCGATGAAATGGATGGAGGCGTAGTAGGCGTGGGCGTAGTCGCGGCCGATCCCGGCAGGGAGGAAATTGTGGCCGGGTCCTGCGAGTGGAAGCGCGCCTTTCGGCATGTCCTGCCGGTCGTTTTCGGGAACCTCCGGCAGGCGGATTTCCTGCGGGTCGATGGCGTCCCAGTGCCTGCGGGGAGCGATCATCGGTGGGTGGGTGCGGAAGTAGCCCATGAAGAGCATGAGCGGCTTGCCGGTTTTTTCCGGGTGCTGCTCCTTCATGAGGCGGAGGGCGGCGTGGGTGCCGACGCCGTCGACCATTTCCTCGTCCGGGATGTCCGGGTCGAGATAGGTCACGGCGACGCTGTGGTCCTTGCGCGGGCCGTAGCGATTCACTTTGGCGAGGTTTTCGGGTTTGGCGTCCCAGCCGGTGTTGTTGACCGTGAGGTCCCATGCCTGCGGGTCGTCGGTGCCGGCGGTTCCGATGTCGCCCGGGACCCCCATGTGAAACACCTTGCCGACGCGTGCGGTCGTGTAGCCATTCTTGCGGAACAGGTGGGGCAGGGTGATGGCCGGGATCCTGCTCTCGGTGATGCGGGATTTTTGGCCGTTCAATCCGCTCTCGTGGATGTAGAGGCCGGAGAGCATTGACATGCGGCTCGGTCCGCAGGTCGGGCGCTGGGTGTAGCAACGCTCGAAGAGGGTGCCTTGGGTGGCGAGGAGGTCGATGTTCGGGGTTTTGGCGGCGGCTTCTCCGTAGCATGCGAGCCTGGCGCCGAGGTCGCCGGAGATGATGAAGAGCACGTTCGGCGGGTCGGCCGCGAGGCAGGGGATTGCCAGCAGCAGGGTTGCCAGAACGATGGTCTTCATGGGGCGTGTGGGTCGGAGTGTGGGTACAAGAAACCCGGAAGCGAGCGCCTCCGGGTTGCCTGACAAGGGGTTACTTGGTGATGAGTTTCAGGCCGCGCACGTTGACGGGTTTCCAGTTCTTGGCGTCGGGCTTGAGGCGGATGTTGTAGTTGCCTTCGGCGGTGGTGGAGAAGGAACCGAGGGTTTGTTCGGTGTAGCTGCCGTAGCCGCCGGTGGCCTTGACCTTGGTTTTGACGGTCTCGCCGTTGACGGTGAAGGTGAGTGCGCTGTCATCTTCGAGCGCGATGTTGGCGATGACATCGAAGGTGCCGGGTTGGGTGAGTTTGAAGTCCCACTCGACGGTGGCTTCCTTGTCGGTCCACTTGCCGATGTTGTCGGGTTCGTCGCCGCGGTCCTGGAGGGCGGCGTCCTGGCTGCCTTCGTTGTTGTGGATGTAGGCGTCTGCGGCGGGGAGGTCGACGCTGCCGTCCTGGTTCTGGACGATGCCGGATTGTTCGACTTCGAGTTTACCGGCGACCTGCACGGTGATCACCGAGTTGATGGCATCCGGCGCGTCTTTCGGCACGGTGATGGTGGTGCCGGTTTCGTCCTGGGTGGTTTCAAGCGGTTTCCAGCCGTCGAGCAGATAGGCCTGTTTGATTTCGTTTTTCAGGCCGGGGATGACGAGTTTGCCGTCGGCCGGCCAGTCGAAGACGTGGAAGTAGAGGGTGGTTCCCTTGGCGTATTGCTTTTTGGTGCAGCGGCCGAAGTCGAGTTTCTTGAAGGGGCTGCCGGTGGTGCCGTAGATCGAGTCGCTGTTGACGCGCATCCATTCGCCGATTTGTTTGAGGCGTTCCTGTGCCTGGGGGAGGATGACGCCCTCGCCGGTGGGCGAGACGTTGAGCAGGTAGTTGCCGCCCTTGCTGGCGATGTCGGCGAGGTTGCGGATGAGGGTCGTGGTGGATTTGAAATCGGTGTCGATTTTCTTGTATCCCCAGCTGCCGCTGATGGGCATGCAGACTTCCCACGCCTTGTCGACCGGGCCGCGGTCGGGGATGTGGCGCTCGAAGGTCTTGTGGTCGCCGGGGATGTCCTTGCCGAGGCGGTCGTTGGTGATGATGCCGGGCTGGAGCGACTTGAGCGAGTAGATGCCGGCGAAGGCTTCCGGGCTCATGTTGCGCGGGGTGTCCCACCAGAGGATGGAGATCGGGCCGTATTCGGTGAGCAGTTGTTCGACTTCCGGGATGACTTTTTCGTTGGCGTAGACGTCGGAGCTGACTTTTTTGAGCGACTTGTCCCAGTTGTTGCCGAAGCCGCCCGGGTGGTGCCAGTCCTGTGCCTGTGAGTAGTAGAATCCGAACCGGAGTCCCTGTTCATAACAGGCGCGGGAGAGTTCCTTCATGATGTCACGCCCGAAGGGGGTGGCGTCGACCACGTCGTATTCGCCCCAGCATGAGTCGAACATGGCGAAACCGTCGTGGTGTTTCGCGGTGATGACCATGTACTTCATGCCGGCGTCCTTGGCCATTTTGACGAAGTTGTCGGCGTCGAATTTGGTCGGGTTGAACTGCTCGGCGTATTTGCTGTATTCGGCGATGGGGATTTTGCCGCGGCACATCATCCATTCGGCGCTATTCGGGAGTTCCTTGCCCTTGTATTGGCCGCCGACGACCGAGTAGATGCCCCAGTGGATGAACATGCCGAACTTGGCTTCGTGCCACCAGGCCATGCGTTCCTTTTGTTGTTCCGGGGTTTCAATGATGGTGGCGGGGTCCCCGGCGCGGGCGAAGGTGGGCGCGAGCAGTGCGGCTGCTGTTGCGATGGATGCGAGGTGTTTCATTGGGTGGGGCGGGGTTGGGTTGATAGTTCGAGTCGGATGACGGTGATGGGGTTGTCAGGCGCTTCCTCGGGCAGGGAGATGGTCACCCCTCCGGCGGTTTGTTCGAACGGGAGCGGTGGTTTCTCCGGGTGCGCGAGAAAACTGGCTGAAGTGACGGTTTCTTTCACCGCGGGGATGGTAATTCGCCCCTTGGGCCAGTTGAACAGTTGAATAAAGAGCAGGCCGGGTTTGGTGGTGGCGCGCCATTGCTTTTTGGCGATGAATTTGGGGCGGCCCTTGTTGTCTTTTTCGGTTTTGCTGTATGCGCCGAGTTCGTCGCCGAAGGGGGTGGGTCCGCAGCCGTAGACGGCCTCGCCGTTGCGTGCGAGCCAGTCACCCATTTCGGTGAGGCGTTCGATGCTGGGCCGTGGGATGACGCCTTCGCCGGTGGGGCCGACGTTGAGCAGGTAGTTGCCGCCCTTGCTGACGATGTCGACCAGGTTTCTGAGCAGGTAGCCGGAGCTTTTCCAGTCGTGGTCCGCCTTGTTGTATCCCCAGTGGCCGTTGAGGGTCATGCAGGTTTCCCACGGGTCGGTGGAAACCGCGGGCGGGATGGTTTGTTCGGGGGTGCCGTAGTCGCCGAGGCCGTTGCCGACGCGCTGGTTGACGATGCATTCGGGCTGGAGCTTGCGGGCGAGGGCGAGCAGTTCCGCGCTTTCGGCTTCCGAGATGAGTTCCGGGGTATCGAACCAGAGCACGTCGATGGGGCCGAACTCGGTGAGCAGTTCGGTGATTTGGGGTTTCACCTTGCGTTCGAAGTAGCGGTTGAAGACCTTGTCCTTTTCGTTCGGGTAGTCGACGAGGTTGCTGCGCCATCCGGCCGGCATTTTCTTGCCGGTGGGGACATCGGGGTCCTCCCAGTCGCGGCCGAGCGAGTAATAGACGCCGAAGCGGACCCCTTGTTTGCGGCAGGCCTCGGCGAGCTGGCGGACGGGATCCTGTTTCAATCCGGCGAGTTTGACGATGTTGTGATCACTCGCCTTTGAGTGGTACATGGCGATGCCGTCGTGGTGTTTGGTGGTGACGACGAGGTATTTCATGCCCGCGTTTTTCGCGGTGGTGACCCATGCGTCCGGGTCGTAGTCCTTGGGGTCGAAGCCGGTGGCGAACCCGGTGTATTCCGCGAGGGGGATTTTGGCGGTGAACTGGAGCCATTCGTGGTGGTTGGTTTCACCGTTCCATTCGCCGCCGGCTTTTGAGTAGGCGCCCCAGTGGATGAACATGCCGAATTTGGCGTCATGCCACCAATCCATGCGGGATTCGTTGGTTTCGGTTTGTGCGGGACTGAGGCCGGCGGTTAGCAGAGAGAGGGTGAGGGCGAGGGCGATTTTTGGAAACATATGAGGGCCGTGGAGAGATTTTTGGAGGACGGGATGGACCGGTACATCCGCTTCGTAGAACCCACTAAACGAAGCGGATGTCCGGATCGTTTCTCCTAGGAAAAATAACCGGTCCGGTGATGACCTGTATGCACCATAGCTGGAAATTCTCATGAACAAGGGATGTGCTAAGTTTCCCTGTTGAATTATCCGATAGGAGACCGGGTTGAAAGGTTGGTAATGGGGGGGAGGTCGTTTTTGGGTAAGCGTCCCAAAATCGACCCTCTTGACAGGTGCGTGGCGGAGCCGGTTCTGCGGCTTCAGGCGGTCGGGCTTTCGGATGCCGTAATGGCGGCGCGCTCCGCGGCGATGCGGGCCGGGGTGAGCGCGGCGGCCTGTTCG
>JAUTCT010000002.1 GCA_030673875.1 Verrucomicrobiota bacterium JB025 | reverse complement strand
CGCAGTGGGTGAGCACCTCGACGCCCGCGAAGCGCTCGAGCCGCCGCATGATCCTGCCAAACGCCTCCTTGTCCACCTCGCCAAAGAGCATCTCGCCGCCGGCGCTGCGGCTCATGACGTGGTAGCAGTTGGTTTCGTCCGTGCTGCCGAGGATGCGTTTCCGGCCGGTCCCGCGAGCCCCGGACCGATGAAATCCGCCCGGGTGCGCACCCGTCGGCAGACCGGCTTTATCAAGCGGGGATAGCGGAGCTTTGTGGCTGGTTTTCATGAGATTATGGGAACGATACGAGTTCGTGACGGGTGTTGTCAATCCAACTGTATGCCTGGCATTCAGTATGTAGCATGCAGTGTGCACCGATCATGGGGGCTTTGGGGGCGGGCGGGAAGTCGGTTTGCGGGAAGTCGGTTTGCGGGAGCTATCGACATTTCCGGTCAATGCTCCTAGCCTCCGGCGTCTACCATGAAACCATCACCGATCAGCCTCCTGTTTTTCATTGTCCTTGTCTCTCGACTCTTTGCCGGCCCAGCGGAGCCGCCGGAAGGTTTCGTGGCCTTGTTCAACGGCAGGGACCTGAGCGGTTGGTGGGGGGCGAAAACCGAAGATCCGGCCAAGTGGATGGCGCTGCCCGCCGGGAAGCTCGAGGAGAAGAAGACGCAAAGCCTCGTGGATATCCGCCAGCACTGGACCGTCGAGAACGGTGAACTCGTCAACGATGGTCACGGTCTGTTTCTCACCAGCGAGAAGGACTTCGCCGATTTTGAACTTCGACTCGAATACAAGACCGTCGCCAAGGCGGACAGTGGTGTCTACCTGCGCGGCTGCCCGCAAGTGCAGATCTGGGACTACACCGAGGAGGGTGGCAAGTGGGAGATCGGTGCCGATAAAGGATCGGGCGGGCTCTGGAACAATAGCGGAAAATCTCCCGCCAAGGATCCTCTCGTCCTTGCCGACAAGCCATTCGGCGAATGGAACAGCCTGCGCATCCTGATGGCCGGGGAGATCGTGACGGTCTACCTCAACGGCAAGTTGGTGGTCGATCACGGCCGCATGGAGAACTTTTTCGA
This sequence comes from Verrucomicrobiota bacterium JB025, assembly GCA_030673875.1. Classification (GTDB taxonomy): domain Bacteria; phylum Verrucomicrobiota; class Verrucomicrobiia; order Verrucomicrobiales; family Akkermansiaceae; genus Luteolibacter. The sequence goes on along the minus strand of JAUTCT010000002.1, from coordinate 37,494 downwards.
CCGCAAGGGCGGGATGCCTGAGAAGGGGCCGATCCAGCTCCAGACCCACGGTGGTGAAATCCGTTGGCGCAATGTGTTCATTCGGGAGATCGAGGCGGAGGAATCGGCGAAAATCCAGGCGAAGGCCGGGTGCTGAGAAAATCCGGGCTCGACAGCCGGGTCATTGCTGGTTTGCGAGGGTCGTCATTCCTACGGATTTCGAAATTTGAGGAGCTGGAGTTTTCTCGGGTCGCCGCGATGCTGTGGAGAATGCCAGCGCAAGGAAGGTGGAATGGCGCGGGCAAACCCAACCCACCAGGAGTGCCCAACCCGCCCACCAAAAAGGGCCACGTCCTCACGTGACCCTTTTGGAAATGGTGGCTGACTCTGGAAACCCGGAGCCGTTTCGGCCTGACGGGAGGGGATGCTCGTCTCTCAGCCCCTGCGCCTGCGGAGCAGGAAGAACGAAGCAGCGAGTCCGGTCAAGAGAGCGGAGGATGGCTCCGGAACGATGGTTCCATTGAGGGTGATGGCGTCGAATCCGGTGTTGTTGCCGTTCGGTCCGTCGGCATCGGCCGCTTGAATGAAAAGCGTGTAGTCCGTGTCGGCGGCGAGGGTTACCCCGGAGAGATCGAACGAAATGGTTTGGGGGCCGGCGATGGAGGTGTTGATGTTCGGGGTGTTGATTGTGCTGCTGGTGCCGGCCAAGGCGACTCCCAGACTGTCACGAATCTCGAAGGTATAGTTGGCATCGCGAATGGCGTTCTGGCTGGTGCCGCTTCCGCTGAAATGGAGGTAGGTCAGTTGGAAGTTCTCCAGATTGATCGAACTGCCTTGGGTGGTGAGATCGACGGTGATGTTCCACTCTCCACCATTGCTGGTGTTGTTGGCTGGAGCAATCACTCCGATGCTGTCGGCGGTGGTGAACAAGTCTCCGGTTCCATTCGCCTGGATGGTGTTGTCCACCGTGACCGAAGTGGCCGGGGACAGGATGCCCTCGGTCGTCCAGGTGATATTGCTCATCGTGGTTCCACTCTTGGAAGTTCCGGAGAAGTCCGATGAAAGGATCACTGCGGCACTGCCTGCATCCGCGAGAATCAACGGAAATGCCAATGCGAATGTTTTTGCGCCAAATTTCACTGTCATAAGTTCTGTTGATTCGGTGGTTTTCTCGAAGGGAGGGACCCTGTTTCTGCGAGAGACCTTCCGGAAAGATCGGGGCGGTTGTCAAACCTATCCGTTTGTCACGTTGCATCAAAGAAGCGGGCACCGGAAACTTTTTGCCCGGATGGATTGGAAGAGGCCCGTTGGCTCACCAATGCGGACACCGTGGCGGCTGCCAGAGCCGCATCTGATTTCCGGACCACTGGGCCACGAGATGCTTGGTTTTCGTGGTGTTGATTGTTGAACATTCAGGGAAAGGGGGAGTCGGGCGTCCGGACATTCCGGCGAGTGCCTGAAGTTCAGCATTCCTGAGTGGCAGGCGGCCGGTTTGGAGTTTGAGGGCCAGCGTGTGCCCACTCCGGGCTAGAATCCGGCGAGGACGATTTTCCCTCGTGATTTCCCTGATTCGAGGAGTTGATGGGCGCGGCGGAGGTTGGCGGCGGTGATGGTGCCAAAACTCTCGGCGAGGGTGGTGCGGATTTTTCCGGCGTCGATGAGGCGGGCGGTTTCGGTGAGCAGTTCGTGTTGTTTGATCATGTCCCCGGTTTGGAAGAGGGAGCGTGTGAACATGAATTCCCAGTGCCATGACACGCTCTTTTGTTTGAAGGGCATGATGTCGAGAGACGCGGGGTCGTCGATGATGGCGATTTTTCCCTGGGGGGCGATGGCCTCGGCCATGGCAGCGAGGTGCTGGTCGGTCCGGGTGAGCGCGGTGATGGCGTGGACCTCGGGGTGGCCAAGTTTCCGGAGTTCCTGGTGCAGGGGGTTGCGGTGGTCGATGACCTGGTCTGCGCCGAGCTCGAGAGCCCACTGGCGGGTTTCCTCGCGCGAGGCGGTGCCGATCACGGTGAGCCGGGTCAGTTGTTTGGCGAGCTGGATCATGATGGAGCCCACGCCGCCCCCGGCGCCGATGATGAGCAGGGTGCCGGTGGAGTCTGCGGTGAAGCCGAGGCGGTCGAAGAGGATCTCCCATGCGGTGATGGTGGTGAGGGGAAGGGCGGCCGCCTGGGGGAAGTCGAGGCTAGCGGGCATCTTGGCGGCGATGCGTTCATCGACGAGGTGGAGTTCGCTATTCGAGCCGGGGCGGTCGAGCGCTCCGGCGTAGAAAACGCGGTCGCCGGGATGAAAGCGCGTGACCTCCGGGCCGACGGCCTCGACCACTCCGGCGGCGTCCCATCCGAGGACTTGGTATTCGCCTTCGGCGGGTTCCTTGCGCATGCGGACCTTGGTGTCGACCGGGTTGACCGAGATTGCTTCGACCCGGACGAGGAGGTCGCGGCCGCTGGCTGCGGGAGCGGGCAGTTCGATCTCCATGAGGGACTCGGGATGCTCGGCAGGAAGAGACTTTTGATAGGCAATGGCTTTCATGAGGGAGAGGGGAATGGGATGCGGTGCATCGTCGGGTTTTTCGTGAAGCTAGAGAGCGGGGGGCAGTTTGCCAAGAGGGCAGAATTCGAGTCATCAGGTGAGCTCGATGAGGTGTTCCCGCATGAGCGCCTTTTCGGCAGCGGGGGTATTTCCGAAGTAGCTTTTGAATTCGCGGCTGAACTGAGAGCTGCTTTCGTAGCCGACCCGGCGAGCGGCGGAAGCGGCGGTCTCGTCATCCTGCACCATGAGGAGGCGGGCCTTGTGGAGGCGGATTTTCTTCAAGTAGCGCAGCGGAGGGGTCCCGGTGATGGCTTTGAAGTGCTGGTGAAACGCCGAGAGGCTCATTCCTGCCCGGGCGGCGAGGGTGGAGACTTCCAGCGTCCGGGAATAGTTGTGATGAATGAACTGCAGAGTGGAGCTGATTTTTCCAAAGTGGCTCTGGGGTGCGACCATGGCGCGGAGTGGCCTGCCGGCGTCCCGGGACAAGACCCGATAGACGATTTCACGGACGATTTGGGGGCCGAGAATGCGGGCATCGTCATCCGAGCGCAGCGCGTCCGCCAGACGGATGGCGGCCTCGTTGACGGGCGCATCCAAGATCCCGGACCCCAGCGAGGGTGGGGTGCCGGACGTGTCCAGCCCGGAGTTCGGCATGATCATGAGGAGCTCGGCGACGAGTGCGGGTGAGACTCCGATGGAGAGGCCGAGCAGGGGGCCATCGGGAGCGGACAGGGTTTCACATTCGAATGGCAGGGGAATTGACAGGACGAGAAAGTGTTTCGCATCGTAGGTATAGACTTGGTCCCCCACATAGCCGCGCTTGGTCCCTTGGGCGATGATGACGATGCAGGGATCGTAAGAAACCGGGGTGCGGACGGTTGGCAAGCTCGAGCGCATCAGTTTGACGTTGGGGAGGCGGGATTCACGGAGTCCTTCGCCTGCCGTGATCTCGCCGATTCTTGCAGCGAGTTCGCCATCGCGAGCATGCGGGCGGATTCCAAGGGAACTATTCTGCGGATGGGGCACGGCGATAATCAGGCAATAAAACCGGGTGGTTTGGCAATTGGGATCGTTGGAGTTGGAGAAATAGGCAATTTTTCCGGCTTAATGGGTCTATCGAGCAAGATGAGAACCGGGCATGATGGGGGCGTTGATGACGAGCGCTTCCCGCTGGTCATTTCGAACGAGAACACATTGCAAAGAACGATGATGAATCAGAAATCAAAAGTCATTTTGTTGACCGGAGCCAGCGGTGGGATTGGAGAAGCGACCGCCCGCATGCTGGCTGCGAATGGGCATCGTGTCGTGATTGGTGCCCGACGTCTGGAACGCCTCACTTCGATCGTGAATGAGATCCGTGCGGCAGGAGGAGTGGCCCATTGTGCGGCTTTGGACGTGACTTGTCTCGAGAGCATGACGCGCTTTGCCCGGTTCGCTCTCGACGAGTTTGGTCGCATAGACGTGATGGTGAACAACGCTGGCTTGATGCCTCTCTCTCCCTTGGACGCCTTGCAGATCGACGAGTGGAACCGGATGATCGATGTCAATATCCGCGGGGTGTTGCATGGCATTGCGGCCACTCTGCCGAGCATGAAGGCGCAGGGAAGCGGACAGGTGATCAATCTGGCCTCAGTGGCTGGCCACCAAGTCTGGCCCAAGGCATCCGTTTACTGCGGAACCAAGTTCGCGGTGCGGGCGATTTCGGAAGGATTGCGTCTGGAAAGCCCGGAGGTGCGGGTCACGATCATCTCGCCCGGAGCCACCGTTTCGGAACTGGCCTCGACGATCACCCATGAAGAAAGCGCGGCGGTTGTGGATCACTTTCGCGAAACCATTCTCGAGACCGACGCGATTGCCCGTGCCATTTCCTTTGCGATTGAGCAGGCGGATGACGTGGACGTGAACGAAATCATCGTCCGGCCGACGGCCTGCCAGATGTAGAGGGACGAGGAGCTGGAGTGTCCTGCGTAGCAATCGCTGAATTCCTGCCGGGTGTGGCCGGCGTTTGCCTGGCTGGCTGAAAGGGCGATGCCGGCGGCCCCGGCGAGCGGGGGCGGGTTCGGGAACCGCCGTGATGATTGTCAGCAGGTCGGAGTTTCGTCCATTCAGGAGAATGGGCGGGACATCGGCGGTCATGCCGGCGGGTGGGGGGAAAGTCGGGTAGCGCCCGGATGCCAGATCCGGATGCCAGATGTTCCGCAGAGGCGTGGAAATTCCTCGGAGGTGGAGACGAGGGGCAATCCGGCTTTTCGTTTGATGGTCCAATCCGGAAACAATTGGTTGCGGTTGTGCATAGTCCGAGTAGAGGTGATTCGATCAGCCTATGAAGATTCTATCCATCGCCATCGCCACCGGTTTCCTTGCCGTTATTCCGACCCAGTTTTCCATCGCCCAGGGGACGGCGGAGATGCGCAAAGTCGCCGAAGAGTTGGGTTCCTTGAGGAATGCACGGGTGGCGGTTCCGATGGATGAGGGAAAGACCGAGCTGACCTACTTTGCCGGATCCATGTCCGAGGAGGAAATCGCGGAGATCGCGGGGATTGCGCCGAATTTGAAGATCGTTGCGGGCTTGTCCCGGGAGGAGGCGCTGGAGCGGGCGCATGAGGCGCATGGAGTGGATGCCAGGTATGCGAACGAAGCGTTCCTGAAAAAGGCGGAGAATCTCGCGTGGGTGCAGGCGCCATCGGCGGGGGTGGATCGCTACCTCGGGATCGGTCCCCTGATGGAGAACGATGCGATTGTGCTGACTAACAACCGCGCGGTGCACGGTCCGGCAATTGCCGATCACTCGATGGCAATGCTGCTTTCCCTGACGCGCAACCTGCCGTTTTATGCCGGGAGTCAGGCGAAGGGAAAATGGGCGCGGGGCGAGGCTCCGACCAAGGGTGTGGCGCTCGAGGGAAAGACGATGCTGGTGGTCGGAATTGGCGGGATCGGCAGCGAGATCGCCAAGCGTGCGCATGGATTCGGCATGCGGGTGATCGGAACGCGCCGCTCGGACAGGCCGTCGCCCGAATACATCGAGAAAGTCGGCAAGCCGGACGAGTTGCTCGCCATGCTGCCTGAGGCGGATGTGGTGGCGCTGGCGGTCCCGCTGACTCCGGAGACCAAGGGGCTGCTCGATGCCGAAGCGTTTGCCGCGATGAAGAAGGGGTCCTATTTGATCAACATCGCGCGTGGCAAGGTGGTCGACACGCAGGCGATGATGGCGGCGCTCGAGAGCGGGACGCTCGCGGGTGCCTGTCTCGACGTGATGGATCCCGAGCCGCTGCCGAAGGATCATCCGTTGTGGAAGATGTCGAATGTCATCATCACGCCGCATGTCGCATCGCGGTCGGAGGTGACGGATCAACGGCGGGCGGCGCTCTACCGGGAGAACATGCGCCGCTTTGGAGCCGGTGAGCCATTGCTCAACGTGGTCGATAAGCAGGCAGGCTACTGAGGTCCGGTCCGTGGGTGGCGGCTTGCCGCTCCTGCCGGTGATGGCCGGTGATGGCCGGTGCTCGTGCGGTGGCGCGTCGGGTGATTTGCGCACGGCGACGCCGACGGCATGGCGGGCGATGGATCGTGCTAACAGGTTGCGGGGCGGGAGGAAGCAACTCGACTTCTGTGGGGCGGAGGTCTTAGTTTGTGGGATGAAAAGTGCGCCGCGGATTTTGTTAGTCGGGATTCTGGCGGGATCCGTCACGCTGGCGCATGCGGTGGAGCTATCGGTGCGCAATCTCAGGGTTCATCTGGCGGACTCGCTGACGAATACGGATGAGGCGGCGACGCGAGGGGTGTCGATTACGATGAAGGCACCGGCGGGAAAGAAATTCCTGTGCGTGGTTTTCGATTTGTTCGGGACCAACTGGGCGGAGGGGGAAAGGAACACCCGGTTGGCCGGGGATGAGTTTGTTCTGGAATCAGGCGGGCAGACGTTTCAGAACGCCGGACAGCACAACCATGTGACCGGTTCCTTTTTCCTGAATCCGCAGGGGGCCTATCTGCCGAAGGGAAACGGCGACGGGGGTGAGAGTTTCAGACCGCTGGGTCCGATGTTTATCGTGCCGGAGGATTTTTCCGAGGGCATCCTGAAGATCGGGAAAAACCTGAAGGTCGGAATCTCCGCCTCGGACGCGGTGGCGTTCGGAAAGGTGGCGGATCTGGCGGATTTCAGCGTGCGATCGGCCACCTTCGTCGATGGGCTTGAGAAACCCGAACGCATCGACAACGAGAATACCACCGCCATGGTGAAACCGGTGAATGGCAGGATTCTGGTGCTCCGGATCGATATCCGATCGAAAGCCAGCTTCAGCTTTCAGACGGCGGAATTTGCGGTTTCTGCGAACGGGGTCTCGACGTCTTCGAGCGGTGTGATTCGGCGTGGGGGAGGCGCCTCCATCGGCACCAGCGGCTATTCACCGATGCCGGGAACTGTTCTGGAGGCGCATGTGTTTTTCGTCATCCCGTCGGATGCGAAGGATCTTTCGCTCAGCTTGCGTGGGGAGAAGGTGGCGGAGTTTTCGGTGGGGCCTTGAGGAACGTGAATCGTGATGCCGGGATGTGCGTTCGCCCGGTTCCGCGTGCCCCGGAACAATGAAATTCGCGCGAGGACATGCCAGAGGGAAGACCGGCGTTCTCAAGCGGAGGGGGATGGTCTTACTTGTTGGTTTTCAGTGATGTGTGGGGGTGGTGAGGTGCCGAAGCGCTGGTTGTGAAGGCCTCTGTTGGCCTGACCAATTGATCCTGTGGTGATTTTCCGTATTTCCGGATGGGAATTGGGGCAGGACGTTGGCAGCCGCCATGGATTCGGGATCTGGAAGCGACCGGATTTCTGGGGTTGAGGGAGTTCCGCCGATCCGGTTGCGAGACGGCGTGAAAGATCGCTGGAGATTGCGTGGTAGAATCGCCAGACCGAAAAACCACTCAACCCATGGATCTCTCCACCTGCCATTACCAGAAGGATGGCGAACGACGCAGAACGACAAGTGCCTGGCCGGCATGCGGTGCGGAATAGGATCGGCGAGTGAAGGGTTCCTCCAAACCAACATTGATGATGAAACGACTACTGGCTTTAGGAATTCTGATGGCTGCGGCCTGCGGGGTTGATGCGGATCAGGCGAAACCCAACATCGTTTTCCTGATGACCGACGACCAGCGCTGGGACACGCTGGGATGCTACGGGAGGACCGACGTGCTCACCCCGAACATCGACAAGCTCGCCGGGCAGGGTGTGGTGTTTGACAATGCCTTCTATGCGGTGGCGATCTGCATGCCGAGCCGGACGACGATGTTCACCGGGCGGTATTTTTCGGATCACCGGAGCGGTTTCACCTATCCCTACAATCGGACCCTGCCCAAAGAGGAGTTTGCGGACAGCTACCCCGCCAGACTGAAGGATGCCGGCTACCGCACCGGGTTCATCGGGAAATTCGGCATTCGTCTGGAAAAACTGCCGAAGACCGTCGCCGAGCACTTCGATTTCTTCGCGGGCATCTCCACCACCAGCAAGAACGGTCCGCATTTCCCGGCGGACGACGAGGAACTGAAGACGATCTATCGGAAAAATCGCAATCCCAAGGAGCGCACCTTGATCAAGGGCGACGCGATGATCCGCTTCCTCGAAACGCAGCCGGCGGATCAGCCGTTCTGCCTCTCGGTCAGCTTCGATGCGGTGAAGAATGATCGCGACGGCGACATGTATGGCCCGCATGTGAAGTTGTTCGAAGACAAGCAGATGTGGGTTCCCGAAAACTGGGTGGAAGGGAAGAACACGCAGTTGCCCAAGGTGCTGGACTACTGCCGCGGCACCTACCTGCACATGGACCGGACCTCGACGCCCGAGCTCTATCAGAAGCTTGCGCGCCGGTTCGCGGTGCAGGGCTACACCGTCGACCAGCAGGTCGCCCGGCTGGTGGCCAAGCTCGAGGAGATGGGGGTGATGGACAACACGATCATCATCTACACCAGCGACAACGGCCGCTATCACGGGTCGCACGGGATCTACGACAAGGCGATCCTCTACGACGAGGCGATGAAGGAGCCGTTGATCATCTTCGACGGAAGGCCCGGCAAGGCGGGCGGCGGAAGGCGGATAGACGCCATGGTTTCCTCCGCGGACATTGCTCCGACGATCCTTTCCCTGGCCGGTGTGGAAGTTCCGAAGGCCATGAAGGGAGAGGACCTGAGCGGCCTGATGGACGGCACCCAGGACATGAGCGTCTGGCGTGACGCGGTGCTGATGGAGAATTTCTTCATTCAGGAGATCTGGAAGGTGCAGAAGAATGCGGCGAAATCAAAAGCGCTGAACGAAGAGATCATCGCGGGAAACCGGTCGTATCGCTCCCGTGGCGTGCGCACGGAGCGCTACAAGTATTTCAAATACTTCGAGCACGACCCGGTGATCGAGGAGCTCTACGATCTTGAGAAGGACCCGCTAGAGCAGCACAACCTCGTTTCCAATCCGGAGTATGCGGAGCTTCTCGGAAAACTCAGGGCGAAAACCGAAACGCTCCACAAGGAAGCAACCCGCTGAATGTCCTCGCGCTGAATGTCCTCTGGCTAGGCAATTGGCCGGATTTTGCATAGGGTCGATATTGTCCGAAATATTGATCTGTTAGGACGGTCGGGGGGCTGCGTGGGGTAAGATCGGCTGAAGCCTTGACTCAGACAGTGCTGGGGGAGTTCGGCGTCTGAGTTCACGCTTTAGCGTGCTTTTTCATTCCCGGGATGCATCAATCGTCCCATCCCTTGCCGAAGAACTGCAGTGGGCACTCCCGCCACCTTCGCTCAGCCTCCTCCCGGCCGATCCGCTCGATGTATTCCGCTGCCCCCGACCATTTCCAGTCGGTCCATTTTTCCGCGTGCCCGTGTTTTACCGGATTGTGGTGGATATATTGCATGGCGGCGATGTGGTGCCGGTCGTTTTGAATCGGTCGCTCCACGGCATTGAACCAGACTTTGCGGCCCCGGGTGTTTTCCTCGCTGTTCCATGCATGCGACGTCCGCCCGTGCAGGCGACCCAACTCCCTGAGAAAGGCGAGGATATCGTTCGTCAGGACAAGGACGTGATAATGGTTCGGGAGCACCGCCCAGGCATCGAGCCTTTCGCAATTGCCGGCAATCAATGTCCTCAAGCTGTTGGAAAAACCATCCATGCGCTGGTCGCTGAATCCGATGATCGGTTGGTGTTCGTAACAGGCGGCCGTGACCAGATAGACCCGTCGCCCTCCATCGTGGTGACGCGGACTGTGCATCGGAAGTCGCGCAAGCTGCCGACGTTTCATTTCCAGCGCGCGCTCGGTATCGGTCATTTTCCTCCATCGATACATGGCACGAGCGTAACAACGGCTGTGGTGGGGGAAAGCTCGAAAGCGGGTATGGGAAGATCGGCTGAAGCCTTGACTCAGACAGCGCTGGGGGGAGTTCGGCGTCTGAGTTCACGCTTTAGCGTGCTTTTTTTGGGTAGCGGGGTTCTGGGGGGAAGATCGGCTGAAGCCTTGACTCAGACAGCGCTGGGGGGAGCACGGCGTCTGAGTTCACGCTTTAGCGTGCTTTGTTGGGGAGCGGTGTGCTGCGTGGGGGAAAGATCGGCTGAGGCCTTGACTCAGACAGCGTCTGGGAGAGTTCGGCGTCTGAGTTCACGCTTTAGCGTGCATTGTTGCGTGCGGGTTGCTGGGCGGGGTGCTGCGTGGGAAGAGATCGGCTGAAGCCTTGACTCAGACAGCGTTGGGGGAGTTCGGGGGCTTTAGGTGAAAGTGCATTGGGGAGGGCTGTGGCTGATGCGGGTAGGATTGCCCGGTCTGCTTAGAAGTCGCGGAGGAGGTCGAGGGTTTCCTGGAGTTTGCCTTGGGGGGAGGCGGCTTTGAGGCGGGGGAAGCGGCGGCCTTCGAGGAGGATGTAGTCGCCGTTGCGGTGGAGCATGAGGCGTTGGGCGGCGATTTCGACGGAGGCGATGTGCTCGGCGGCGGCGAGGGCTTTGATGCGGCCGATGATGAGAAGGTTTTTCGCGGGCGGGGGGATGCGGCCGAAGCGGTCGGACCAGGAGGTTTCGAGGTTGGCGACGGCGTTTTCGGTGGCGGCTTCGTTGAGCTCGCGGTAGGCGGTGATGCGGAGTTTGGTTTCCGCCAGCCAGGAGGTGGGGAGGAATGCCGGAATTTTGGATGTCGGATTTTGAATGCTGGATGGGCCTTCGGGCATTTGCTTGAGCCAGGCGGTCTCGGAGGAGACGAGGAAGTCGGCTTTGAAGGTGGACTCGAGGTGGGGGGCGTCTATGCGGCCTTTGAGGCGGTCGACGGATTGGCGGAGGAGCTGGCAGTAGAGGTCGAAGCCGATCTGGGAGATGTGGCCGGATTGTTTGGTGCCGAGCAGGTTGCCGGCGCCGCGGATTTCGAGGTCGCGCATGGCGATTTTGAAGCCGGATCCGAGGGCGGTGTATTGCTTGATGGCGTGGATGCGCTTGCGGGCGTCGCCGCGGGTCATCATGTCGCGCGGGAGCAGGAGCAGGGCGTAGGCTTTTTCCCCGGCACGGCCGACGCGGCCGCGGAGCTGGTAGAGGTCGGCGAGGCCGAAGCGGTCGGCGCGGTCGATGAGGATGGTGTTGGCGTTGGGGATGTCGATGCCGGTCTCGATGATGGTGGTGGCGAGCAGGACGTCGGCCTCGCCTTTGACGAAGGTGCGCATGACGACTTCGAGGTCCTGTTTGTCCATTTGGCCGTGGCCGATGATGATGCGGGCCTCGGGCACGAGTTCGCGGATGCGGCGTGCCATCATGTCGATGGATTTGACGCGGTTGTGGAGGAAGAAGACCTGGCCGCCGCGTTTCATTTCGCGGCGGATGGCGTCGCGGATGACGCGTTCGTCGTAGGCGCAGACGGTGGTGGAAACGGGGACGCGGTTGGGCGGCGGGGTCTCGATGGTGGACATGTCCCGCGCGCCCATGAGGGCCATGTAGAGGGTGCGCGGGATGGGGGTGGCGGAGAGGGTGAGCACGTCGACCTGGCGGAAGAGGTCCTTGAATTTTTCCTTATGGGCGACACCGAAGCGTTGTTCCTCGTCGACGACCACCAAGCCGAGGTCCTTGAAGCGGACGTCGCCGGAGACGAGGCGGTGGGTGCCGATGACGATGTCGACGGAGCCGTCGGCGATGCCCTTGATGGTGGCTTTGACTTCGGACGGTTTACGGAAGCGGTTGAGGAGGTCGACGCGCATCGGGTAGTCCGACATGCGTTCGCGGAAGGTGCGCCAGTGCTGCTCTGCGAGCACGGTGGTGGGGACGAGGATGGCGACTTGTTTGCCGGAGGTGACGGCCTTGAAGGCGGCGCGGATGGCGACCTCGGTTTTGCCGAAGCCGACGTCGCCGCAGATCAGGCGGTCCATCGGGCGCGGGGCTTCGAGGTCGAGTTTGGTTTCATCGATGGCGGCGCGCTGGTCGGGTGTTTCGGTGTAGTGGAACGAGCGTTCGAATTCCCACATCCACTTGGTGTCTTCGGGGTGGGCGAATCCGGGTTCGTGCTGGCGTTCGGCCTGGACGCGGAGCAGCTGGGCGGCGTAGTCGAGGATGGATTTTTCGGCGGCTTTGCGGGCTTTCCCCCATGCGGCGGACCCGAGTTTGTTGAGTTGGGGTGTCTTGCCGCCGAGGCCGACGTATTTGCCGACGAGGTGGGCTTGTTCGAGCGGCACGGAGAGGATGGCGCCGTCGCGGTATTCGAGTTGGAGTTCTTCGCCGTCGTCGCCCTGTTCGATGCCGCGGAAGCGGGCGACGCCGTATTCGTAGTGCACGACGAGGTCGCCTTCCTCCATTTCATCGACGGTGGCGCGTGCGCGTGCGGCGCGGGCCTTGTCGAGGGTGGTGCGGCGCACGGTGCCGGGGGTGCGGTAGCGGCCGAAGAGTTCGGACGAGCTCAAGACGACGAGTTTGGTGACCGGCAGGGTGAAGCCGGCCATGAGTTCGCCTTCGAGCGGGATGATGGAGAGGTCGCGTTCGAGGTCCTTGCCGGCGAGTTCGGAGAAGCGTTCGCGTTCGCCTTTGTTGGAGAAGACCATGGCGATTTCCCAGGCGTCGCGTTTCCAGTCGTTGAGTTGGCGGAAGAAGTGGTCGCGGCGGGCTTCCTCGAGCACGAAGTCGCCGGCCTCGAAGGTGCCGAGCGGGCTGCCGTAGCTGGCGAGGGTGAAGTCTTCGGCGCTGTTGATTTCGGCGGCGTCCTCGAGGATGCGGACGTCGGGTTTTTCGATGTCCGAGCCGATGGAGATGATGAGGTCGGTGGGGCGGCGGTAGGAGGCGACGGATGACTCGGCGGCGGGTTCGGCGAGCAGGAGTTCGGACTCGAGCAGTTTGTGGGTGGAGGCTTGGGAGTCGAGGTCGAACTCGCGGAGGGATTCGAGGTCGGTATCGAAGAACTCGAGGCGCAGCGGGCGGGCGGCCTGCCAGGCGAAGAGGTCGATGATGCCGCCGCGCACGGCGAACTGGCCGCGGGAGGCGACGGTGGGGACGCGTTCGTAGCCGTGGTCGGTGAGGGATTGGGCGAGTTGTTCGGGGTCGAGCGAGGTGCCGGGTTTGAGGGGCGTGCGGGAGTCGCGCAGGGCGCTGGGTGAGGGGGCGTTCTGGGCGAAGGTGTCGGACCCGCAGATGACGGTGCAGGTTTCCTCGCGGGCGAGGATTTCGAGCACGGCGAACCACTCGGCGGCGGATTCGGGGTCGGCGATGGTGCCGTCTCCGGTTTCGGTGGGGGCGTCTGGCAGGTGGAGGGCGTTGATGCCCCAGAGTTCCATCTCGGCGGCGAGGCGTTCGCGGTGGCGCGGGAGTTCGCTGATGATCCAGGTGCGGGGGCGCTTGCGGTCGGCTGCGGCGGTGCAGACGAGGGCGGTGAGGAAGGCGTGGGAGGCTTCTGCGGCGTGGTCGAGCACGAGTTCGTCCTCGCCTATGGACCATGAGGCCAGGCGTGATGCGAAGTCCGGGTGGTTCACGGCGCGCCGGAGCAGGCCGTGGGATTTATCCGTGCGGAGCACGGGGGAAGTAAAAGCCGAAAAGCTGAGAGTCTGAAAGGGGGAAATGGATGGGGGCTGAGATCGGTGCGGGTGGGCTTTGAGGATCTCACGCGGAGGCGGGTGGCGGCCTTTGGGCTGGTGGGGTGGGTGGAATGATTTTTTGGAGAATGGTTTTTTGGATGGGGTGGTGGGGATTGCGGTTGGGGTGGGTTTGTGTTGGGTTTTGGGGGTGCCGGAATTTGATGAGGAGAAACGGGTGATGAATTGGTCACTGGCGATGGCTTTGGTGTTGTTGGTGGCGAAGGTGACGGCTGCGGTGATTACGGGGTCATCGGCGATTTACTCGGATGCGGCGGAGTCGGTGGGGCATTTTCTGGCGGTGGGGTTTGCGGCGTGGGCGTTGCGGTTTTCGCGCAAGCCGGCGGATGAGACGCACCATTTCGGCCATGACAAGGTGGCGTTTGTTTCCTCCGGGTTTGAGGGGGCGATGGTATCGGCGGCGGGTTTGTTGATTTTGTATGCGGCGATCCAGCAGTTCATTTTCGGGGTGCATATCGTGAATTTGGGGATTGGGGTGGTGATCACGGCGTGTGCGGCGGGGATCAACCTGGTGCTGGGGTTTTCGCTGGTCAGTGTGGGCAAGCGCAGTGGGTCGCCGTTGTTGAAGGCGAATGGGATGCACGTGCTGACGGATGTGTGGTCGAGTGTGGCGGTGCTGGTGGCGCTGGGGCTTTATTATTGGTCGGGCTGGGTGTGGTGGGACCCGATCGCGGCGGTGCTGGCGGCGGTGAACATCCTGCGCGTGGGTTTCCGATTGATGCGGGACAGTCTGGGCGGCCTGCTGGACGAGAGCGACCCGGAGATGGAGCGGGTGATCCGCGATTTGCTGGATGCGGAAGCGGACCGGCGCGGCTTATCCTATCACAATCTGCGCTACCGGCATTCGGGGCGGACGCACTGGGTGGAGTTTCATCTGGTGTTTGACGATGGGGTGAGCGTGGGGGAGGCGCACGAGGAGGCGACCCGGGTGGAGGGGAAGATCGCGGATCGGCTGTATCCGGACGGGCGGGTGATTTCCCATCTTGAGCCGAAGTCGGCCGAAGATGAGGCGGAGCGCTGGGAGGAGGGATGAATCCGAGGGCGTGCGCGGAGGCCGGTGGTGGAGCACAAAAAAACGCGAGCCTGTGAGGGCCCGCGTGGGAGGGGTGCGCCGCCTGAGGGCGGGCTGGATGGTTGTGAGGGACGGGGCTGGAGCCTTGTGTCGTTCAGCCGCCGATCTCGGTGCGGCCGGAGAGGGCGGCACCTTCTTCCATGGAGAAGACTTTGGATTTGATGTCGCCGTTGATGCGTGACTTGTCCTTGAGTTCGCAGCGTTCGGAGGTGATTTTGCCTTCGACGCGGCCGTAGACCTTGACGTCGCCGGCGGTGACGTCGCCTTTGATGTTGGCGTTTTCACCGATGGTGACACGGCCTTTGTCCGAGTTGATTTCACCTTCGATTTTGCCGTCGATGATCATGTCGTTGGAGAAACGGATGGAGCCGATGATTTCGATTCCGCTGGAAAGAACGTTGGTCGCGTTGGCCATGAGCTAGAAAGGAGCAAAGGAGGGGGGATTTGGCAATGGGAAATGTGTGGGGGGGGCTGGGAATGCGGGCAGAGGTCGGCGGGTTGGTGGGGATTTGAACCGCCAAGGCGCCAAGGCGCTAAGGGGGATTGAGGGAGGGGAGCTTCGCGCTTTGCTCAAGCTGGGTGGGACGGGATTGGCAGAATGATTGGTGACAGAATGATTTTTTCGGGTAGCGCCCTTCGGGCTGGTGGGCGGATGGAGAATGATTTTTTTTCGGGTAGCGCCCTTCGGGCTGGTGGGGGGATGGAGAATGATTTTTTTTCGGGTAGCGCCCTTCGGGCGGGTGGGGGGATGGGCTTTGGGCGGACGCCCCGGCGGTGCGTCCCTACCGGGGCGTGGTGGTCGGGGTGGGGCTAGTGCACCGAATCGGAAGTCCGTATGCAATCGGATGATGGATTCATCAGGATTCAGGATGCGTTCTGCGAACGATTTGGAGGAAGAACGCGGCGCTTTTTGCTGATTGCTGCGTTATTCCTCGGTCGTTGAGCCTGCTCAACTCCACTCGTCACGCCTTGGACTCAGGAAAAATCACTCGCGCCATTTGCCCACCTAATTCCGGTTCGATGCCCTGGTAATCAGTGGCTTGGAGTGTCGTGTTTCGTTGGCGCGGACCCTTCGGAGAAGCGGCCCTGCCGAAGGTCAGGCGGCTTGTTGTTTGATCCAGTGGGCGATTTTCGAGTCGTCGTCGCGGGCGGCCCAGACGTGGCGGAGGAAGTCGGCGGGGTGGATGTTGCCGTGTTGGTGGAGGAACTGGCGGTCGCCGCCGCAGCAGAACATGATGTCGGGGTCGAGTTCGCCGCGGAGTTTGGCGCGTGCTTTGGCGATGATGCGGGGGAGGTAGGGGATGCCGTCGAGTTGTTCTCCGAAGGTGGGGATGTTGTTGTAGGTGAGGAGGTTGTCGGAGGGTTGGCGTTTCTGGACGGCGTGGAAGAAGTCGCGGCGGACGGCGGCGACGAGCAGTGAGGTGGCGGGGGTGGGGTTGCCGGCGTCGCAGTGGTCTTCGACGAAGTCGAAGAATTCGCGGGTTTTGTAGCCGATGTCGGCGAGCAGGCCGTGGTCGGCGTCGTCGTAGTAGCTGGTGAAGTCTCGGTTGCCGGATCGGTAGTGGGATGCGCAGCGGTCGAAGAGGGTGAGGAATTGGTCGTTCCAGGTCATGCGGGTGCCTTATGGCGGGAATCGCGGGTTTGCAAGCGGATGGGGAGAAATGAGGTGGACGAGTGGGCTGAAGCGTCAAGACGCCGAGGTCGCCAAGGGAGGTGGGGGCGGGTAGCGCCCTGCGGGCTGGGTGAGGACGGCGGATCTGTTTTTGGGGGCTTGCGGGGTGGATTGGGTAGTGCGGTCTCGATGAGACCGCATGGGGAATATGAGGATGGCTGGGCAGGGGCGGTCCGTTGGCGTGCCGTCTCATCGAGACGGCGCTATCCGGGTTGGGAGAAATGGGATTCGGTGAGGCGGGCGAGGGTGGAGAAGGGGCCGGGGGTGAGTGGGGTGGGGAGGTTGAGGGCGAGGAGGGGGACTTGTTCGCGGGTGTGGTCGGTGCCGGTGTGGTAGGGGTCGTTGCCGTGGTCGGCGGTGATGAGGAGGAGGTCGGCGGGTTGGACATTGGGGAGGAAGGTGCCGAGCCAGGCGTCGAACTGGCGGAGGCAGTCGGCGTAGCCGGCGGGGTCGCGGCGGTGGCCGTAGAGGGAGTCGAAGTCGACGAGGTTGGCGAAGATGAGGTGGTTGTCGGTGCGGGGTTGGGACCAGAGGCGGTCGATGGTTGCCATGCCGTCGGCGTTGGATTGGGTGGGGTGGGATTCGGAGATGCCGGAGCCGGCGAAGATGTCGGATATTTTGCCGACGCCGATGGTGGTGGTGCCGGATGACTGGAGGCGGTTGAGTGCGGTTTCGCCGGGTTTGAGCGAGTAGTCGTGGCGGTTTCCGGTGCGTTTGAAGGTGGCGGCGGATGTTCCGATGAACGGGCGTGCGATGACGCGGCCGATGCGGATGTGTTGTTGGTCGAGGAGTTGGCGTGCGGTTTGGCAGAGGTCGAGGAGGCGCTGGAGGCCGAAGGTTTCCTCGTGGGCGGCGATTTGGAGGACGCTGTCGGCGCTGGTGTAGAGGATGGGATTGCCGGTGGCGGTGTGTTCTTCGCCGAGTTGTTTGAGGATTTCGGTGCCGGAGGCGGCGAAGTTTCCGATGAAGGTGACGCTGGCGCGGTCTTCGAGTTCGCGGATGAAGGTGGCGGGGAAGGATTGGAAGAAGGCGAAGGGTTCTTTGGGGACGCAGCCCATGAGTTCCCAGTGGCCGGAGGTGGTGTCCTTGCCGGCGGCGTGGGAGGTGAGCCGGGTGGATTGGGCGGCGGGGTGGTGGGGGGCCGCGGGGAGCGGGGAGGCGATGACCTGGTCGAGGCCGAGGGAGGCGAGGTGGGGGAGATTGAGGCCGGGGATGCGTTCGAAGAGGTGGCCGAGGGTGTTTGCGCCGTGGTCGCCGAAGTCGGCGGCGTCCGGGGCGTTGCCGCAGCCGACGGAGTCGAGGACGATGACGAGGGCGCGTTTGGGTGGCTGCGGGGATGGCATGGGGGGTGTCTGGGGAAAGAGTTTCAAGGGGATTTGAACCACTGATGCCGGTGGTTTCACAGGATTTTCTTGGCGGTTGGGTGGGGTGGGCCGGGGGGGAGAGAACCGAACCGGGGCGGGATCTGCCGGCCACGGTGCGGATGAGTGAAATTCTCCGTTGCCAGAGTGGGATGGGTGGATAGAGTTTTGCCGCCGATGGGAGAAACGACGCCCGCAGTTGAGATTAGGAATTTGGTGAAGGATTTCCGGACGTCCTTCCGGAAGAAGCTTTTGCGTGCGGTGGATGACGTTTCGATCACGATCATGCCCGGCGAGGTGTATGGGTTGATCGGGCCGAATGGGTCGGGGAAATCGACGACGATGAAGGCGTTGTTGGGGTTGGTGGCACCGACGAGCGGGCAATGTGCGATTTTCGGCAAGGATTCGCTGAAGGTGGATTCGCGCAATGACGTGGGATTCCTGCCGGAGAATCCGTATTTTTACAAACACCTGAGCGGGAATGAGACGCTGCGGTTTTACGGCAAGCTGTGCGGTTTGGGCGGGAGTGCCTTGCAGGAGCGGGTGGAGGAACTGCTGGAGATGGTGGATCTGACGGGTGCGCGTGACCGGCGTGTGGGCGGGTATTCGAAGGGGATGCTGCAGCGGATCGGGCTGGCGCAGGCGTTGATTCAGAAGCCGCGGCTGGTGATTCTGGACGAGCCGACGGCGGGGGTGGATCCGGTGGGTTCGCGGCAGATCCGGGATTTGATTTTGAAGCTGAGCGAGCAGGGGATCACGGTGTTCCTGTGTTCGCATTTGCTGGAGCAGGTGCAGGAGGTTTGCAATCAGGTGGGGATTATTTTCCAGGGGCGGATGGTGAAGGAGGGGCGGCTGGAGGATTTGATCGCGATTGAGGACCAGACGGAGATTGTGCTGCAGGATGCGGACGAGCGTTTGATCGAGGGCATCCACGGGATGGTGGAGCGCGACGGGCGGGCGAGCGTGGTGCGGACGGGCAAGCCGCGGACGACTTTGGAACGGCTATTTCTGCGGGAGATCAGTGAAGAAGAATGATGGACCACTCTGATACGATGTCGGTGAAGGACTCACACGTCCGGCGTGTGCTGGTGATCGCGACGCACGCGTTCACGCAGCTGGTGCGGATGAAGGTGTTTTATTTCCTGGCGATTTTCGCGGTGATCGCGATCGGCAGCAATTTTTTCAATTTGCCGCAGCACGAGGGTCCGGAGTCGGCGGGCACCGAGGTGCTGCGCTCGATCAAGAGTTGGTCGCTGGGTGCGATGACGTTGTTTTCGGTGGTGATTTCGATTGTGGCGACGGCGTTGCTGCTGCCGAAGGATGTGGAGGACCGGACTTTGTATACGATTTTGGCGAAGCCGGTGCCGCGGATCGACTATCTGGCGGGCAAGCTGCTGGGGGTGATGATGCTGGTTTTCGTATCGCTGCTGCTGATGGACGTGCTGATGACGGCGGTGCTGCACATCCGGACGTCGATGGTGCTGGATCAACGGGTGGCGTATGCGACGGAGTTGGGCTGGCCGCAGGAGGCGATTGACTCGATGGCGGCGGAGGTGAATGCGATGGGGTCGACGTGGTCGCTGCAGGGTGCGGTGCTGGCGGTTTTCCTGCGGGCGTCGATCATGGCGTCGCTGGCGTTGTTGGTCTCGACGTTTTCGACGAGCACGTTGTTCACTGCGACGGTGAGTTTTTTGATTTATTTCATCGGGCATTTTCAGGCGGATGCGCGGGATGCGTATCTGCATGTTGGCGAGGTGGGTCAGGGATTGGTGGCGAAGCTGGTGACGTTGCTGGTGACGCTGGTGCTGCCGGATTTCCAGTTGTTCAACGTGATTGACGCGGTGATCGAGGGTCAGGTGATTCCGCTGGTGACGATGGGCAAGCTGGTGTTGGTGGCGCTGTATTATGCGTTGTTTTTCACGATTGCCTCGTGGTTTGTGTTTTCGGACAAGGAGTTCTGACGGATGAAAGCCGGGCGCAAATGGGTGATTCTGGTGGTGGCCGTGCTGGGTTTTGGTGCGGTGCGTCTGCCGTTTGAGAAGTCGCTGCACCGGGAGTTGCTGGATGTGGGGTTGCTGACGGAGCCGCTGGACATCGGCACGCGCGACCGGATCGGCCAGACGAGTTCGGCGGTGGCGCTGGGGGGCTTGCGGACGCTGGTGGCGACGTTTTTGAATCTGCGTGCGTTCGGGTATTTCACGGTGCAGAAGTGGATGGATCTGGAGGAGACGTTCGAGATGATCGTGGATCTGGCGCCGCGGACGCGTTATTACTGGGAGACCGGGTCGTGGCATCTGGCGTATAATGCGGCGTCCTATTACATCAATGATTCCGAGTTGCCGGCGCTGCGGCGGCGGGAGGAATGGCGGCGCTCGATCCTGAAGGGGCGGGCGTTTTTGGAGCGCGGGGTGAAGAACAATCCGGACGACTGGAGCATTGCGGCGAATTTGGGATTTTTGCTTTCGGATACGTATAAGTTCCAGGCGTTTCGGGATCCGGACGAGAGTTTCGCCGCTGCGGCCGAGGCGTATCAGCGGGCATGGAACACGGGGAACGCGTTGGGGTATGTGGAGCGCTCGGCATTCTATGCGTTGTCCCGGGTGAGGGGGCGGGAGGCTGAGGCTCTGGAGATGGGACGGCAGCTGTATGCGGCGCGTGAGAAGAACCGGACGCCGACCTTGCTGTCGATGATCTTTGTGCTGGAGTCGCACGTGGATCCGCCGAAGGACCCGGTGGCGCGGGCGGTCGAGTTGTTCGGGTCCGAGGAGAAGGCGTATCAGGTGTTGTCCGGGCATTGGTTTCGGACGCGGGAGCGGTTTCCGGTTTACGGAGTCGCCGGGGTGGTGAAGTCGCTGGAGAGCAAGCTGGGGATAGCGGAGAAGGACAGCGTGCTGAACCGTCCGCTGCCGACGCCGAGGTCGCTGGACGAGATGTTCCGGGACGATTAGAGTGCGCTCCTGGGCGGGTGAATTTGTGGGATTTGCGGTGAAGTTTTGGTTTTTTTTGCCGCGCATGGTTGTGCTGGGGTCCGGTGGCGTGGTTTCGTCTCGACAGTGGGTGCTGATAGGGCAAACTCTGCGCAGGTTTTTCCCCACAACTGTCCATGCGGATCGCACTTTTCGGTGACATACATGCTAATTTCGAGGCTCTGGATGCCGTTCTGGCCGATTCTGAAGAGCAAGGCGTGACGGATTACGTCTGCATGGGGGACATCGTGGGGTATAATGCGGATCCGGGTGCGTGTTTGGAGAAGGTCCGCGGGATGAACTGTCCGACGATCAAGGGGAACCATGACGCGGATGCGTCCGGGACGCACTCGCTGGACACGATGAATCCGGTGGCGGCCTCGGCGCTGGAGTGGACGCGGGAGCAGCTGGATGAAGACCAGCGGAAGTGGCTCAGCAGGTTGCGGTTGGTGCGGCAGGTTTCCGATTTCACGGTGGTGCACAGCACGCTGGACCAGCCGGCGCACTGGAACTACGTGACCAACCGGTTCGACGCGATGTCGAATTTTTCCTATCAGTTCACGCAGTTGTGTTTCCACGGTCACACGCACGTGCCGCGGGTGTATGTGAAGGACTCGCGGGTGGAGGAGGTGCCGGCGGAGTCGGTGGCGATTGAAGCGGGGTCGAAATACTTCATCAATGTGGGATCGGTGGGGCAGCCGCGGGACGGCGACTGGCGGTCGTGTTATGCGATTTACGATTTGGATCACAAGTTGGTGGTTTTCCGGCGGGTTGAGTATGACATCGCCCGGGCGCAGGAGAAGATTCTCGATGCGGGCTTGCCGAAGATGCTTGCCGAGCGGCTGGCGGACGGACGCTGAGGGCGGGTGGATTTCACCGGAGGTTCATCAGGGTTTCACGAGGGTTTCACGAGGGTTTCACGAGGGGCCGGGATGATTTCCAGTGATGAAAGCGATGCGTGATGGACGATTGGATGTTCGGCCGGGTTTGACCCGTCGGGCGGCGCTGCGGGTGCTGCTTGCGGGTGGATGTGCGACGCTGGCGGATGCGGCGTGGCTCGAGCCGGGCCATCTGAGTGTGACGCGGAAGGAGATTGTGCTGGCGGGTTTGCCGGCGGGGATGGACGGCTTGAAGGTGGCGCTGTTGGCGGATTTTCACTATCGGCCGGACGATGATGACGGGTTGCTGGGCAAGGTGGTGAGGCAGGTGAGGGCTGAGGCGGTGGATTTGGTGATGCTGGCGGGGGATTTTGTGAATGACGATCCGGTGGTTTTGGCGCCGTTGTTGGAGCATTTGGGGGAGTTGGAGGCGAGGCACGGGGTGTTTGCGGTGGCGGGGAATCACGACGGCTGGAGCGGGGGAGCGGCGGAAATGCGGCGGGGATTCGAGAAGCGGGGGATTTCATTTTTGGTGAACCAGCACTGCCGGGTGGGGATCCGGGGGGAGTCGCTGGCGGTGGCGGGGACCGATTATGTCTGGCTGGGAAATCCGGACCCGAAGCGTGCGGTTGCGGGGATTCCGCGGGATGTCCCGGTGGTGGCGATGGTGCACGAACCGGACTATTTCGATGTGATGGAGCCGCAGCGGCCGGGGGTGTTGCAGCTCTCCGGGCACACGCATGGCGGGCAGTGCCGGGTGCCGGTGGCGGGTTATGCTCCGGTCAAGGTGGAGTGGGGGCGGAAATACGTTCACGGCTTGTTCGAACGGGGGGATTCACGGCTGTTTGTGACGCGCGGTGTGGGGACGACCGGCATGCGGGTGAGGTTTGCGTGCCCGCCTGAGTTGGCGGTGCTGACATTGCGCCCTGGCGGGAAATGAGTTTGCTGGTGGTGGGGGCGTGCACATGGGGCGTGGTGGCGGGATATTGATGTTTCGACGGGCGGGGAGTGGATGAATTTTCCGGCGGGAGGAAGAATTACGGGTTTTCTTGTTGCAAAGTAATCTCAATTGCAGATCTTAATTGCAACATGTCACAGGCACTGGGCTCAGATCTTCGAATCGACAGCACCCTGACTTTGAATCAGGTCAAGGTGGGGTGTGATGTGAAGATCCGGGTATTGAGCGGTCCGGGGTGTCAGCGGTTGAGGGATTTGGGTTTTTGCGAGAAGATGAGGCTGCGGAAGCTGACTCACGGGCGGAACCTGATTTGTTCGATGTGCGGGACACGTTTGGCGATCAGCCGTGAGCTGGCGGACCAGGTGGTGGTTGAGCCGCTGGACATGGCGTCCTGAGCGAGGATGGGTTGCAACCGGCTGGGAGGGTGATTTGATTTTGACTTCTTATTGAGACGGAGATGCAACAAAGCGAAGATATTCACACGATTGCGTTGCTGGGGAATCCGAATTCCGGCAAGACGACACTTTTCAATTCGCTGACGGGATCCAACCAGAAGGTTGGGAATTATTCCGGCGTGACGGTGGAGATCAAGACGGGGGAGACGCGGACGCCGCACGGCAAGCGCCTGCGGGTGTGGGATTTGCCGGGATGTTATTCGCTGCGAGCGCCATCGAAGGACGAGCAGGTGGCGGTGGACGCGCTGTCGGGCAAGTTGGACGGTGAGAAGCCGGATTTGGTGGTGTGTGTGGTGGATGCTTCGAATTTGGAGCGTCATTTGCAGTTGGCGCTGCAGGTGATCGAGCTGGGGTTGCCGGTCGTGGTGGCGCTGAACATGGTGGACATGGCGGAGAAGGCGGGGCTGAGGCTGGATCCGGCGAAGCTTTCCGAGGAGTTGGGTGTGCCGGTGGTGCCGATGGCTGCAGACAAGGGCAAGGGGGTGATCGAGTTGAAGCAGGCGCTGCGTTTTCCGTTTCCTGCCGCGGCGCATGCGAAGTGGAAGACGGAGGGTGAGGATGGCGACGAGGCACGGCGCGATTATATCCTGCAGATCTGCGAGGTGGCCGCGCGGCGGACGGAGACGCATCAGAGCACGGTTTCGGACCGATTGGACGCGTGGTTGTTGCACCCGGTGTTGGGCTGGGTGTTTTTTGTGGGGCTGATGTTCACGCTGTTTTGGGCGATTTTTTCGTGGGCGGGGATTCCGATGGGCTGGATTGAGGCGGGTCAGGATGCGGTTGCCGGATGGGTGGAGGGTCTGATGGGCGAGGGGGACCTGCGTTCGCTGTTGGTGGACGGAGTGATCGGCGGGGTCGGGGGCGTGCTGGTGTTTTTACCGCAGATCCTGATGTTGTTTTTCTTCATCGGGTTGCTGGAGAGTTCCGGCTACATGGCGCGTGCGGCATTTTTGATGGATGGGGTGATGGGCAAGGCCGGTCTGAGCGGGAAGTCGTTTCTGCCGATGTTCAGTTCGTTTGCGTGTGCGATCCCCGGGGTGATGGCGACGCGCACGATTGATTCCGCGAAGGAGCGGATCACGACGATGTTCGTGGCGCCCTGGATGAGTTGTTCGGCGCGGCTTCCGGTGTATTTCCTGATTGTTCCGCTGCTGATGGGCGAGTCCGAGGGGGGCTCGTGGAAACAGGCGCTGGTGCTTTTCGGGATATACGCGCTGGGCACCCTGACGGCGTTTGTCGTGGCGCGGTTGCTGCGTGGCAAGCTGGGGCCGGAGAAGGACCACACCGGGTTCATGCTGGAGCTGCCGCCGTATCGGATGCCGCAGTGGGGCTACATCATCCGCCATGTGGTCGAGCGCGGGTGGTCGTTTGTGGCCAAGGCGGGCACGGTGATTCTGGGGCTTTCGATTCTGCTGTGGGCACTCAGCACGTATCCGAAGCTGGATGCCGACGATGACGGCGAGGCGCTGGCGCACAGTGCGATGGGCCGGATGGGTGCGGTGATCGAGCCGGTGGTGAAGCCGCTCGGGTTCGACGGGCGGATCGGCACGGCGATTTTGACGTCATTTGCGGCGCGCGAGGTGTTCAACTCGTCTCTTGCGGTGCTGTTCCGGGTGGAGGAAAGCGATGATGATGTGGAGACGCGCGATTCGTTGCGGGAGAAGCTGGCGCTGGCGAAGTGGCCGGATGGCACGCCGATTTTCACGACGCTTTCGATGATCTCGATCTTGGTTTTCTACATTTACGCGCTGCAGTGCCTGCCGACCTCGGCGGTGGTGGCGAAGGAGTCGGGCTCGTGGAAATGGGCGGTCGGACAGTTTGTGTTCATGACCGGGTTTGCCTATGCGGCGGCTCTGGTGGTGTTCCAGGGCGGAAAACTTCTTGGATTCGGCTGATGGACGGCTGGCAGGACATCGCTGCGGCCGCGGTCGTGGCAGTGACGGTGGCGGTGTTTGTTTGGCGGCTGGCGACGCGGGCGAAGCAGGGGACCGGCTGTGGCGGTGCGTGTGGCTGCGACATGGCGAGACGCAAGGTTGCGCCGGGCGGCAAGCGATAGAGAGCCGACGCGAGGGGAATCCGCCGGGACGAGTGGCGGTCGGGCAGATGCGGATGCAGGGCAGATGCCGGAGATGTCCGGCGGGATCAATCCTCCTCGAATTTGCGGTCGATGAGGTCGTTGATGGCGGCGATAGCCGCGTCTTCGTCCGGTCCGTCGGCGGTGACGAGGATGACGGAGCCGTGACCGGCGGCGAGCATCATGAGGCCCATGATGCTTTTGCCGTCGACTTCTTCACCGTCTTTCTCGACGAAAATATCGGCTTCGAAGCGGTTCGCGGTTTTCACGAACTGTGCGGCCGGGCGCGCGTGGATGCCGAGTTTATTGAGAATGGTGAGCTCTTTTTTTGCCATGTAGTGCGGTTTTTGGGCCGACGCAGCGTAGAAAACCCGGCGCAAGTGTCCAAGGAAAAAGACTGGGGAGGAGCGGAACAGGCATAAAAAAACCGGAGCCTCGCGGGGAGGCTCCGGTTGAGAAAGCTGGGTCGAACCGATTACTTGGTCGGAATCGGAGCGGGGGCGGGGGCCGGAGCGGCGCTCGGGCAGCAGGAAGCTGCGAAAAGGGAGGCAACGGCGACGAGGATGGCAAGTTTGATGGTTTTCATGATGGTTGGTTACGTGTGGTTGTTTTCGACGTATGGTTGTTTTCGTTGGTCGAACCGGAAATGGGTCCCGGAGAGTGTCAGGACACTAGCAGGTTCACGGTGGGAGGCAAGCATCGATTGTGCCAGTGCGGCGGCTTTCATCCGGCTGAGCGGGAAGCTCCGGCGGATGGTGGGCGGGACGTGCAATCGGGTTGTCAGAGGGTGGGTTGGCAGCTAATGGGGGGGAGGATGAGTGAAACTGAGAACGGGAGTGGCTGGAGAGGGAAGGCGCGCCGAGTGGCCGGTCTGGTGATGGGAGGTTTGGGGTGGGGGCTGCTGGTTTTGCCGGTGTCGTGGGCGTTTGGAGCCTTGTGGTTTGATTTTCCTTGGGCGGAACACTCGGCTCCGGCGGCGTGGTTGTTCCTGATCGGGGTGCTGGTTGTGGTGCTTCGGGTGCGGCCGTTCTGGTTGGCGAAGGGCCTGGTGGTGCTGGCGGTATTGGTGGTGGCGGTGTGGTGGCTGACATTGCAGCCGCGGCAGTTCCGTGACTGGAAGCCGGGGGTGATGCTGCCGGCAAAGGCGGTGGTGGAGGGTGACGAGGTGACGCTGTATCTAGTGCGGAATTTCGATTACCGGACCGAGGAGGACTTTGTTGCGAAGTTCGAGCTGAGGAAGTTGTCGTTGTCGCATCTGGAGGGGGTGGATTTGTTTGTCAACTACTGGGGGTCGGAGTTGATGGCGCATCCGATTGTTTCGTTTGATTTCGGCGAGCAGGGACGGGTGTGTTTCAGCATCGAGACGCGGATGGAGAAGGGTGAGAGCTATTCGGCGATCGGGGGATTGTACCGGAGGTTCGAGATGTTCCTGGTGGTGGCGGAGGAGCGGGACGTGATCCGGTTGCGGACGAACTACCGGAAGGGCGAGGATGTGTATCTTTACCGGCTGAGGAAACAGGATTCGCGCGCGTTGTTTCTCGACTATGTCGCTCAGGTGAACGAGCTCGCCGAGAAGCCGCGCTGGTACAATGCGGTCACCAACAACTGCACGACGGCGATCCTCAACCAGACCCGGGCGGGCCGGCTGATGCGGCGGGACTGGCGGGTGCTGGTGAACGGCTACATGGACCGGTTGCTCTACGAACGCGGTCTGATCGACCGGTCGCTGCCGTTTGATGAGCTGAAGAAGTTGGCGCACGTGAACGAACGTGCGCGGGCGGCCGATCAAGACGCGGATTTCTCCGAGAAGATTCGCGCGGGGGTTCCCGGGTTTGGCGGTTGACCGGGGTCTCAGGCGGCGTCTTTGTCCGCGCCCTTGTCGGTGTTGCGCTTGCGGCGGACGACCGGCGGGCGGGTGCCTTCGACAACCTGGCGGTTGATGGTGACGGCATCGACGTCCTCGCGTGAGGGGAGGTCGAACATGACTTCGAGCATCATTTTTTCGAAGATCGAGCGGAGTGCGCGTGCGCCGGTTCCACGTTCGACGGCTTCCTCGGCCAGGGCGCGCAGGGCGTCTTTGGTGACCTTGAGTTTGACGTCATTCATGGCGAGCTGCTTGGCGTATTGTTTGACGAGTGCGTTTTTGGGCTCGGTGAGGATGGACATGAGTTCTTCCTCGGTGAGTTTGCGCAGGGCGGAGATGACGGGCAGGCGGCCGATGAATTCGGGGATGAGTCCGAAGTGGAGCAGGTCTTCGGGCTGGGCGCGGTCGAGGACGTTGAGTTTCGGGTCGTTGAGGTCGATTTTCGCATCGGCCGAGTGGAACCCGAGGGTGTTGCTGCCGAGGCGGCGGCGGATGAGGTCCTCGAGGCCGACGAACGCGCCGCCGACGATGAAGAGGATTTTCTCGGTGTTGACCTGGATGTATTCCTGTTGGGGGTGCTTGCGTCCTCCCTGGGGCGGGACGTTGCAGGTGGTGCCTTCGAGGATTTTGAGCAGCGCCTGCTGGACGCCTTCTCCGGAGACGTCGCGGGTGATCGAGACGTTTTCGGTTTTGCGGCCGATTTTGTCGATTTCGTCGACGTAAATGATGCCGCGTTCGGCGCGGGCGACGTCGAAGTCGGACGCCTGGAGGAGGCGGAGGATGATGTTTTCGACGTCTTCACCGACGTAGCCGGCTTCGGTGAGGGTGGTGGCGTCGACGATGCAGAATGGCACGTCGAGGACCCGCGCGAGGGTGCGGGCGAGCAGGGTTTTGCCGGATCCGGTGGGGCCGAGAAGCATGATGTTGGACTTCTCGATTTCGACGTCGTCAAACTCGGGGTCGAGTTTGGTTTGGTGTTGGCGGAGGCGTTGGTAGTGGTTGTAGACGGCGACGGAGAGGACCTTTTTGGCATTCTCCTGGCCGATGACGAACTCGTTGAGTTTCTCGAGGATTTCGACGGGTGCGGGAATCTTGAAGCCGGGTTTCTCCGCCGGGCTTTTGCTTTTGCCGGTGGAGGTCCCGAGTTCTTTTTCGAGAATGCCGGAGCAGACGTCGATGCATTCGTTGCAGATGTAGACGCCGGGCCCCGCGATCAGTTTTTTGACCTCGGAGTGGCTCTTTCCGCAGAAGGAGCACATGGTGAGATTGGATGCACGGGCCATTTTGGGAATCTACAGGAATGCTGATATGCTGAAAAGCCGAAAGAATCAGTCGTCGGACTTTTCGGGTTTGTCGTCTGCGGTGAGTGCGGCGACGGAATCCGGGAGTTGCTTGCGGTTTTCGAGGACCTTGTCGACGAGTCCGTAGGCGACGGATTCTTCCGCGGACATGTAGTTGTCGCGGTCGGAGTCGATTTCGATCTGCTCATCGGATTTGCCGGTGTGTTTGGCGAGGATTCCGTTGAGGCGTTTTTTCAGGTTGAACATGAAGCCGATGGTGCGTTCGACGTCGGCGGCGGTGCCCTGGGCGCCACCGGAGACCTGATGGATCATGACGTGGGAGTTGGGCAGGCAGAAGCGTTTGCCCTTGGTCCCGGCGGTGAGCAGGACGGATCCCATGGATGCGGCGATGCCGATGCAGTAGGTGTTCACGTCGCAGGTGAGGAACTGCATGGTGTCGTACATCGCCAGGCCGGCGGTGACGGAACCTCCCGGGGAGTTGATGTAGATGTGGATGTCCTTTTTGGGGTCCTGCATTTGCAGGAAGAGCATCTGGGCGATGACGGAGTTTGCGACGAAGTCATCGATGGGCGTTCCGATGAAGATGATGCGGTCCTTGAGGAGGCGCGAGTAGATATCGAACGCGCGTTCTCCGCGGCCATCCTGTTCGATGACCGTGGGGACGTAGTAGTTGTTGCTAGGGGTGCTGTGGAGATTCATGTGCATCGGAACGCTAACACGTTTAAGTTATGATTCAATGGTGGCCTCGGCCGATTCCGTGACTTCGGCATTTTCGACGAGGAAGTCGATGGCTTTGCCGATGAGGAGCGAGCTGCGGACCGACTGGATGCGTCCTTCGCGCTGCATTTGGCGGATGAATTTCTTGGGGGATTCCTTCCGTTGCTGGGCCATCATGGCGAGATGGTTGATGAGGTCGGAGTCCGGGACGGTGAGGTTTTCCGCGATTGCGATTTCCTGGAGGATGAAGTTGGTGCGGAGGCTGTTGACGGCTTGTTTGCCAGCGGCGTCGAAGAGGTCGGCTTGTTGTGAGGCGATGTCGGCTTCGGACATGCCGGACTGGATGCCGCGCTGGACCATGTTGTCGGCCTGGCTTTGGGTCTCGCGGTTGACGAGTTCCTCGGGGAGTTCGAAATCGGTTTGGCTGGTGAGTTGTCCGACGAGTTGGTCGACCTTGAGGTCGGCGATTTTGCGTTTGCGCTCGGCGAGCATGTTTTCGCGGATGATTTCGGTGATGTCCTCGAGGGTTTTGCCGGGGGCGAGGCGTGCGGCGAGTTCGTCGTCGAGGTTGGGAAGTTCGGCTTCCTTGAGTTCCTTGAGGGTGGTTTCGAACACGACTTCCTTGGTGGCGAGTTCGGGAAGCGGAAAGTCTTCGGGCATGGTGACGGTGATTTCGCGGGTATCGCCCACGTTCATGCCTTCGACCTTTTCGGCGAATCCGGGGAGGAACGATTCGTCGTCGAGTTTGATCCAGTGGTTTTCCTGTCCGGCGATGATGCCGACGGGTTTGCCGAGGAATTCCTCGGTGGGTTTGCCTTCGACGGAGGATTTGTAGTCGATGACGGCGTAGTCGCCGGCAGCGGCGCCGCGGCCTTCGATGTTCTTGAATTCGGCGAAGCGCTCGCGGAGGCCTTCGAGTTGGTTGTCGATGTCTTCCTGCGGGACGTCTTCGGTGGGGATGGTGATGGCGAGGCCTTTGTAGTTGGGCAGGGTGACTTCGGGGGCGAGCATGAGCTTTGCTTCGAACGAGAGCGAGCCGTCGGGGGATTCGCTGAGGTTTTCCGGCATGCCGAAATCGAGCACCTTGAGTTTTTCTTTTTCGAGGGCTTCGTCGTAGGCTTCGTTGACGAGTTTTTCCTTCACCTCTTCGGCGATTTCCTTTTTGTAGCGTTTTTCAATGACGGCTTTGGGAGCCTTGCCAGGACGGAAACCGGGAACTTTGGCTTGGGCGGTGTAGGTGCCAATGATTTGGTCGCGCTTGCCCTGGACCTTCTCGGCGGGGATCTCGACTTTGAGGGTGGCGGCGCACTGCTGGAGCTTCTCGACAACGATGTTCATGATCAATGGAAACGGCGGGAACGCCGGGGCGGGGAAGCTAGGTAGCCCGCCCGGTCTTGTCAAACAGGGTGTTTGAAAAGCGTGCGACCGCGATGAGTTCGGCAAAATATGCGGGTGTTGTGGCGGAATCTGGCTGAGAAAGCCGGTTTTCCGGGTGTTTCGGGAGAAGTGGTCCGGTGCTGGCGGTGATGGGGTGGGGCGTTGGTTCGCGGCGTTGGGAGCCGGGTGGGGGCTCTGCGGGCGGTGGTCGAGGCTTTACCAACTCTTAATAATTCCGAGAGAAACGTGTCGGTGGTTGCGGAGTTTCAACACATGTCGCGGATGGGTATCCAACCTGCCGCTCAATTAAAAAAAACGAACATCAAGACCATGAAAACAGTGAAATACTCGCTCGGCATCCTCGCCATCGCCACTTCATTCGCATTCGCCCAAGGGCCGCCGCAGGGTGGGCAGGGAGGACCGGGTGGACGCCAACGGCCCGAGCCGAGTGAAATCTTCGCCATGCTCGATGCTGATTCCAGCGGCGGGGTGTCGCTTGAGGAATTCAAGAACGGCCCGAAGGCGAAGGAAGACGCGACCAAGGCCGCGGAGGTCTTCGCTGAGATCGACGCGGATTCCGACGGCAGCCTCACGCTTGAGGAATTCAAGGCTCACCGTCCTCCCCACGATGCCAAGGGTGGCAAAGGCGGACCGCCACAAGGCGGCGAATAATTCCGCCTCCACGGAGAATCGAGATTCCGCAGCCGGGTGTCCGGTTGCGGATTTTTTGTGTTCGGTGGCCGGGTGCGGTCATGGCCGCCGGTTGGCGCCGGTTTGGGCGGGGCGGGTCCGGTGAGGCGGGCGGATGTCCAGAAAGGGGTTTGCGTCCTTGCAATGGCCAACAGCGAAAAGTTATTGAAAGCCGCGCGCCAACGGTGGGCGTATTTTCATACGAATCACAAAATCAGGAGCAGGAAAACATGGTGAATAGAATTATTGCAGGGCTTGTGTTGCTGGCAGGGATTGCCGCCGCGGAAAGGCCGAACATTGTTTGGATTTTTTCAGACGATCACTCGTATCAGACGATTGGCGCGTATGGCAGCCGGTTTCAACCGCTGAACCCCTCGCCGAATATCGACAAGCTGGCGGATCAGGGCATGCGCTTTGACCGTGCCTATGTGGGCAACTCGATTTGTGCGCCGAGCCGGGCGACGCTGTTGACCGGCAAGCACAGCCACAAGAACGGCAAGGTGGACAACGTGGGGCCGTTCAACCACGACCAGCAGCAGTTCCAGAAGATCCTGCAGAAAAACGGCTACCAGACCGTGATGGTCGGCAAGATTCATTTGGCGGGCAAGATGCAGGGCTTCGACTATTGGGAAGTGCTGCCCGGGCAGGGGAGCTACGACGATCCGGTGTTCATCACCGAGGAAGGCAAGACGACGTATCCGGGGCGCCATTCGACGGAAGTGATCACCGAGCGCGCGCTGAACTGGCTGGAGAACGAGCGTGACGAGGAAAAGCCGTTCATGCTGATGCTCCACTACAAGGCTCCGCACCGCAACTGGATCCCGGCGCCCGAATACATGAGCAAGTATGAGGATGTGGAAATCCCCGAGCCGGCCAACCTGTTTGACGACTATGCCACCCGTGGCGCGGCCGCCCGCGGCCAGATGATGGAAGTGGACCGGCATTTGATCGTCGGTCACGACCTCAAGGTGAATGACAAGGAATGGTATGCCGATCCGAAGAAATCCAGCTGGTCGAAGCATTTCTTCGAGGATCCGCGGTTTGCGAAGCGCTCGGCGGAATTCAACGCCAACCCGCCGACCGGCAGGGATCTGGTGAAATGGAAATACCAGGCCTACCTGAAGGACTACCTGCGCTGCACCTGGGCGGTCGACGTCAACATCGGCAAAGTGGTGGAGGCGCTCGAGAAGATGGGGCTGACCGACAACACCATCGTGATGTATTCCGCGGACCAGGGGTTCTACATGGGCGAGCACGGTTGGTTCGACAAGCGCTTCATGTATGAGGAGTCGTTCCGCACGCCGCTGATTGCCAAGTGGCCGGGCAAGATCAAGCCGGGTTCGGTCAACACCGACCTGGTGCAGAACATCGACTTTGCGGAGACGTTTCTCGACCTCGCGGACGCGCCGATTCCGGACGACATGCAGGGCAAGAGTCTGGTGCCGCTGCTGAAGGGCGAGAAGCCGGCCGACTGGCGTGATTCGCTTTATTACCACTACTACGAGTATCCCGGTCCGCATGCCGTGCGCCGCCACGAAGGGGTGTTTGACGGTCGCTGGAAGTTGATCCGCTTCTACGGCAAGGATGTGCCGAACGGCGAGGAGTGGGAACTGTATGACCTGAAGACCGATCCGACGGAGATGAACAACATCTACAGCAATCCGGAGCACAAGGAGCAGATCAAGGTGATGGAGCAGAAGCTCAAGAAGCTGAAGGATCAGTATGACGTGCCGGAAACGGACGAAGCGTAAGACATTCCATGAGTGCCGCATCTGCCTCCGGCGGACGGAGATGCGGCACCACATGACACGCCCGCCGGTCCGGTTGCGACAGGCGGGCGAAGTTTGAAAGATGGGTCACGGGTTGCCGTGGCCTATTTTGCGATCCGGACCAGGACCTCGTTGCGGCGGAACGGCGGCGGTGTGTAGGGCGGGTCGTAGTTTGCGGTTTCCGGCTCACCGATGGGGCGCAGGCCCTGTTCGGCGATCCACGCTGCGAGTTTCTCCGTGGCGGCGCGGTTCAGCTCATCGGTCCACCGGCCGCTGTAGCGGTAGACGGCGAATCGGCCGCCCTTGCGCTCGGAGATGGTCACCGATTCGTCGTTGGCGGCAGGTGCGCCCGCTTTGGCCACTTCCGCGGGGACCACGAAGCTCATGCTGGCGGTGTCGCTCTGTCTGGTGGAGAAAACCGGCGTGGTCATTGAGATCTTCTGGTCCTTTTCATTCTGGCCGGAAATGTAGCGGAACAATTTCATGAACGCCGAGTTCCGGCGGTCGTCGTCGGTGGTCATTGAGGTTGAGACCACCGTCATGGTCGGGTAGTCGCGGACTTCGAATGCGCCGTCGGCCGCTTCGACCTGGTAGTCGGGGGATTCATATTTGCCGCGGCCCGCGGGTAGCGCGCAAGCGGCCACGGTGAGGAGCAGGACACCTCCGGCGGCGATGGTCCACATGGGTTTGTGTTTCATGATGGTGAGCGTGGTTTGAAATGAGTGTGGCGCGGGGCGGGCGGGCATGGCCGCATCCTTCCCCGCGCCGGTTGGAGATTGAATTTCCGGGCAGGTTCAGGACGCGGGGAGCATGACCGTGTCGATCACGTGGATGACGCCGTTGGTGCCGATGATGTCGGTTTGCACCACGTTGGCGCCCTTGACCGTGACCTTGCCATCGTTGACTGCGATTTCGACTTCCTCGCCGTTCAAGGTTTTCACCATGCCCGGTTTGACGTCGGCTGCGAGGACCTTGGCACCGAGCACGTGCAGGGTGAGGATCGCCTGAAGCTGGGCCTTGTTTTCGGGTTTGAGGAGGGATTCCACGGTGCCGTCCGGCAGTTTGGCGAAGGCGTCGTCGGTGGGTGCGAAGATCGTGAATGGTCCGTCACCGCTGAGGGTTTCGGCGAGTCCGGCGGCTTTCACGGCAGTGACCAGGGTCTTGAACGAGTCGTGACCGGCGGCGATTTCCACGACGTTTTTGGCGCTTTTCTCCGCGCTGGCGGTGGTGCTGGTGGAAGAGCAGTTACTTGCGGTGGCAAGGGGCGCCATGGCGAGTAGGGAGAGGGCGGCGGTGGTGGTGCAAATGAGGCTGATTTTCATCGTGTTCGGTTGGTTGTGTTGTTTGTTGATTGCCGGGCGAGTTTCCCGCTCGGTGTCTACATAACGTCTAGGATTTGAATTCTGTCAAAGAAATGTCGAATAAAGGTGCAAAATTCTCGCGATTTTCTCTATTTGTCTAAGTCGTGTTTAAGTTTGGTGTTGGTTTCGCCGTGGTGTGCGATGGGGGGGCGGGCTGTTCACGAGGGGGAGGCATGGTGTTGCGAGCGGTCGATCACGCCTTCGATGATTCGCCTCGGGGTGAGAGCGACGGGTTTTCCCGCTCCGGTTCTTGGTGTATGGATTGGCTTCGATGAGCCGAACCCATTTTGACTATCTGGTGATTGGCGGGGGCAGCGGGGGCTATGCCGCCGCACGCACCGCGCGGGAAGTGTGCGAGCATGTCGCGATCGTCGATGGTGCGGAAACGCTGGGCGGGCTGTGTATTTTGCGCGGCTGCATGCCGTCGAAGACGTTGATCTATTCCGCCGAAGTGCTGCATCTGGCGCGGCTGGCGGAGAAATTCGGGCTGAAGGTTCCCGAGGCGAGCGCCGACATGGCCGCGCTTCACGAGCGCAAGCGGAAGGTGATCGGGGAGTTTGCCGCGTATCGGCAGGGGCAGCTCCAGAGCGACCGCTTCACGCTATTCCGCAAGCGGGCGAGGTTTATCGCTGCGGATGCGATCGAGCTCGACGACGGGACGCGGCTCACCGCCGACCACTTCATGGTGGCGACCGGGTCGGTGGTTGCCGAACCGCCGGTCGATGGGCTCGCCGGGGTTCCGTATTGGACCAGCGATGACATTCTCGATCTCGATTTTCTACCGGAAAAGATCATCGTGCTGGGTGGTGGGGTGGTGGCGTGTGAACTGGCGCAATTTCTCAGGCGGGTCGGCAGCGAGGTGATTCAGATCCAGCGCAGTCCGCGGGTGTTGAAGGAGATGCCGGCCGAGGCGGCGGCGGTGGTGGAAGAGGTTTTCCGGCGGGAGGGCATCGAGCTGCACACTGATACGGTGCTCAAATCGATTGCGCATTCGGACGGCGGGTTTTGCGTTCGTTTCGAGCATGCGGGGGAGACCCTGACCCGCACGGCGCCCTATTTGCTCAACGCGCTGGGGCGCAGGCCGGCGACCCGGGGGCTGGGGCTGGATGCCGCCGGGATCGCATTGCGCGACGACGGGGGGATCCGTTGCGACGACATGCAGCAAACGAGCAATCCGAAGGTCTCAGCCTGTGGCGATGTCGCCGGGCCCCATGAGATGGTGCATCTGGCCATCCTCCAGGGCGAGCTGGCGGCGCGGCATGCGACGGGTCGGGCGGCCGAGCCGGTCATTGGCGACCCGCACGTCGGAGTGGTTTTCACCGATCCCCAGATTGGGGTGGCGGGATTGGGCGAAGCGGAGTTGAACGAGCGCGGCGTTGATTTCGTGAGTGCCGGTTACCCGTTTGACGATCACGGCAAGTCGATCCTCATGGAGGCCGGGCAGGGATACGTGAAAGTCTTCGCCGAGCGGGCGACGGGCGTGGTGCTCGGCGCGGAGTGTGTGGGTCGGGACGGTGGCGAGTTGATTCACGCGATGGCGGTTGGCGTGACGCTGCGGGCGACGGTGCGGGATCTTCTCAAGGTGCAATGGTATCACCCGACGCTCGCCGAAATCTGGACCTATCCGCTGGAGGAGATCGAATCCCTGCGGTGAGGGCAGCCTCGGGGATGGGCCCGGGGTGGTCAGGCGGTGGTTCCGCTCCAGTGCCAGAGGTGGGGGTCGAGTTCGTGGCGGGCGCAGTTGGCGAGGTGGCTGGCGTCGGCGTCGTTGCGGAGGATGGCGAAGACGGTGGAGCCGGAGCCGCTGAGCAGGGCGG
This sequence comes from Verrucomicrobiota bacterium JB025, assembly GCA_030673875.1. Taxonomy (GTDB): domain Bacteria; phylum Verrucomicrobiota; class Verrucomicrobiia; order Verrucomicrobiales; family Akkermansiaceae; genus Luteolibacter. The sequence goes on along the minus strand of JAUTCT010000002.1, from coordinate 1,584 downwards.
TGCGGGTTTCGGAGCGGTCGGCGAGCCATTGTTTGAGCTCGGCGAGGAAGCGGTGTTTCTGGAACACCGGGCGTTCGAGGTCGTTGACGATTTCGAGGCCGTCGATGTTGCTTGCGGCGTAGTGGATGCCGGGGATTTCCCTGGACGTCTGCCAGCGTTGGTAGGCGTCCGGTGTGGCAACGCCGAAGGAGGGTTTGAGGAGGAGCACGGGGAGCGGCGCGGGAGCCGTGGCGGCGGTGATGACTTCGCCGCGGCCGGTGCAGCGGGCGGCGGGTTCGGCGCGCAGGAAGAAGGGGATGTCTGAGCCGAGGGTGGCGGCGATCTCGTGGAGTTCCGCGGGAGCCAGCGGCGAGTCGTGGAGCTGGTTGAGGGCGGTGAGGGTGGTGGCGGCGTCCGAGCTGCCGCCGCCGAGGCCGGCGCCGGAGGGGATGGCTTTGTCGAGGGTGATGGAGTGGCGCAGGGTGGTGGCGGCGGCTTGCGCGAAGGCCCTGGCGGCTTTGGTGACGAGGTTGGAGTCGTCGGTGGGGATGTCCGGGGTGTTGCAGGTGAGGGAGTAGGCGCCGGTTTCCTCGAAGATCAGGGTGTCTGCGAGGCCGGGGAGCTTCAGCATGAGGGTGTCGATGTCATGGAAGCCGTCTTCGCGTTTGCGGATGACACGCAGCGAGAGGTTGAGTTTGGCGGGGGCGGTGAAGGGGTGGGTGCTCATGGCGTGGTGTCGCGGACGATCATGGCCATCATGCGGCCGGTTTTTCCGAGTTCCGTGCGGTAGGAGTAGTTGGCGTCGAGGTCGGAGGCGGTGTTGAGTTGGCAGTCGGTGAAATTGGCGAGTCCGGCGCGGTCGGCCTGGCGGGCGATCTCGGCGGCGAAGTCGGTTTCGTAGTCGGGCGGGCGGATGCACGGGCCGAGCACGGCGGTGACGTTTTCCGGGCGGGTGCCGAAGTGGCGGGCCATGGTGTCGAGTCCGCGGCTGAGGATGTCGAGTTCGGTGCCTTTTTTGCCGGAGTGGAGCAGGCCGATGGCTCCGGTTGCCGCATCGGCGAGCCAAATTGGTCCGCAGTCGGCGACGTAGATGACGAGGGTGTTGCCGGTCTGGTTGGTGACCAGTCCGTCGGCTCCGGGGATGACGGGCAATCCGTCGGGGGCGGTGGTTTCGTGGGCCGCGGGGACAACGGCGACCTTGTTGTCGTGGATTTGTTCGGCGCGCCAGACGCGGCTGCCGGGGGCGAAGCAGGCGAGCGCGGCCTGGTGGCCGGGGCGGAGCAGGCGCATGGCTTCGTCGCGGTCGCCGGTGATGGTCAGGTCCGGGACACGGCCGACCCAGCTGGCGCGGATGCCGGGCAGTGTGTTGATGGGATTGAGAAAAGGGAACGCCTCCGTCACCCATGCAGGGTAACGGAGGCGTTTCAGATTCGCCAAGCTGCTAATGCAACTGTCGGGGGGGCGGTCAGGGCTACCTCACTTTGAGTAGTAGTTCATATTGTCCGATATTTCACTTGTACTCTATATGTAGTGGCCCACTATGCCGGAATGTCTGACAGAACACGACGTGATGAGTATTCCGGTGGCTTTCCGGACGGATTCGAA
>JAUTCT010000001.1 GCA_030673875.1 Verrucomicrobiota bacterium JB025 | reverse complement strand
CCGGCCGCGCCAGGCATGCCTCGCCGAACCACAAAGCGCCGTCCTGCCGGCGCAGTCCATGTGGGGGATGGCGATTTTGGAGTGCGGCGGCATGACGCCGCTTTGGATTGGTGGGGGTGGATTGGTGGGTCGGCCGGCCGCGCGAGGCATGTCTCGCCGCACCGCAAAGCGCCGTCGTGCCGGCGCAGTCCATGTGGGGGGCGCAGTCGATGCTTGCGTGGCGGTGCTTGATCGGGTGATGGTTTGATATGTCCGAGGTTCATTGGCCGCACGCACCTCCTCATCGGCTGTCACTGAACGGCACGTATATGGTGACGGCCGGAACCTATCTCAAGGTAGATTACTTCGCGGGGAAATGCAGGCTGGAAGTGCTGCACAGGGGGCTGCTTTCGGTGGCACACGAGTTCGGTTGGAGGCTGGAGGCGTGGGCCGTGTTTTCCAATCACTACCACTTTGTTGGCGCCGCACCATCCGATCCCGCAGGGCTCTCCGCGATGCTGGGCAAGCTTCATGGCAAGACCGCGACGTGGATCAACCGTCTCGACGGAACGTCGGGCAGGAAAGTCTGGCACAACTTCCGCGAAACCCGGCTGACCCACGAGAAGTCCTATCTTGCCCGACTGCACTACGTGCACCGGAATCCGGTGAAACACGGGCTCGTGCACAAGGCGGATGCCTATCCGTGGTGTTCAGCGAATTGGTTCGAGAAACAGGCGCCTGCTTCGCGTGTGAAAACCGTCTACTCATTCCCGACCGACAGGCTGAAGGTGGGTGACGACTACCAACCGGCTGACGACTGGTGATGCCTTGGAGTGCGGCGGCATGACGCCGCTTTGGATTGGTGGGGGGGATTGGTGGGTCGGCCGGCCGCGCGAGGCATGCCTCGCCGGACCGCAAAGCGCCGTCATGCCGGCGCAGTCCATGTGGGGGTCAGCGGCTGCTGGATCCGCCGGGGCGGAAGACTTCGATGGCCTTTTCGCATTCGCTGATGAGTTTGTGGCGCTGGATGAGGAGCTGGCTTCCCATCTCCTTGTGGAACCAGGCGTATTGGTTGGCATCGACGTCCTTGATTTGTTTGACGGACATGGTCTTGAGACTGGTGAGGAACGAGTTGATGCGGCGGTTCCAGTCGGTGTCGCTGATTCTCCGGTTGCTGGAGCGCATGGTCGTGAGCCAGCTGCGGAGTGAGCGGATTTCCTTGGAAATGCGGGTGGTTTTGTATTCGTCGAGCACGTCGCCGGGTTCGCTGGACGGGACGAGGGCGATGGCGATCATCATGTTGTAGTCCTGGATTTCCTTGAGTTTGCTGCCCTCGCCGAGGAAGCGGCCGATGGGCATTTCCCGCCATTCCCAATCGCGGTCGAGGCGGGCGCCGAAGCGGCGGATGTCGGAGTAGCGGGTGGTTTCGGCCCACTTGTCCTTGCGGGCGTCGACGAGGTGGGTGACGACGCCGATGACGGCCAGCGAGTCCCTGATGACAATGGGGCCGCCGCTGTTGCCCTGGATGACCTGAGCGTCGATTTCGATGGATTCCGGTCCGACGCCCATGATTTTTCCGCCTTCGAAGCCGATGGTTCCGCCGCCGCCCGAGTTTCCAGCGGCGATGATCGGGACGCCGTGATCGGAGAGGCCGGCGGAGTCGGCGATGTTGAGGGTGTGTTCGACGGGTTCGAGGACTTCGAGTCGCACGAGGTCGGCGCCTTCACAGGCCTGGAAGGCTCCGAAGCGGGTGATTTTCCTGCCGGTGGGGAGTTTGACCGCGAGTTTTTGGTTGCCGGAGAGGACGTGTGCGGCGGTGAAGAGGTAGGTTTTGCCATTGTCATTGGCGAGGAATCCGGTGCCGGTTCCCTTGTCGCCTTCGATGACGACGATCGCTGCGGAGAGGTCGCCGGTTGCGCCGGATTTGACGGGCGGTTGGGAGGCGAACTGGGGTTGGTCAGACGAGTCGCCGAGCAGTGCCCATTCGGCGGGGCAATCGTCGAGTTTCAGCGTGGTCGAGGTGCGGGTTCTCCCTTTGCCGGCGAGGTGGCCGAGGGTGATCGAGGTGGTGCCGATCTTGAGGACGGTGGCGTCTTGATAGATGGTGCCTTGTTTGTCGGTGAAATCTCCGAGTGGTTTTCCGACAAGGAAGGACCGGGCGAGTTTCCGGAGTTTGTGATTGGTCTGGGCGAGTTGTTCGACGCGTTGTTCCGCCTGTTGGAGTTCGGTCGTTGGTTTGTTCTGGCCCTTGGTTTGGGGACTTGAGGGTTCCGCAACGAGGGGTCGGGGCATGGTGACCGTCAGGATGGCGACAATCGTGATGATGTGACTGGGGAAGTGGAGGGCCGGCACCCGCTTTCCTGATTTCATCCGGATGTGAATACTATTATCAGGAGATGGTGAAAAGTGGAAATAGAGCGTGAATCACAGGGCGTGGATGTGGGGGCGGGGGAGCTGGGAGGCAGGGCGATCAAGCTAAGGAACAACCCACTCAAGAAGCGCCAATAAGAACCACAGATTCAGACTGATTGGACGGATTTCACTGATTTTTTAAGACCGTTGAAGGTGAAGGACTCCCAACTCGCGAGACATTCGGAGCACCATGCCTTGCCAGATAGAGAACCATCATCGAATCCAGTGGTTCTGCTGCCGAGCTGATCAAGCGTTTCTCCCTAATTTGATCGCCCTGAGCTGGGGGGCGGAAGCGAATCCTTGCGTTTGGCGGTGGATTGGCGTTTGTTGGCGGACCCATTCTGGGAATCAAAATCATGAGTGAATCGAATCATCCAAATGTGAAGCCCGGCACTTTCGGCTGGAACGAGTTGATGTCCAGCAACCCCGAGGCCGCGAAGAAGTTCTATGGGGCTGTTTTCGGCTGGGTGGCGGATACGGCGAATGTGGCGCCGGGGGTGGACTACACGATGTTCAAGAAGGACGACGTGCCGGTGGCCGGGTTGCTTGAAATCAAGCCCGAGATGGGGCCGGTGCCGCCGAACTGGCTGGCCTATGTGAACTCCGATGATGTGGCCGCCGATGTGGCGAAGGTGCGCGCGGCGGGAGGCACGGTGCTGCAGGATGTGCTGGAGATTCCGAATGCGGGCACGATGGCGGTGATCCAGGATACCGAGGGCGCGGTGTTTGCGCTGTGGAAGTGCGCGGAGAATTCGAAGTGTGGGTGAGGGGGGGGAGATGAGGAATTTTGAATTTTGGATTTTGAATTTTGAATTTCACCGCCAATCGCCGTCGCTTGGAGCTATGGCGCTCAAGAGGTGGGAAGGGCACCAAGGCCGCTGCGCGGCGGGATTTGAGTTTGGGGTTGGAAGATGGGGCTCACACGAAGGCACGAAGGGTGATTGAGAGAAGGGAGCGTTGCGCGGATCTCAAGCAGGTCTTTGGTGGAAGACGGATGCCGTGGCGGGGCGTTCCTACCGGAGGATGGGCTTTGGCTGGTAGCGCCCTGCGGGCTGGTGGGGGGTGAACCGCCAACCGCCGTCGCTTGGAGCTATGGCGCTCAAGAGGCGCCAAGGCCGCTGCGCGGCGGGAATTGAGTTTGGGGTTGGAAGATGGGGCTCACACGAAGGCACGAAGGGTGATTGAGCGAAGGGGGCTTCGCGCGGATCTCAAGCGAGGGCTTTGGCGGGAAGACGGACGCCCCGGCGGTGCGTCCCTACCGGCGGATGGGCTTTGGCGGGTAGCGCGCTGCGCGCTGGTGAGGGGTCGGCGATCATGCATCGCCGCTCCTGCGGATGGGCTCCTGCGGATGGGCTTTGCGGAAGACGGACGCCCCGGCGGTGCGTCCCTAGTGTGCCCGGCATGGGCATGAACTTAACAATTGAAACGTATTGGACGGACTGAGTGACAGCAACCGTAGTGAAAGGCAAGGTCGCCACCGTGAGGTGAGTGAGCCGAAAG